>CAJFTM010000001.1:0-89389 GCA_904419945.1 uncultured Clostridia bacterium
GGTCAGTTCTTATTTTACACAATCGGAGTTCTTTTGTCATCCTCATCGGCTTAGCCTCCTTTGAACCCCGCGACTATCGCGGGGTTTTCGTTATACAAATAAACGCCATAACCGCGAAATATGCGGTTATGGCGTATTGGCGCAGAGAGAGGGATTTGAACCCTCGGTACCCTTACGAGGTACACACGATTTCCAGTCGTGCTCCTTAGGCC
Organism: uncultured Clostridia bacterium; assembly: GCA_904419945.1. Taxonomy (GTDB): domain Bacteria; phylum Bacillota; class Clostridia; order Christensenellales; family Borkfalkiaceae; genus Borkfalkia. The sequence goes on from CAJFTM010000001.1 coordinate 213, forward strand.
GCTCAGACATCTCTGCATTTTCAATTGGGCGCTGCAGGTCGCTTAATTGCGAAATCAGCATAGTATAGTTTACCGTTTTTTGTGCGTTTTGTCAACAGTTTTTGCTGCCTATTTCGCTTTTTTCATGCCAAAGGAGGCCAATCAGCGCTTTGGTATCATGCGCGTTTTTTCACGTTTGCGCTTCTGTTTTGTGCGGACAGCGCATACGATAGAACGATCATGTCTTATTCTGGATACGAATCCGGCTATCGCTATCGTCGGTATAAAAAACCGGCGGCCGTGCGGGCGAAAAAATATATCATTTTGGGAGTGATTTTGGCCGTGCTTATCGGCCTGTTTGCCTGGTTTCAGCGCAATGTGACCGATTTGCTGTATTCACTCAGCGAGGCGACCGTCCGTTCCCTCGCGCTGTCCGCTCTGAATGATGCGGCGGCAGAAGCGCTGCAATGGAACGGGATCGATTACGATACCCTCGTCACCATCGAACGGGATGCAGAGGGGGAGATCACATCCATCGAAACGGATGCGCGGCAACTCAATTTGCTCGCCCGCCAGACAGTCGCCCTCGCTGCGACCAAATTGAATGCGGCGTGTGCGCAGGGAGTGCAGGTCCCGGCGGGGGCTTTGACCGGTATCGAGTTGCTCGCCGGGTTCGGTCCGCATGTCACTTTCGAGATCCTGCCTGTCGGCACCGCGCGCTGTGAGTTTCAGTCTGCGTTTACAAGTGCAGGGATCAATCAGACGCGGCATGCCGTGCAGATGGAAGTGACGGCGACCATAAGCATTCTTTTCCCGTCCAAGGAAATGGAAGTTTCGGTCGACGTGCCAATTCTCGTGTGCGAAAATATCATCGTGGGCGATGTCCCGTCCATATATTTGGACGGCCGGCAGCCCTTGTCGGGGGGGCGGACTCTAATGTGTACGTGGCAGACAGAGCTTGTGTGAGCACGGAACGGCGAAGAGAAAAATTTTGTAAGTGCTGCCGTAAACGTTTGACTTTTGCGCGCTTTTGCATTATCATGGATACAACCTATCAATCGGTAAAGCGATGACGAAGACAGACGGACATGGCGCAGTCCTCAGAGAGGGCGACTCATCGGCTGTAAGGCCGCCCGGGCGGTGCGTCCGTTATTCCCTTCCGAGCCTCGCTTCGAACCCGCGTTTGCGGCAGTAGGGGCGTGCGTGCGCCGCGCGTTAAGCGGAGAATGAGGCGGGATTTTCCCGCGAACATAGGTGGTACCGCGCATCTCTGCGCCCTGTGACAGTTTGTCGCAGGGCGTTTTGTTTTTGGACCGCGGGGCTATGATCCGTCAAGAAAGATCCGTCAAGGAGAAAAACGATATGAAAGAAAAGATCGAACAAATTCGCCGGGAGATCAGCGAGGGCATGCGCGGCGTTGCGAATCGCCGCCAGCTCTTCGAACTGAAAATGCAGTATCTCGGCAAGACGGGCGCGATTTCTGCGCTGTCTAAGGGCATGCGCGACATTCCGCCCGCAGAGCGCCCCGCTGCGGGGAAGCTGGTGGGCGATGTGCGCAGCTGGGCGGAAGAGCAGTTCGCCGCGCGGGAGGAGGAGCTGAAAAAGGAAGAGCTCGCCGCGCGCTACGCGAACGAACGCATCGACGTGACGCTTCCCGCGCATTTGGCGGGCGGCGGGTCAGTGCATCCCGTTTCCCTCGTCAAGCAGGAGCTCGTCGATATTTTTGCCGGTATGGGCTTCGACGTGTTCGAAGGCCCGGAGATCGAGCAGGACTATTATAATTTCCAGGCGCTGAACATTCCGGCCGATCACCCCGCGCGCGATATGCAGGATACATTTTTTATCGGCGGCGAGTTTTTGCTCCGTTCACAGACGTCCTCCGGGCAGATCCGCGTGATGGAAAACAAAAAGCCGCCGATCAAGGTGCTCAGTCCCGGCCGCGTCTACCGTTCGGATTCGGATGCGACCCATTCTCCCATGTTCCATCAGATGGAGGGCCTCGTCGTGGACAAGGGGATCACGCTGAACGACCTCAAGGGCATGCTGGACGAGTTTGCCCGCCGCATGTTTTCCTCCGAGACCAAGACCCGCCTCCGTCCCTCCTACTTTCCGTTCACAGAACCGAGCGTAGAAGTAGACCTTTCCTGCCATAACTGCGGGGGCAAGGGCTGCCGTATCTGCAAGGGCACGGGCTGGATCGAAGTGCTCGGCGCCGGTATGGTCAACCGCCGCGTGCTCGAAAACTGCGGCATCGATCCCGACGAGTACACGGGCTTCGCTTTCGGCATGGGGCTGGAGCGCATCGCCATGATCAAATACGGCATCAACGATATCCGCCTTCTGTTTGAAAACGACGTGCGGTTTTTAAAACAATTCCGGGATTAAGGAGGAAATATGAAAGCACCTCTCAGTTGGCTGAAAGATTATGTAGACATTGACGTATCCGCGCAGGAGCTGCAGCAAAAGCTCTTTTCCTGCGGGTTCGAAGTGGAAGAGCTGATCGACGTCGGCGCGGAGATCGACCGCTGCGTGGTCGGCCGCATTGAAAAGATCGAGAAGCATCCCGATGCAGATAAATTAAAGGTTTGCCGCCTCAACTGCGGCAGTTACGGCGAGGATATTCAAATCGTTACGGGTGCAGACAACGTCTTTGAGGGCGCGCTCGTTCCCGTCGCGCTGGACAATTCCTCCCTGCACGGCGGAGTCAAGATCAAAAAGGGGAAGCTGCGCGGCGTCGAGTCGTGCGGTATGCTCTGCTCGGGCGAGGAACTGGGCATCAATGATGACTGGTACGAGGGCGCAGACGTCAACGGGATCCTGATTTTACAGGGAGATATTCCCGTCGGTACGGATATCAAGGAAGTCGTCGGGTTAAACGATTATATCTTTGACATTGCCGTCACCTCCAACCGTCCGGATTGCCAGAGTATTTACGGGATCGCGCGCGAGGTCGCCGCGGTACTGCATAAGGAAGTGGAGCCCGTTCCGCTGACCTATCATATGGGTGCGTTCCGTACGAGCGAGCGGGTAAATATCTCCGTACAGGCGCCCGATCTCTGCCCTCGCTACATCGGTCATTATGTGCGCGATATTAAAATCGGGAAGTCGCCGCTGTGGATGCGCCGCCGCCTCGCGCTGTGCGGTCTGCGCTCCATCAACAACGTAGTCGACATCACCAACTTCGTGCTCTTAGAGCTGGGGCAGCCGATGCATGCGTTTGACCTTTCCCGCATTGCAGACAGCCGTATCTGCGTCCGCCGCGCGCACGAAGGGGAGGAGATCACCACGCTCGACGAAAAGACCTTCAAACTCACAAATGAGAACCTCGTCATTGCCGACGGCGAAAAGCCGGTCGCTCTTGCGGGCGTCATGGGCGGCCTGAACAGCGGCATCGCCGATACGACGCGCGAGCTCCTGTTTGAGAGCGCCAAGTTCGAGCGCGCCAATATCCGCCGCACTTCCCGAGCGCTGGGTCAAAAGAGCGATTCCTCCGCCCGCTACGAAAAGGGCGTGGATGCTTATACGACGGGCGTCGCGATCAACCGCGCACTCAACCTCATCGACGAGCTCGGCTGCGGTCAGATCGCCTGCGACCGCTTCGATGTCGCCGTGCCGCAGGATCCGCCGAAGCCCATCGAGACGACGGCAGCGCAGATCAATGCGCTGCTCGGCATCGAGGTGCCGCAGGATACCATGATCGATATCTTGGAGAGGCTCAACTTCAACGTCAAAGTGCGCGACGATGTGCTTTCCGTCACGGCTCCCGCATATCGCGAGGATGTGGACGGCTATCCCGATCTCGCCGAAGAAGTTATCCGTGAATACGGCTATGACCATATCGAAGGCACTTTTCTCTGCACGGCGGCCGTCACCAACGGCGGATTGAATGCGAGTCAGCGCCGGGCGGCGCGGGCCAAGCGCGCGCTGCGCGGGCAGGATTTCAGCGAGATCATCACCTATTCCTTTATTTCTCCGAAGGACTATGCACTCCTCCGCATCGAAGAAGAGGCGGCGCGGGCGATCCGCATCAAAAACCCCATCGGCGAAGATATGAGCGTGATGCGCACGACGCTCGCTCCCTCCATGCTGCACACGTTGGTGCGCAACATCCGCCGCGGCAACGACGGCGCCCGCCTCTTTGAGTTGGCGAGCGTGTACATCGCCGCATCCCTTCCTCTGCAAGCGCTGCCCGAAGAGCGTGCGACGCTGGGCATCGGCGTGTACGGCCCCGGCGAAGATTTCTTCTCAGCGAAGGCCGCGTTTGAGGCTTTGGCGGCTGAATTTGGCTTGCACTTCGACTATCGTCCGGCGGCCAAGCCCTTCCTGCATCCCGGGAAAACGGCGGAAGTCCTCTTTGGCGGCGCCGTGATCGGCTGGCTGGGCGAGCTCGCTCCCGACCTGAGCGAAGAGCTGGCCATAGAAATTCCCGTCTATTTGGGCGAGCTGGATTACGCTGCCCTTGCGGACGCGCTGGGCGCAGAGATCCATTATGCTCCGCTTCCCAAGTTTCCCGAAGTCCGCCGCGATCTCGCGCTCATCGTTCCGGAAGAGACGGCCTGTGCCGATGTGGAGGCGGCCATTCGCAGCGGCTGCAAATTTGTCGGCGGTGTCCGCCTGTTCGATGTCTACCGCGGCGAACAGGTCGGCGCGGGCAAAAAGAGCATGGCGTTCACAGTCACTTTTGTCCCGCACGAGAAGGCGATCGCGCCCGAGGATGCGGACGGGTATGTGCGCCGTATTTTGAAAACATTGCACGAAAAAGTCGGCGCTGAGCTGCGCTGACCGCCGGGAGGGGCGCCGAACGGCGCCCCTCTTTGCCTCAGAAGGAGGGGATAGATGCGAGCCTTTCTCATCGTCATTGACAGCTTCGGTATCGGCGCTCTGCCGGACGCCGAGGCGTACGGGGATGTCGGGTCCGATACCTACGGCAATACGTTTGCGGCGACGAGGATACTGCTCCCCGAGCTCGTTTCGCTCGGGCTGAACAATATCGACGGCGTCGCAAAGTCGTTTCCGAACGGCAGGACTTTATTGCCCGTACCAGCGCCGCGCGCGGCATATGCGCGCCTGCGGGAAAAGACGCCCGCCAAGGATACGACGGCGGGGCATTATGAACTTGCCGGCCTCGTGTTGGAGCGCCCATACCGCGTTTATCCGACTTTTCCGCCGGACGTAGTGGCGGATCTCGAACGGGCGGCAGGTGTATGCTTTCTGGGCAATGAGGTCGCTTCCGGCACGGAGATCATTCAAAGGCTCGGCCCAGAGCATCTGCGCACGGGCAGACCGATCCTCTATACATCGGCGGATTCCGTCCTGCAGATCGCGGCAGACACGTCCGTCGTTCCGCTGGAACGGCTGTACGCGATCTGTGAAGCGGCGCGCCGCGTTATGACGGGTGACCGAGCTGTCGGCAGGGTCATCGCGCGCCCCTTCATACATGCGGGAGGGAAATTTACCCGCACGGCCGACCGACGCGACTATGCGCTCGAACCGCCCGGCGAAACGCTGCTCGACCGGCTTGCGGCGGCGGGCATCCCCGTGACGGGCGTGGGAAAGATCGGAGATATTTTCTGCGGCCGCGGCATTGCGCGCAGCATCCATACGTCCGGCAACGAAGAGGGCCTGCGCGTCCTCGCAGAGCTTGTGTGCGGAGCGGGGGAAGGTTTGGTCTTTGTCAACCTCGTAGATACCGATATGTTGTACGGTCACCGCAACGACGCGGCGGGCTATGCCGCGGCACTGCGCCGTATCGACGGCGCCCTGCCCGCGATCGAAGCGGGGATGAGGGAAGGGGACGTACTCATCCTCACGGCCGATCACGGATGCGATCCTACCACTCCGTCGACAGACCACTCCCGCGAATACGTGCCTTTGCTCATTTATGGCAGCGGCGTCCGCCCGCTGGGTTTGGGTACGTTGGACGGTTTGGATCGCGTCGCACATTTCCTCGGGGCTTATTTCGGATTGGAAAATGATGAACAGATTTACGGGCGTATCTGCCCGCAAAGGAGGAAAGGGCATGGACGGGATTGAACGGCGCGCACAGCGGATCGCGCAACAAATCGCGGAGCGGCTGGATGCATCCGGCTGTCCCCGTCCCCGTTTGGGGTTTATCCTCGGCAGCGGCTGGGGTGCTGCGGCGGATCGGATGGAAATTTCCGCTTCCTTTTCATTTGCGCAGTTAGAGGGGATGCCGATGTGCGGCGTTCCCGGCCATACGGGGGTATTCCTCTGCGGAACCATGGCGGGGAAGCCGGCTGTGGCGGTGCAGGGGCGCCTGCATATGTACGAGGGGCATCCGCCCGCAGAGGCGGTCCTTCCCGTCGCCGTCCTGTATGCGTTGGGGGTGCGGACGATCGTCCTGACCAATGCCGCCGGCGCGGTGAATGCGGATTATTCGGCAGGGGATGTCATGGTCATCCGCGACCATATCAATTTTACCTTTCGCAATCCGCTCGCCGGTCTGGATTCGGGGGAGCGCACCCGCTTTGTCGATCTTGCGCATACCTATGACGAACAGTTGCGTGCGGCGCTGTGCGGGGCCTGCGCGGGCGCCGGCATTCCCTGCCGCGAAGGGGTATACATGCAGGTGCTCGGCCCTTCGTATGAAACGCCCGCCGAAGTGCGCGCCTTTCGTGCATTGGGTGCAGACGCCGTCGGTATGAGCACCGCCGTCGAGGCCATCTATGCGCGCTACCTCGGTATGCGCGTCGCGGCGGTCTCCTTCCTCAGCAACGCTGCGGCAGGCCTCTCTTCGGGCGGCGTCAGTCATGCGGAGGTGCTCGAGCGTTCCGCCTGTCATGCTGCCGCTCTCTCCGCTCTCTTGTATACCTTTGCGGACACGGCAGACTTCTGATCTCACTGAATTTATGATACAAAGGTCCGGCTTGGCGCCGGGCCTTTTTGCTGTGCGCCGCAGACAGACGTCTGCGGCTGTTCGCATAGAAGCGCGCACATTGCGCAAGATAAGGGAAAATCCGTAATAGGAGAGATGCAGAGGATGAAAAAACATTTCTTTATTTTGGCGCTCTTTGCCTGCTTGTGTACGGCTGTATTCGGAGCAGTACCGGTCGGTGCGGCGCAGTCTGCTGAGGCGGAGGTGTCGGGTGACGTGGCGATCTATGCCGCGGGGACGGTGTCGGCCGCGTCGGATGCCGCGTCGGAATCGCTCTCGCCCGGCTGCAAGGCTGTTTATCTGTGCGATTGGCGCAGCGGTACGCCCGTCTATAAGCGCAACGAGAGCGCACATTTGCCGATCGCCAGTATGTGCAAGATCATGACTATGCTGCTCTGCTTTGAGGCGCAGGATGCGGGGCGGATCTCCGCCGACGAAGAGATTGCCGTCAGCGAACGTGCGGCTGGCATGGGCGGCTCGCAGGTGTTTTTAGAGGCGGGGGCCACGTACTCCGTCCATGACCTGCTCGAGAGCATCTGCATTGCATCCGCAAACGATTCCTGCGTTGCAATGGCAGAGCGCCTGTGCGGCAGCGAGCGCGCCTTTGTGCAGAAGATGAACGAGCGCGCGCGGGAGCTGGGCATGACGGATACGAATTTTGTGAACTGTACGGGGCTTCCGGCGAGCGGCCAATATTGCTGTGCGCGCGACGTCGCGCTCATGCTCGGCGAACTGCTGCGGCATGAAGAATATTTCGGGTACAGCCGCACCTGGATGGATGAAATGCACCATCCGGAAGGCCGCGTCACGGAAATGGCAAATACAAACAAGCTGCTCCGTAGTTATGTCGGCTGTGACGGCGGCAAGACGGGGTATACGTCCGAGGCAGGATATTGTATCGCGGCGACGGCTGTGCGCGGGGATATGCGCGCTCTCTCCGTGGTCATCGGCGCGCCGGACAGCAAGGCGCGTTTTGCCGGGGCGGGGGAATTGTTTGACTATATTTTTGCCAACTACACCAGCCGCGCCGTGCTCGACGATGCCGTCCTTTCCAGCCCGTGCGAGGTGATCGGCGGAAAAGAAAAACTCGTTGCCATTCGGCCGGAACGAGCCTCTTACCTCTTCTGTGCGGCAGACGATACCGACGCCGTCGATTGTGTCATCGAATTGCAGCCCGCGCGTGCGCCCATTGCGGCTGGAGATGTCCTCGGCCGGGCGGTTATCTATAAAAACGGCGTTGAAGCGGACTGTGTCGCCCTGCTCGCCAACGAGGATGTCGCTCGCAGCGGTTATTTTGATTCTTTGCGCGATCTCGCTCAAAATTGGAATTATTGACCGTGAATGTCGCAATTTCATTCAAATAAAATGTACTATGCGTGTCATAGATCGGTGCTATTATGGGATGGTTGATCGGGATCGGCGTGCTGGCGGCAGTGTTGCTCCTGCCCATCGTGCTGAGTATTCACCTTTATTTGGATGTCGGGGAGAAGAAGCTGTATTTCGGCGTCTATGTTCTGCGCGTGATCAAATTGTTTGGCGGATACGCAGCGCCTGTCCGCGGCGGAGTCGCCGTTCACTTGTCCCGCCGCAAGGCTGTGCTTCTGCCCTACGCCGAACTGTTTGCTGCGGGGAAAAAATTTGAGATCGCGCGCGGTTTTGCCGTCGCAGATGCGGCGGTCCTGCTGGAGATCGGGCGGGAAGAACAGCCCGCCCTCGCCCTGTTCGCCGCGGCAGCGGCGCGCATCGCTGCCTGCATCGGTGCGGCATATTTGCGGGCGCACAAAAGGAATGTGGGCGGATTGCATGCAGATGTGCTGCTGTGCGTGGGGGAGGATCGTTTGAAGGGGAGCGGGCGCATTTTGCTCGCCTTCAATCTCGCCGTTCTGATCGCGGCTGCCGTCAAATTATTATTGCGAAAAATAATGGAGGAAAAGGAAACATGAAGGAAAAATCGGAGCAGAAAGTCAATGAGCTGGTCGACCGTTCTATGCAGAATTTGAGTGAATTGGTCGATGTCGATCATGTGGTCGGCGCACCCATCGTCACGGCGAGCGGATTTCAGGTGATTCCCGTTTCGCGCGTTACGGTCGGCTACCTCGCGGGGGGCGGAGACCTCGGAGAGATCAAGGTGATCAAGGACGGGGAAAGCGTCCCCTTCGCGGGCGGCAGCGGGGTGGTCGTCTCTCTCAAACCGGCAGGTTTTATCGTAGATGAGGGAAAGGGCTGCCGCTATATCCGAGCGGGAGAGGATCCTCTCGACAACCTCATCGATAAGGCCTCCGAATGGGTGGGGACACTTTCGGGCAGGAATGACTGATCGCACGCCTGTTTTAGCAACGGATTCCGGGCTGGAGCCGATATCGATCGCGCGCCGCCCGTGCGCAGGCCGGGCGGCTGCCTGCCTGTTAGCGGCGCTGCTTGCATTTGCGGGGCTTTTCTTTTCGGGCCCGCACACCTCCTTTGCGGCGGAAACTTCGCGGGGAGAAGCCGTCGCCGAGGTCACGACCGGCCGCATCCTGTATGAACACAACGGCGGAAGGCGGCTTCCCATGGCGAGTACGACCAAAGTCGTGACGGCGCTCACCGTGATCGCCGGCGGCGGATTGGACGAGGTCGTTGCGATCCCGCGCGAAGCGGTCGGGGTCGAGGGGTCAAGCGTGTACTTGCAGGAAGGAGAGCGTTGGACAGTGCTCGATCTTCTCTACGGGCTGTTGCTGCGTTCGGGCAATGACTGTGCCATAGCTCTCGCATTGCATTGTGCGGGCAGCGTCGAAGCGTTTGCCGAGCGCATGAACGTTCTCGCTCTCACCTGCGGGGCGGAGGATAGCCGTTTTGTCAATCCGCACGGCCTGCCCGCGGAGGGGCATTATACGACTGCCTGCGACCTCTGCCGCATCGCAGCCTGTGCCATGCGCGATGAAACCTTTCGTTCGATCGTCTCCTGTCGCTCGCACCGCGTGCCGGATGGCGGAGCGGGGGTGCGCGTACTCCACAATAAAAATAAATTTTTACAAAATTATGCGGGCGCGGACGGAGTCAAGACGGGGTATACGAAAGAGGCGGGGCGCTGTCTGGTCGCCTCGGCCGAGCGTGACGGCATGCGCGCCGTCTCTGTCGTGCTCGGCTGTCCGGATATGTACGGCCGCAGCGCAGAGTTGCTGGACGGCGCTTTTTCCCGTTATAAAATGCATCCGCTGTTTCGGGCGGAGGAGTATCTGCGCACCGTCGCTGCGGGGAAGAGCGGCAAAAACTGCCGCTGCGGCTGCGCGCACAGCTTTTCGTACCCCTTGGCAGAGGGAGAAGAAGAGTTGGTCCGCATCGAGGAAGATCTGCCCGCATCTCTGCCTCTTCCCGTACGGGCAGGGCAGCCTGTCGGAAATTTGAAGATTTTCTTCGCAAATCAGTTGCTTTTTTCGCAGAAAATCGTTACTATAGAGAGTGTGAATCAGGGCATCCTCGACATCTTGCGAGCGATCGCCGAAAAGTACTGAGGAAGAGCATGAGAATCAACAAATATCTCGCAGAGTGCGGCGTCGCGAGTCGCCGCGCCTGTGACAAGCTGATCGCAGAAGGGCACGTCAAAGTCAACGGCAAAGTTGCAGCGCTGGGGGAGGACGTCCGCGACGGGGACGATGTCACCGTCGACGGAAACGCCGTCCGCCGCCGCCTTTCGCACAGCTATTACCTGATGAATAAGCCGAAGGGATATGTCTGTACCGTCAAGGATGACAAGGACCGCAAGACGGTCATGCAGCTGCTCCCTGCGGGGGCAGGGCGGCTTTTCCCCGTCGGCAGGCTGGATTACGATACGGAGGGCATGCTGCTCTTTACAGACGACGGTGATCTCGCTTTCCGCCTTACACACCCCAAAAACGAGATCGAAAAGACGTACCTCGTCAAGATCGAAGGGTTCATTACCGATGCGGAGCTCAATCGCCTGCGCACGGGGATCGAGTTGGACGGTAAGATGACCAATAAGAGCCGTATCCGTCTGATCTCGATCGATAAGCGATTTACGAAACTGCACGTGACCATCCATGAGGGGCGCAACCGTCAGGTCCGTCGCATGTTCGAGGCGGTCGGCAAACATATCGTCTTTTTAAAGCGCATCAAGATCGGCGATATGGGCCTCGGTTCGCTCGAGCGCGGCGCTGTGCGCAAACTGACGCCGGAAGAGATCTTTTATCTGACCAATCTTTGAGAAAAAGCGGAGTGAAGTAAAAAAGGGCGGGCGCCGCGGCTGTTGCCGCGGCGCCCGTTCCTTTTTTATCTTCAACCCCTCAAAAAATTTTTATGCAGAGTACTCTGTGTGGCATAAAAGCGATGAATTTCGTTACTTTTGCGATGGGAATAGTTTGGCGATCATGCCGCTCACATAGTGGACGGGTATGAGTTCGATGCGGTCCTCAAATTTTTTGACGCTCTTAAAATTTTTCCCGGGGAAAAGGACGCGCTTGAATCCCATCTTGACGCACTCATTGACGCGCTTTTCGGCGAATGTCACGCCGCGCACTTCGCCCGTTAAACCGACTTCGCCGAACACGGCGGTATACTTGTCGATGGGAATATTTTTATATCCGCTCGCCAGCGCCGCGCACACGGCGAGGTCGACGGCCGGTTCGTTCAGGCGGATGCCGCCCATCGCATTGAGGTAGACGTCCAGGTTGGAAAAGGAGAGGGAGCATCTCTTTTCGAGTACGGCGATGAGCAGTACCAGCTTATTGTAATCGATGCCGAGCGGCATGCGCCGCGGCAGGCCGTAAGCCGTCTTTGTGGCGAGTGTCTGCAGTTCGACCATCATGCAGCGGTTTCCCGTTTCTGCGGGCATCACGCAGCTGCCCGCCGCCTCTCCGCGGGTTTCGGAGAGGAAGATCCCCGAATAGTCCGAAATGCCGAAGATCCCTTCGCCCGTCATCTCGAATACGCCCACTTCCTGCACCGAACCGAAGCGGTTTTTGTAGGCGCGCAGGATCTTGAAATTTTCTTCCCGCTCTCCTTCAAAGTAGAGCACGGTGTCCATGATGTGTTCGAGGACTTTCGGCCCGGCGAGCGATCCCTCCTTGGTCACGTGCCCGACGATGAAGAAGGTGATGCCGCGGCTCTTGGCGATGCGCTGCAATTTTCCGGCGCATTCGCGCACTTGGCCGACGCTCCCGGCCGCGCTGGACAGTTCGCTCGTATACACCGCCTGGATCGAGTCGATGACGACGAATTTTTCCTCTTCGATCGCCTCTTCGATGTCTTCAAGGCAGGTCTCATTCAGGAGGAGAAGGTTGGAAGAATCCAGTTTCAGCCGAGAGCAGCGCATTTTGACCTGCGAGCAGCTCTCTTCGGCAGAGACATACAGGACTCTGTGCGCGCGCGACAGGTGCGCCGCAACTTCCGTCAGCAGCGTGCTCTTGCCGATGCCCGGGTCGCCGCCGATCAGTACCAACGAGCCGGGCACGATGCCGCCTCCCAGTACGGTATCCAGTTCCGCGATCCCGGAAGAGATGCGGTCAAAGCGTTCCTCCTGCACTTGCGAGAGGGGAACGGGGCGCCGAACGCTCGCCGAGCGCTCGCGCTTTTCTTTTTTCGCGGCGGGCGCGGGCGTTTGTGCGATCTCCTCGACGAGCGTGCCGAACTTCCCGCAGCCGGGGCATCGGCCAAGCCACTGCGGGCTCTGTGCGCCGCATTCCGAGCAGATATAAATGGATTTCGATTTAGCCAATGTGTGTCGCTCCTTCGTTCACATGATCGATCGTGTCCTGCAATCGGTTCAAAAATTGTGCCGCATGGTTACCGTCCATCTGTACGTGATGGAACTGAAAGGACAGCGGCAGCGTCACCTTACCAAAGTGACGGCGATACTTCCCCCAAATCAGGAAGGGGTTGTTGTAGATGCCCGCATAGAGATTGACGGCGCAGTCGATCTCACTGTCGACGAGGGCAGAGGTGCCGATCACCATATATTCCTCGCCCAGTTCCAGCGGTTTGCCCGTAGCCGAAACCTCGGCGGTCCTTCTGCGGTATTCGGCGTCGAAGAGGCGCATATCCTTTTCCCACGGAATGTCGCAGGTGGCGATGCCGTCCTCTGCCGTACGGACGACGACGTTGACGGCGAGGCGTTCAAACTGCATCAGTTTGCCCTGCACGGGAAGCAGAAAAAACGGTTCCGTCATCGCTGCCGCTTTGCCGATGCACCAGCACAGCAGCATATTGAACGGAAACCCCTGTCGCCGTTCCATGCGGACGAGAGGGGTCACGTTCAACGTCCGGCACAGCGTCACCATCGGCATGGGCGCGTTCATCCATAACGCAAAGGCCTCCGCCCTCTTCGTCTTTTGCGGATCGATCTCTTTCACGGCTCCATCTCCCTCTTTATACTCTTGCATTCCCGCAAGCAGGGGTGCGATATCGGAGAGCACGCTCTCTTCGTTCTCGTAAAAACTGAGTCGGTTGTCCGTTCCCTGCCACCAATATTCCTGTTCGTATTCGTCAAAGGTCAGTGCTTGGTCGAGGTAGGAGTAGGTCCCGTCCTCACGCTGCCAGATGAGTATGCGATGTTTTTTGTCCTCGCTGAAAAAACCGCGCACGATCGCTGCGCCCTCCGGCATGGCGCGCCAGCGCCAAAACAGGTTTTCGGGATATCGGTCCTTTGGCATGTTTTCCTCCGGAGTCAAACTGACTGTATCAGCGCGTTCGCGATCACGGTGATGCCTTCACCGCGGCCGAGGTATCCCAGCCCCTCATTGGTGCCCGCCGATATGCCGACGGCGCTCTCCGCAATGCCGAGGGCGCGCGCGATGTTCGCTTTCATTTGCCCGATGTGCGGCGCCAGTTTTGGAGATTCCGCCACGATCGCCGCCGATACATTCCCGACGGAAAATCCGGCGTCTTCGAGCAGCTGCCGCACCTTTTGGAGCAGAGCGAGGCTGTCCGCGCCCGCCAGCTGCGGGTCGGTATCGGGGAAGTAGTGCCCGATATCCGGAAGCCCCGCCGCCGAAAGGAGAGCGTCCATGACAGCGTGGCACAGCACGTCCCCGTCGCTGTGCGCGCGCAGTCCGGTCGAGGAGTCAATTTTCACGCCGCCCAGCACGATGTGTTTGCCGTCCGCACCGAATGCGTGCGTATCCGCGCCGATGCCCGTGCGCATTTCATGCATACAGAAATCCTCCGCAAATGTGAGTTTTTGGTTGACCGGATCCCCTTTGAAAAGCCGAGGCGGTGCGATGTATTGGCGATACAGGCCCGAATCGTCCGTAAAATGGTCTTCGGGAGACATTTTGCGGTAAGCGGCGAGCAGTTCGCGGAAGGAAAATCCCTGCGGCGTCTGTACGGTGAACAGCCCTTCGCGCGGCACGCTTGCCTGGATGAATCCGCTCTCTGCGCGCGCGGCGGTATCCGTGCAGGGCAGGGCGCAGACGGCGCTGCCGAACTGCCGCACGGTGCGGATGCAGTCGCCGATGATCCTCTGCGTAACGAAGGGCCGAGCGCCGTCGTGGACGAGCACGTAGTCGGGCGGGCAGGGGAGCGCGGCGAGCGCTTCGAGCGCATTTTGTACAGACTGCGCGCGCGTCTCTCCTCCCTCGACAAGGAAGGTGTTTGGGAAACGGCACAGTTCTTGCTCGATCGCTTCCCGGTCCGCGCCGCTCACGCAGACGGCGATGCCCGCGATATTTTCGTTGCGGGCAAAGGCCGAAACGGTGCGGGCGAGCACGGTCTGTCCGCCCATCCTTTGCAGGAGTTTATTGTTTGCAAATCCCGCGCGCGAACCGCTGCCCGCCGCGGGGATGATGGTATAAATGTTCAAGGGTCATTCCTTTCCGAATTTTTTCAAAAGGGATTTGTTGGTGTATGTTGTGGCACGGGCGGCCGATGCGGCGGTCCGCTCGCGGCCTTTTGTTAAACGTGGCATTCGAGCGGCCGGTCGAACGGTTCTCGCCGCGCGCGTTCCGCGTCGGTCTCCGGCGCGTCGGTACAGCCCATCGCGGCATAAAAGGCCTGGCTTTCCACGGCCGGATGCGAGGAGATATAGAGTTTTTCGGCGCCTTGTGCTTTTGCCCAAACTTTAACGTACAGGAAAAGTTTTCGGCCGAGGCCCGCGTGCCGCAGTTCCTCGGAAACGTGCAAGGAAGTCAATTCCCGATATTGGCCGCCGCTGCCGAACGGCCGCCCCTCGACGGAAGCGAATCCCTTCAGCTGTCCGTTCAAAAATGCGCCGAACACAGCCCCGCCCGCGTGCACGGTATTGCGCAAGCATTGGATCAAAAATGTATAATCGCTCTCGTTCCAATCCTCGACAGAGGGGGCGAGGGTTTCCCGCCAATCGCCGTCGATGCGGCGCAGACAGAGCGTCACTTTCTGTCTTCTCGAAAAATGAGAAAAGAGCGGAAGGGCGATCTCCGCTTCTTGCAGGGGACGTATGGCCGCGTCAATCTTTGATGATCTCATACAACTCTGCGGCCTCATCCTTTTTGACCGTCTCTTTCAGCTGCAAAACGCGGAATTTCAGCGAACCCGCCGCAAAGGCGAGTTCGACTACGTCGCCCGCTTTCAGCTGATAGGCGGGCTTCACGTCCCGCCCGTTTACGCTCACTTTGCCCGCTTTGCAGGCGTCGCCGGCGACGGTGCGGCGCTTTAAGATGCGCGAGACCTTCAAAAACTTATCGATGCGCAAAAGGGGACCTCCGGTGCCGCAGAATCAAAAATCGCCCGCCCGCTGTGCGGCGGTCGGGATTTTCTGTCGAAAAGGCGGCGTTTTTCTGTATTTTGAAAAAATTTCGCGGTCTGAACCGCAAAACGAGTTGACAATTTTTGCAAAATTTAATATAATACCGAACTGTATCTATTATGGAGTATAATGTGCATTTTGTCTGTTATCTTCTCTTTTGCAGAGAAAAACAGCGGGCAGCGCCGTACGCTCTTCTATAATATGGATAGAGCCGGCTGCGGTGCGGGGGAGATCCTTTGCGGAACTCTGTATGCAACATTATACCGCAAAACTCCGGAGTTGTAAAGAGGCGGAGGATAAATGAGCGAAAAAATTTTTTTCGCGTCTGCCGAATGTCGCCGTGGTGTTTCGCGTACCGGGAATCGAAAATAATTTAGGAGCGTGTGTTTGATGAATTTACCCATTCAAAAGTACGGCAAAACAGAGAGACGGAAATTCGGTAACATCAACGAGGTCATCGAGATCCCCGACCTCGTCGAGATCCAGAAAGATTCCTATCGGAATTTTATCGAAGAGGGTATCGGCGAAGTGTTCGAGGATTTTTCTCCGATCACCGATTATTCCGATCACTTTGAGTTGTATTTTCTCGACCACGAATTCGGCACCAAACCGAAGTACGACGAAAAGGAGTGCCGCAACCGCGACGCTACGTATGCCCTTCCCCTCCGCGTGAAGGTGCGCCTTGTCAATAAGGTGAAGGAAGAAGTCATCGACCAGGAAGTGTTCATGGGCGATTTTCCGTTGATGACGGAAAACGGCTCGTTCATCATCAACGGTGCAGAGCGCGTCATCGTCTCGCAGCTCGTCCGCTCCCCGGGTGCATACAACGAATCGGAAAAGGATAAGTCCGGCCGCGAGATGTTCAAGACGACGGTCATTCCCAACCGCGGCGCCTGGCTCGAGTTCGAGCAGGATTCGCAGGGCGTCATGTGGGTGCACGTCGACCGCAAGCGCAAGATCTGCGCTACGGTGTTGCTGCGCGCCCTCGGCTTCGGTTCCGACGTCGCCATCCGCGACGTGTTCGGCGACGACGAGCGCATGATCAACGCGACCATCGAAAAGGACACCGCCAAGAGCGAGCAGGACGGCCTCATCGAGCTGTACCGCCGCCTGCGTCCCGGCGAGGTCCCCACCGATGACTCCGTGCGCCAGCACATGCACAATCTCTTTTTTGATCCGCGCCGTTACGACGTGGTCAAAGTCGGCCGCTATAAATTCAATAAAAAGCTGAACATAGCCTATCGTCTGCCCGGCTGCATCGCCGCGGAAGACATCGTAGATCCTTCCACGGGCGAGATCATCGTCGCCAAAGAGGAGAAGATCTCCGAAGCAAAGGCCAATCAGATCCGGAATGCCGGTATCAATGTGGTCGAAGTGCTCGTTTCCGACGAGAAGGCCGGCCGCATCAAGCACCGCATCATCGGCAACAACACGGTCGATTTCGCGGCCCTTTCCGACCGCAACCCGAAGAGCTTCGGCCTGCTTCCCTCCGTCTATTATCCGAACTATAAGTTTTCGGAAGAGATCGCCGCCGCATGCGACAATGCGGACATCGAAACGGTCGCGGAGCATTACCGCGACCGCATCAACGAGGCCTTTTTCACGGCCGAGACCAAGCCCTCGGAGGATGAAAAAGCAGAGGAGCGCAAAAATCGCGAAAAGCGCCGCGAGAACCGCATCAAGTTCGTCTCCGCCTGCAAACTCTTCCACGAGATCCTCCGCCGCGACGATCCGACGGTCACTCCCGCAGAAAAGAAGGCGCTCCGTCCGCTGATCGACCGCCTCAATCATCGCCATATCACGGTGGACGACGTCGTCGCCGCCGTCTCGACCAACCTCGACCTGCGCTACGGCATCGGCACGGTGGACAATATCGACCACCTCGGCAACCGCCGCGTCCGTTGCGTGGGGGAACTGCTGCAAAACCAGCTGCGCGTGGGTATCGCCCGCCTCGAGCGCCTCATCAAGGAGCGCATGGCGACGCAGGATCCCAACGAAGTCACTCCTTCGGGATTGATCAATGTCCGCCCCGTTTCGGCTGTGATCCGCGAATTCTTCGGGTCTTCGCAGCTGTCTCAGTTCATGGATCAGACCAACCCGATCGCGGAATTGACGCACAAGCGCAAGCTGTCCGCTCTCGGCCCCGGGGGCCTCAACCGCGAGCGCGCGACGTTCGACGTGCGAGACGTTCACCACAGCCACTACGGCCGTCTCTGCCCGATCGAGACGCCGGAAGGTCAGAATATCGGTCTGATCTCCTCGCTCGCGACCTTTGCAAAAGTCAACGAATACGGCTTTATCATGTCGCCGTACCGCCGCGTGCATAAAGAGGGATATAACGAACACGGCCATCCTTCCGTCATCCGCGTCACCGACGAAGTCGATTATCTGACGGCGGACGAGGAGGACAAGTACATCGTCGCACAGGCAAACGAGCCGCTCAATGAGGACGGCACGTTCGTCAACGAGCGCGTTTCCTGCCGCCGTCAGGCCGAGATCACCCAGCTCCCGCGCGAGATGATCGATTACATGGACGTCTCGCCGAAGCAGCTTGTCTCCGTCGCGACCGCGCTCATCCCGTTCCTGGAAAACGACGATACCAACCGCGCCCTGATGGGTTCGAACATGCAGCGCCAGGCGGTGCCTCTGCTCAAGACGGAGAGCCCGATCGTGGCGACGGGCATCGAGGCGGCGATCGCGCGCGACTCGGGCGTCATGGTCAAGGCAAAGGAAGCGGGCGTTGCGATCGGCGTCGCATCCGACCTCATCCGCATCCGCCGCGACGACGGGTTTGTGGATGAATATCCTCTGAAAAAATTCGAGCGCTCCAACCAGGGCACCTGCCTCAACCAGCGCCCGATCATCAATACCGGCGCGCGCGTGGAAAAGGGCGAGATCATTGCCGACGGCCCTTCCACCAACAACGGCGAACTGGCCCTCGGCAAAAATATCCTCATCGGCTTCATGGAGTGGGAAGGGTATAACTACGAGGACGCGATCCTCATTTCTGAAAAGCTGGTCCGCGAGGACGTGTTCACCTCCATTCACATCGAAGAGCATGAAACGGAGGCGCGCGATACCAAGCTGGGCGAAGAGGAGATCACCAGAGACATCCCCAACGTCGGCGACGACGCATTGAAGGACCTCGACGAAGACGGTATCATCCGTATCGGTGCGGAGGTAACCAGCGGCGATATCCTCGTCGGCAAAGTGACCCCGAAAGGGGAGGCGGAGCTGACGCCGGAAGAGCGCCTGCTGCGCGCCATTTTCGGCGAAAAGGCGCGCGAAGTGCGCGATACGTCCCTGCGCGTTCCGCACGGCGAGGGCGGCATCGTCGTCGATGTCAAGATCTTTACCCGCGAAAACAAGGATGAACTTTCCCCGGGCGTCAACAAACTGGTGCGCGTGTACATCGCGCAGAAGCGCAAGATCTCCGTCGGCGATAAAATGGCGGGCCGCCACGGCAACAAGGGCGTCATCTCGCGGATCCTGCCCGAGAGCGATATGCCTTTCATGGCGGACGGCACCCCGATGCAGATCGTGCTCAACCCGCTGGGCGTCCCTTCGCGAATGAATATCGGTCAGGTGCTGGAAGTGCACCTCGGCCATGTCTGCAAGCAGCTGGGCTGGAAGATCGCGACGCCCGTCTTCGACGGCGCGACCGAAAAGGATATCCGCGAGCTGTTTGCCGAAAACAACATCGTCAATCCCAACGGCAAGGTCGACGGCAAGATCCAGCTGTACGACGGCCGCACGGGCGAGCCGTTTGAAAACCGCACGACGGTCGGCCAGATGTATATGATCAAACTCATCCACTTGGTCGACGATAAGATCCACGCCCGTTCCATCGGCCCGTACTCCCTCGTCACGCAGCAGCCGCTCGGCGGCAAGGCGCAGTTCGGCGGCCAGCGCTTCGGCGAAATGGAGGTCTGGGCGCTGGAGGCTTACGGCGCGGCGCATATCCTGCAGGAGATCCTCACCGTCAAGTCGGACGATATCGTCGGCCGCGTCAAGACGTACGAGAGCATCGTCAAGGGCAACAATATCTCTGAGCCCGGCATTCCGGAGGCCTTCAAGGTGCTGTTCAAAGAGCTGCAGTCCCTCGCGCTGGATGTCAAGGTCCTCACCGAGAGCAAGGACGAGTTGCTGCTGCGCGATCTTTCCGACGTCGATATGGACGAGGACGAGGTCGATACGCACCGCGACGAAGAGGTCGAGGAGCTCGACTTCAATTTCGACGACGAAGACGACGAGGACGAAGAGGACCTGGATGTCGACTCCATCTTCGAGGAGGACGAGGAAGATCTGGACGAAGATTTCTCCTCGGCGGAACTCTTTGATGACGACGATCTGGATGATCTCGACGACCTGGACGATGAAGACGACGCCGATGAAGAAGCGGACGAAGATAACGAATAAAGCGGGAGGTATTGTATGTACGAATTGAACGATTTTGACTCTATCCAGATCGGTGTAGCTTCTCCCGAAAAGATCCGCGAGTGGTCATACGGCGAGGTCACCAAGCCGGAGACGATCAACTACCGCACGCAAAAACCGGAAAAGGACGGCCTGTTCTGCGAAAAGATCTTCGGGCCGACCAAAGATTGGGAGTGCCATTGCGGCAAATATAAGCGCATCCGTTACAAGGGCATCATCTGTGAAAAGTGCGGCGTGGAAGTGACGCGCGCCAAAGTGCGCCGCGAGCGCATGGGCCACATCGAGCTGGCCGCGCCCGTCTCGCACATCTGGTATTTCCGCGGCGTGCCTTCCCGCATCGGCCTGCTGCTCGACATGGGGCCCAAGCAGCTCGAGCAGGTCATCTATTTTGCTGCCTACGTCGTTCTCGACCCCGGCACCATCCCTACTCTCACCTACAAACAGGTCATCAACGATAAGGAACTGCGCGAGATCGAAGAGCAATACGGCGATTCGAGCGTGACCGGCCTCAAAGTCGGCATGGGCGCCGAGGCGATCCGCGAGCTCTTGCAGGCGATCGACCTCGAAAAGGAGAGCAAAGAGACCAAAGAAATCATTGAAAACAATCAGAGCGGTACCAAGCGCCTGCGCGCCGTCAAGCGCATCGAGATCATCGAGGCATTCCGCAAGAGCGGCAATAAGCCCGAATGGATGATCCTCACCGTGCTTCCGGTCATCCCGCCCGATCTGCGCCCGATGGTGCAGTTAGACGGCGGCAGATTCGCAACCAGCGATCTGAACGACCTGTACCGCCGCGTCATCAACCGCAACAACCGCCTCAAGAGGCTGATGGAGCTGGGCGCGCCGGACATGATCGTCAAGAACGAAAAGCGCATGCTGCAGGAAGCAGTGGATGCGCTCATCGATAACGGCCGCCGCGGCAAGGCCATTTCCGGCCCTTCCAACCGCGAGCTCAAATCTCTGTCCGGCCTTCTCCGCGGCAAGCAGGGGCGTTTCCGTCAGAACCTGCTCGGCAAGCGCGTCGACTATTCCGGACGTTCGGTCATCGTTGTCGGCCCCGAACTGAAGATCTACCAGTGCGGTCTGCCCAAAGAGATGGCGATCGAGCTGTTCAAGCCCTTCATCATGAAGAAACTGGTCGAATCCAACCAGTGCCATAACATCAAGAGCGCAAAGCGCGCCGTTGAGAAGGCGAAACCTGCCGTTTGGGATGTTTTGGAGAGCGTCATTAAAGAGCATCCCGTTCTCCTGAACCGCGCGCCGACGCTGCACCGCCTGTCCATTCAGGCCTTTGAGCCGGTGCTCATCGAGGGCCGCGCCATCAAGATCCATCCGCTCGTCTGCGGCGCGTTCAATGCAGACTTCGACGGCGACCAGATGGCCGTGCACGTGCCGCTCTCCATCGAGGCGCAGGCGGAAGCCCGTTTCCTCATGCTCTCGGCAAACAATATCCTCAAACTTTCGGACGGCAAGCCGGTCATGACTCCGACGCAGGACATGATTCTCGGCGCCTACTATCTGACGATCGTCAAGCGCTATGACGGCCGCTGGTACGATAAGGACCACAATGAGGTGCCGGAGGGCACGGAAGGGGCCGAACAGTACCATGCCGGCCTGTACACCTCGGAAGACGAGGCGATCATGGCATATCAAACCAAATACATCACCTTGCAGGATGAGATCTGGGTGCGCCGTACCGTAGAGATCTCCGATGCTTCCAGCGAGTTTGACGGCGAAACGGTCACCGGCCGCGTCAAGACGACGGTCGGGCGCATCATCTACAACGAGGCGATCCCGCAGGATCTCGGCTTTGTCGAGAGAAAGACAAAGGAAGACTATCTGCAGTATGAGATCTCCGGCTATAAGAAGGATGCCGACGGCCGCGAAAAGAGCGTCCCTGTCGACAAAAAGATGATCTCCAAGATCGTCGATCGCTGTTTCAAGACGGGCAATGACCGCAAAAATTGGGTATATAAGGATCCCGAAAGCCCCATCGCCAAACTCAACGCAAAGGGCGGTGCCGGCAAGTCGGCAGAAGTGCTGGACAACATTAAGGCGCTCGGCTTCAAATATTCGACGATCGGCGCGCTGACCACCTCCGTTTTCGATATGCACATCCCTTCCGTGAAGAAGCAGATGATTGCCGAGGCGGAGCACAAGGTCGAAAACATCGAAAAGAAATTCGCGCGCGGTCTCCTGAAAGAGGAAGAGCGCTACAACGCAGTCGTTTCGGTCTGGAAAGACACGACGGACGCCGTTACGGCGGAGCTTCGCAAGAGCGCGGACGATTTCAACCCCATCTGGATGATGGCAAATTCGGGCGCGCGCGGTTCCATCGACCAGATCAAGCAGCTCGCGGGTATGCGCGGCCTCATGGTCAACCCGCAAGGTAAAATGATCGAGATCCCGGTCAAATCCTGCTTCCGCGAGGGGCTGACCGTTCTCGAATACTTCATTTCCTCGCACGGCGGCCGCAAGGGCCTCGCCGATACGGCATTGAAAACGGCAGACTCCGGTTACCTGACCCGCCGTCTCGTCGACGTCTCGCAGGATGTCATCGTGCGTGAGGACGACTGCTGCGCAGGTAAAAAGCCGCGCGGTATGCGCATTTCGGCGATCGTCGGCCCCAACGGCGAGATCGAGAGCCTGAAAGACCGCCTTGCCGGCCGCTTTACCGCGGAGGATGTCATCCATCCCAAGACGGGTGAAGTGATCGTCCCCGTCAACGAGATGATCACCGATGATAAGGCAGATGAGATCGTCGCGGCAGGCATCACCGAAGTTTCCATCCGCAGCGTCTTTACCTGTACTTCCCGCTATGGTGTCTGCGCGAAGTGCTACGGCAAGAACATGGCGACCGGTCGTCCCATCCAGGTCGGCGAAGCGGTCGGCGTCATTGCGGCGCAGTCCATCGGTGAGCCCGGTACGCAGCTGACGATGCGTACCTTCCACACGGGCGGTATCGCCGCTACGGGCGACATCACGCAAGGTCTCCCGCGTGTCGAAGAGCTGTTCGAAGCGCGCAAGCCGAAGGGCGTCGCGACGCTGTCCGAGGTGGGCGGTATCGCCTATGTCAGCGAGCACGACAACCAAAAGCGCATCGTTATCCGCGACGAATTCGCCGGCACCGATAAGAAGGAATATCTGCTTCCCTTCAACGCCGAACTCAAGATCAAGAACGGCGATCGGGTAGAGCCGGGCACCCAGCTCAACGTCGGTTCCGTCAACCCGCAGGATATCCTGCGCATCCAGGGCGTCAAGGGCGTTCAGGATTACATCCTCAACGAGGTCCAGTCCGTCTACCGTTCGCAAGGCGTCGACATCAACGACAAGCACGTCGAGATCATCGTCCGCCAGATGATGCGAAAGGTACGCATCGAGAACTGCGGCGATACCGAAATGCTTCCCGGCGAACTGGTCGATATGTTTACCTTTGAGGATGAAAACGAGAAGGCGATTCAAAACGGAGGCCGTCCCGCAACGGCGAAGCGCGTGCTGCTCGGTATCACCAAAGCGGCGCTCTCGACCGATTCCTTCCTGTCAGCAGCTTCTTTCCAGGAGACGGCGCGCGTCCTTACGGAGGCGGCGATCAAAAACAAAGTGGATCCGCTCATCGGCCTGAAAGAGAATGTCATTATCGGCAAACTCATCCCTGCAGGTACCGGCGTGCGCGACTACAAGAACGTCAGTCCGCAGTTGGTCACCGGCCACCGCGAGAGCGACAGCCTCGTCGAAGAGACCCGCCGCGAGTTCGGCCTTGAGCCGGCCGCGGAGGAATGATCCGATCAAACAGAGCCCGCCCCATTTTAGGGGCGGGCTTTTGACTCTATTTGGCTGTAAGGCCGAGGAGAAGATTATGAAAAAACATTTGCAAGTTGTCGGCGCTGTCGTATTGCGGAACGGAGAGGTGCTCGCCGCCAAGCGCGGCGAGAGCCGTTATTCGTATGTCGCGCATAAATATGAATTCGTAGGAGGGAAGGTTGAACCGGGCGAGACGGACGAGCAGGCGCTCGCACGCGAATTGCGCGAAGAGCTGCGCGTCGAGGCGCGCGTGCTCGCTCCGTTTGCTTCCGTCACGCACGAATATCCCGATTTTATTGTCACGCTCCGAACTTATCTGTGTGAATTCCTGTCCGAGTTCTGCAATACGGAACACGAATCGTTGGAGTGGATGCCCGTTGCCGCGCTCGATCCCGCCGCATGGGCGCCCGCCGATGCGCCCATCGTCGAGAAGCTGCGCGTCGGAGGGAATTCCGCATCATAATTTTATATTTGCGGAGTACTATGTGTAACATAATATGGGCAATATTGTTGCCGCGACATCTGTTTCCCCCTCTCCGTATAAAAACAAATTTGCCTGCGCATACTCTTGGCATGAAGAGGAAGATTTTGCCGACGGACGAAGTCAAGTCGCGCGATGAGCGCGAGAGCTGTATTCCCGCATTTGTTCCTGCGGAGGGAAGACATGGCAGGTAAGGGCAGCAGTGTACTGCAAAAGCCAGCGGATGTTCGCATGAAAAAATCCACGTTTGGCGGTCAGGGAAAAGGCGCCCCGAGCAGCCAAAAGGGCGTTGGAGGGCAGGCTGCTGCGGCACAGCCGCACGTCAATGAAAATTACCTCGCATATGTCCGTTCACTCGCGCCGTCGACCAAGCACTTCCACAACTGCCTGCGCGCCTTTATCGTCGGCGGGCTGATCTGCTGCGTCGGTCAGTTTTTCCGCTACGAGTTCGAGGCGATCTTCGGGCTTGCGGGCGATGAGCTTGCGGGCGCGGTCTCCGTAGCACTCATTTTTCTCGGATGCCTGCTCACGGGGCTGGGCGTATATGACCGCATCGGCAAGGTCGCCGGGGCGGGATCCATTGTGCCCATTACCGGGTTTGCCAACAGCGTCGCTTCTCCGGCGCTCGAGTTCAAGGCGGAGGGGATGGTCACCGGAATGGCGGCGAAAATGTTTGTCGTCGCGGGACCGATCATCGTCTTCGGGGTCCTGTCGGGGGCTGTCGTCGGCGTCATCTACTATCTTTTAAGTTTGTAAAGGGAGGCAGATTCAAAGGATCTGCGCTCTTTTTATGGAAAGGGAGAAAATCGGATGTAGGAGCTGCGGGCAAAAAGCAGTCCCTTTTGCATCGACAGATTGTCATCACCACATGGTTGCCTTAATAGTATAATTCGCCATGCCATCATCTGTTGCATTGAATCGTATAATTCACCTCAAACGAAAACGTCGCCGCAACGGAGGTTGCGGCGACGTCGCCGATTTTGGTGATCAAATTTTTTGTTCGAGGATGTGGTTACGCCGCACACTTTTTGGCAAGGCGGCTCGATCAGCCTTTGAAATCTTTGAGCACATCCTGCATGTCATAGCGGCCGGCGGGTTTGCCCTGCATGAATTTGGCGGCCTTTACGGCGCCCGCCGCGAATACGCGCTTGCTGCGCGCGCTGTGTGCGAGGGTAATGATCTCATCGTCGCCTGCAAACATCACTTCGTGTTCTCCGACGATCGTACCGCCGCGCACCGCATGGATACCGATCTCCGCCTTTTTGCGTGCGCCGACCATCCCTTCGCGCCCGTATACATATTCTTTGGCGCCGTCAAAAGCTGCATTGGCGCTCTCCGCCAGCATATAGGCGGTGCCGGACGGGGCGTCTTTCTTCAAATTGTGGTGCCGTTCTACGATCTCGATGTCAAAACTTTCACCGAGGAATGCCGCCGCTTCCTTGACCAGTTTCTGCAGCAGGTTGATGCCGACGGACAGATTCGCCGTTTTGAAGAGGGGAACGCGCGCGGCTGCCTCCTCGATCTGTGCGAGCTGTTCCTTCGTATAGCCGGTCGCCGCGAGGATCACGGCCGCGCCCGTGCGTTCCGCGTACGCAAGCACGTTGCCGAGATTATCCGCACAGGAAAAGTCGATCACGGCATCCGCCTGAGGAGCGTCTGAAAAGTTGTCATAGACGGGTACGCCCTGGATTTCGCCGGCCTTCAGGTCGACGCCGCCGACGCACTCCGTGTCCGAGTCTGCGAGGACGAGTTCCAATACGTTGCGGCCCATGTGCCCGCAAATGCCGCTGATCAGGATATCGATCATACCTCTTGCTCCTTATACGTTCAGCCCGAAGGTGCGCAGCGCCGCGCGCAGCGTCTCCTTGTGGGCGGGCTCCAGTTCGGTCAACGGTCCGCGGGGGAGCCCTGCATCCATGCCGAGCATATTGGCAGCCGCCTTGGCGGGGATGGGATTGACTTCGGTAAACAGCTGATCGATGACGGGCAGCATTGCGTCCTGCAGCTCGTTCGCCTCTTGCAGCTTGCCGGCTTCGACCAGCAGGTACAGCTGCTTTGTCTCCTTGGGGAGAATGTTGGAAGAAACGGAGATCAGCCCCGCCCCGCCGATGGCGAGGATGGGCAGGTTGAGGTTGTCGTCTCCCGAGTACAGGTCACATTTGCCGCGGATGCGCCGTGCCGTTTCGCAGATCTGTTCCATGTTGCCGCACGCTTCCTTGATCCCCGCGATATTAGGGATCTCGGCGATGCGTTCCATGGTCGCGGGCAGGATATTCACGCCCGTGCGTGCAGGAACGTTGTAGCAGATAACGGGGATCTTGACGGCGCCCGCAATGGCGCGATAGTATTCGACCAGCCCGTTCTGCGTGCATTTATTGTAGTAGGGGGTCACGGCGAGCAAGCCGTCCGCGCCCAGCGCTTCCGCCTTGATGCTCGCTTCTACGGCGTGCGCCGTACTGTTCGAGCCGCTGCCGAAAATAACTTTTGCGCGGCCGGCGATTTTTTTGACGGAAAAGCGCATCACTTCTTCCTTTTCCGCCTCCGTCATGGTCGCCGGTTCGCCCGTCGTCCCCAGGATGAGAAGGGCATCGGTGCCGTTCTCGATCTGGAATTCGATCATCCTCTCCAAAGCGTCATAATTGACGCCCGTCTGTGTGAACGGCGTGATCATCGCCGTCGCCGTTCCCCTGAAAAAGTTAACCATCGCTTTCTCCTTCTTTCAATAAAATTGGCTGATTCGGCCGATTTGTTCAGATGTACATCATCTGGCAGAGGAGTTCGGCCATCAACACGGCTCCGCCCGCGGCTCCCCGCAGCGTGTTGTGCGAGAGACAGACGAACTTATAGTCGAACACGATGTCCTCGCGCAGTCTGCCGACGGAGACGGCCATGCCGTTTTCGAGCATGCGGTCCAGCTTTGCCTGCGGGCGATCGTTTTCTTCGAAGTAGTGGATGAACTGTTTGGGCGCGCTGGGCAGCTGCAGTTTCTGCGGCATGCCGGAAAAGCTGGCCCATGCCTGCAGGATCTCTTCTTGGGTCGGCTTTTTGTCGAAGGAAACAAACACGGCGGCCGTATGCCCGTCCGAAACGGGCACGCGCAGACACTGCGCCGTGATCTTGGGGGAATCGGTGCACACGATCTCGTCTCCCTGGACCGAGCCCCAGATCTTGAGCGGTTCGCGCTCGGACTTTTCCTCTTCCCCGCCGATATAGGGGATCACGTTGTCCAAAATTTCGGGCATGCGGTCAAAGGTCTTGCCCGCGCCGCTGATCGCCTGGTAGGTGGACACCGCCACTTTTGAAACGCCGAATGCGCGCAGCGGGTGCAGGGCGGGAACATAGCTCTGCAGCGAGCAGTTGCTCTTGACGGCGATAAAGCCGCGCTGTGTGCCGAGCCGCTTGCGCTGTGCATGGATGATCTCCGCGTGTTCGGGGTTGATCTCGGGGATGATCATGGGGACGTCGGGGGTAAAGCGGTGTGCCGAGTTATTGGAAATGACGGGCACTTCCGCCTTTGCGTACCGCTCTTCCAGCGCCTTGATCTCCTCTTTTTTCATGTTGACGGCACAGAATACGAAGTCGACCATATCGGCGATCTTGGGCAAATCCGCTTCCGCGTCAAGCACTACCAAATCGGCAAATTTTTCGGGGATCGGGGAGGTCATCGCCCAGCGTCCCGCAACCGCTTCGCGGTAGGTCTTTCCGGCCGAGGCAGGGGAGGCGGCCAGCGCCACCACGCGGAACCAGGGGTGATTTTCCAAAAGCAGGCAAAAGCGCTGCCCGACCATACCGGTCGCGCCGATCACGGCTACATTGTACGTCTTCATTTGATAAAACTCCTTGTCGATTGTTGCAAAAATCAGGTCATCGAAGGCTTTTGCGCCATAAAAAAACGGCGCAGACCGCACCGCACAGGAACACGCCGGGAAGCCCCGCTCCTGCAGGTGCTCCGGGATAGGTTGTCTTGCGCCATAGTGCTCCACGATACGGTGACAGTCGCACGGGTCTTCTCCCGTACGCCCGGCTTGCGGCAGCTCGGTCTTCTGCCGTGCCTCGGCGGCGACGCCCTTTCCCGCCGTCGGGGAAGACCGCTCCCCGCGCGGCGGCGGTACTCATGCTCAGCCGCTCCTCTATTCAGCAACAAAATTTTAGCACAGAATCGTACAAAAGTCAAAGAATTTATCGGAGGATTTTTGCGCCGTGCTCCGCAATTTAATTGAAATAATTTCCGTTTTGTAGTAAAATAAGAAACAGCAGTCACAATTTGCAAAAATGTTTCCGATGCTTATACGGAGGTTTGAATGGCGCAAGGCGTTAACAAGGGCACGATGGCCCGCATGCTTGCAGGGAATGAACGCGCGGGAGGGGCGCATGCTGCTCTGTCCGCAGGGCGCTGGGCATACGTGTTGGATCAGGTTCGGGGCCGCTTTTCCAAGCTGGTCCTTCTGAATCTGCTCCTGCTCATTTTCTGTATTCCGCTCGTCGTTATCTTCGTGATCCGCTCTACCTATATCCTCGCGGGCGGTCAGTCGATGCCCTTTTCCGGCTGGCTGTTCATCGGGTTTCCCGCCTATCCCTCGATGGTCGGGGTATCTGAGCGCATTCTCTTCAGTGTCGATCTCGTTTTCGGCGCGCTCATGGTCGCGGGCCTCATCGTTGCCGGCATCGGCATCGCCGGCGGCCTCAATGTCGTGCGCAGCATGATCCGTTCGGGCGGCGAGTTCACCTTGCGCGATTTCTGGAAGGGGATCGGCTTCAATGTCGGGCACGTTCTCCCCGCTGCGGCAGTGTGCGGCATCCCGGCCTATGTTCTGCTGCTCGCGATCGACTACTCCCGCTATCTGCTCGCAGTCGGGCAGGGCAGTGCGGCAGGGCTCATCGTCGGCATCGTCTTTTCGGTGATCGGCATGGTCTTGCTCGCGCTCATCTTTTTGTGGACGCTCTCTGTCGGCGCCAACTATAAGGTCGGTTTTTTCAAGGCGCTGCAAACGGCCGTTTTTGCGACCTTCCGCCTGCTTCCGTTCAACATCTTTTATGCCGTACTGATCGCCATTCCGATCGGGCTCATCTTTCTCGGTTCCTTTTTTCAGACGATCGGCTTAGTTCTCATGTTCCTGTTCGGCATTATCTATATGCTGCTCGTATGGATGAATTACTCGCAGTGGGCGTTCGATCACCTCGTCGGCGAGCCGGATGCCGCTTCGGCAGAGCGCGCGCCGCAGCAGGCGGCCCCCAAGGAGGCGGATAAGGCCGCACAGGCGTACGAGGCGAGCCTCGAACAGGCGATGCTCGTCAAGTCTGACCTCGCTTCCCGTCCCATCAAGCCGATCGACGACGACCTCGCCCTGTACGATATGCCCCAAGCCTTCACCCGCGCAGATCTGCAAAAGGCGCGCGATTCCAGAGACAAGCTCGCCGAGGATGCAAAACAGTACGCCGAAGCGCATAAAAACGATGAGAAGTACGTCGTCTACAACGCGCAGTTCGAAAAGCTCGAGCAAGAGCGCTTGGAGCGGCAGAAGGAAGCGGAAAAGGCTGCCAAAAAGGGCAAAAAGAAGATGGGCGGAGACGCAAAATGAACGGCGCTTACTCCGCTTTGGCGGGTTGGTTTGAATATCTCAATGCAGACTGCGACTATGAAAAATGGTCGCAGTACTTATATGAGCGGGCCTGCCGGCTGGGTGTATCCGGCGGCAGGGCGCTCGACATCGGCTGCGGCAGCGGCGCCTTCACGCGCGCCTTTGCGGCGCGCGGCTTTGCGGTGACCGGTTACGATCATTCGCCTGCCATGCTCGCCAAGGCGGAACAGCTGGGCGCGGGCGGCAGGATACAGTACGTCCTCAGCGATGCGCGCAAACTGCGCGTACTGGGCGAAAAAGCAGATCTCGCCCTCTGTGTCAACGATTGCCTCAACTATATCCCGCCGCAGGACGTTTCGGCCTTCTTCAAGCGGGTACACGGATGCCTGCGCAGGGGCGGCGTCTTTTTGTTCGACGTCTCTTCCGCCTATAAATTGCGCGAGGTGATCGCGAACAATACTTTCTGCGAAGACCGGGAAGAGGTCGCGTGGATGTGGTTCAATGCGCTGCGCGGCGACCGCGTGGAGATGGATGTGACCCTCTTTGTGCGCGGAAAAGACGGGCGGTTTTCCCGGTCGGATGAACAGCATGTGCAGTACATCCATGAGCGGGCAGCGCTGTGCGCGGCCGCGGAGGAAGCCGGGTTTGCCGTGCGTGCCGTCGAGGGCGCGTTCGGGGACGCGGAGGATAAGTTGCGCGAAAATTATCTGTGCGTGCGCGCATAAAGGGAGGTTTTGGGAATGAAGAGAGAAGATAGGGTCCTGCGCGGACTCATTTGCGGCGGCGAAGTTTCGCTCGCCGTCGCCGACACGGCGCAGCTGGTCAACGAGGCGATCCGCATCCACGGGCTTTCGCCCGTCTGTGCGGCGGCGCTCGGCCGAACGCTGACGGCGGCCGCCTATATGTGCTCTTCGCTGAAGGAGGAGCGCGGCGCTCTCTCCGTCACGATCAAGGGGGGCGGCCCGGGCGGCAATATCTACGTCAGCGGCGACAAGGCGCTGCATATGCGCGGCTACATCGAGCAGCCGCAGGTCTTTCTCCCGCCCAACGCGCGCGGCAAACTGGATGTGGGCGGCTGTGTCGGCAGAGACGGGTACCTTTCCGTCGTCCGCGAGGACGGCGAGGGGCAGCCCTTTGTCGGCACGACAGAGCTGGTCAGCGGAGAGATCGGCGAAGATTTTGCCGCCTATTTTGCTTACAGCGAACAGCTTCCCACGGCGATCGCCGTCGGAGTAAAGATCGGCACGGACGGGACCTGCCTGGGTGCGGGCGGCGTATTCATGCAGCCCCTGCCCGGCGCGAGCGATGAGAGCATCCGCTATGTCGAGGAAACGATCGGCCGCTTTGCCGCCGTCAGCTCCATCCTCGAGTCGCATTCCGCGGAAGAGCTTTGGCGCGAATACTTCGGTGCGGCACAATTTTACACGCTGCATCCCGCATATAAGTGCAGTTGCAGCAGAAATTATATAGAGGGGATCCTTGCCGGTATGGGCGAGGCGGAGCTCCGCTCCATCATCGCCGAGCAGGGCAAGATCACCGTTCACTGCCATTACTGCAATACCGATTATATCTTTACCCCCGCGGAGACGGAGGAACTGATCGCCCGTACGGGCGGCGGAACTACATAACACGAGGATACGATGGATAAAAAAGAGATACGTTTCGATCTGAGCGCCGACGCCCTGTTGGACATGGCGGAGGCAAAGCTGGACGAAGAGGACTATATCGCCGCGCTGCGGCTGCTGCACAAGTCGCTGGAGCTGTACGGCCCGGGTGCGGACGAGTACGCCGACCTCGCGGAGGCGTACGACGGAATGGAGCAGTACGAATACGCCGCCTATAATTGGTTTCGCTTTTTGGATGTCTGTGCGGAAAACGAGGCTGTGGATGCCTATGAAGGGCTTGCCGCCTGCTATTATAATCTCGGCAATATGCCGCAGGCGATGTTCTACTACAACAAGATGGTGCATGACAAGTATGTCACGCCCGACAATAACGTGGAGATGGGCGAGCTGATGAGCGAGCCGCCCCGCCCCCGTTTCCGCATCGCCTGGCCGCCCGAACACGCCGACTATTCGGCGGATGTAGATGCCGGTCTGCAGGCGCTCAAGCAGGGAGATCATGCCAAAGCGGAGAAATGTTTCCGCCGCGTGCACGCAGAGTCCCCGTATTATCCTTCTGCGATGAATTACCTCGCCGTTTCCTACCTTTTATCCGGCGCGGCAGACAAGGCGGAGCAGGTGTGCACCGGGCTCTTGCAGCGCGAGCCGGACAACGTGCAGATCCTTTCCACCTATGCGGCCGTGCTCATCGAACAAAATCGCCGCGCCGAGGGGCGCGCCGTCGCCGAAAAGCTCGCCTCCATCCATACGGACGACGCGGACGAACTGTATAAGATTGCGACCGTCTGCTGTGAAAACGGCCTGTACGAGGAAGCCTATGACCGCTTCTGCAGGATCGAAACGATGGTCCGCTACGATCTCACCCTGCTCTATTTCAAGGCGGTCGCGGCGTTCCGCTGCGGAAAGGTGAAGGAAAGTCTGGCAGCATTCGGCAAACTGCTGGATATCGATCCGCATGCCGCCGTCGCCCGCTATTATTTCCGCAAGATCCGCGATTATTCCGAATCGGGCGGAGAGCCGCCCGAAACGGCTTTCTTTTACCGCGTGCCGCAGCAGGAGAGGGAGGCAAACACGGCGACGCTCATGCTCCTCCTGCACATGAATGCATCCGATCAAAAGACGCTGTGCGCGCAGCCCTTCGTCTATGAATTGCTCGAGTGGTGTTTTGACGAGGCGGACGGGCAGGAGCCGCGCCTGCAGCTGATGGCTGCCGAGATCGCTGCGCACGCCAATATCCAGCCCTTTCTCAACGACTTGCTCCTGAATGCTTCCGTCAACGATGTCGTCAAGCTCGCGGCGCTGCAGCATATCTGTGAGCGCAACCGCGACTTTACGTGCGGCATCGTCGTTTCCGATATTTACGGTCGCGTCTCTTTTCGCAAGCTGCAGGTCGGCCGCAAGAGGCACGCACTGTTTGTCGGTGCCTATGCCCTCTGTTTTGCCCGCTTCGGGCTGTTTGGCGCTCTCGACGGAGAGGAGCTGCGCTGCGCGGTACAGAATGTCTACGAGCTGTTTGCCTCTCATGGCGATTTTTCTCCGATCAAGACGAAGGAAAGCCTCGCCTGCGCGATCTATCTGACCATCCGCACGGCGGACGGGCGGAAGCTGCGCAAGCTGGTGCACGGTTTGGGCGGAGATGAATCGGAAGTCGCGCGGATTCTCGCGGCGGTGCGCGCCTATACGGCGGAGGAGGCGGAAGTCGCCGCTTCGGATGCGTCGGGCAACGCCGCGGCGGAAGAGGCGGACAGAAAGCAGGAGGCTTTACAGCCGTCCGAAACGGAAGGAGAGGATCACGGGGAATGAAGCTGATCGATTTTGACGAAAAATTCAATCGCCGCATGGCAAAGTTTTTGGAAAAGCACGCGGGCGAGCGCACGGAAGAGGAGTGGGAGGATGTGATCGCCGCGGCATACCGCAAATTCGGAGATACCGTTTTAGCGGAGATCGGTACGACGCCGCGCCGCTACTTTGCGGATATGGCGGACGGACAGCTGGTCGAAACGCTCAAAGAATATCTCCTGCAGGATATTGCCGTTCCCGATCTGCTGTGCGAGGAGTTGGAGCGCCGCGGCGCCGTACCGGAGGTACTGGCGCTGTTGCACGAAACGGACGAGGACCTCGTGCTGTATGCGATCCACTTCATCGGCGCCGATCCGCGCGCGGCTGCGCGGTATGCGGAGATGCTCACGGAGGATGCCTACGGCGAACATGTCAAGGAAGAGCTCGCCGAAAACTTGCAGGCGATGGCGGATGCAGCGGCGGACGCCCTCTTGCCGCTCCTGAACGGTCGGGCGCGCGATTACGCGCTGGACATCCTTTCGCACGTAAGAGAGCGCGACGATCGCGTCTACAGCGCCCTTCTCAACGCCTTTCGTGCGGCGGACGAGGAGGACATTCCGCTGTACGCCGGCTATCTCGCATCCTACGGCGATGAGCGCGCTCTCCCGGCACTGATCGATGCGATCGCGAGGGAGGACATCGGTTTCGTCGCCTATCGCGAGCTGAAGTTTGCCATCGAGGCGCTCGGCGGCTCGTACGACGAGGAGCGGGATTTTTCGCAGGATGCGGCTTTTCAAAAAGTAAAGGCCGCAGGTGCGGAGACGGACATTTTTCAGACGAAAAAATAAGGGCGGGTGATGCGGCCGGGATGTATGTTATCCCGGCCGTCTTGTGCATTTTTTTGAATTTTTCGGGAATTTTTTCCGACAGGTATTGACAAATCGTCCGTTTTACGGTTAAATAGAAGTGAGCAGCGAGTCCGCTACCGTGCGGGCAGAACGATCGCGGCGGGGGAGGAAGATCATGAACAGAGTTATTACGATCAGTCGGCAGTTCGGCAGCGGCGGGAGGGAATTTGGCATCAAGCTCGCCAATGCACTCGGCTTGCCTTGTTACGACAAGGAGCTCATTTCCATGGCGGCAGAAGACAGCAATCTCTCCGCAGAATTTATGCGCCATCACGAGGAGAGCGCTCCGGGCCTCCTCTCGCGCACGCTGTATTCTTATTACCAGATGCCGATGACCGATCAGATCTACATCGCGCAGTCCAATCTGATCAAGCGGCTGGCACAGGAAGGCCCCTGCGTCATCATCGGCCGCTGTTCGGATGTCATCGTCGAGGACAGCATCAAAATCTATGTGCACGCGCCACTCGCCAAGCGGGTCGAGCGCAAGCTGTCCATGGATACCGGTATCTCCGCCGAAAAGATGGAGGAACACGTCAAGGCGACGGATAAAAAGCGCAAAAAATATTATGAATATTATACCGACCAAAAGTGGGGGATGGCGGAGAATCACCACCTCTGTTTGGACAGCGGCCTGATCGGCGTGGACGGCTGCGTCGAGACGGCGCTCACCTATCTTTCCAAGCTGTGAGTTCGGCAACGCCAAACGGCAAAGGGGCGCATCAACTGCACATCGAGATAGAAGAAGTTCAAAATCAGTTTTACGATCGCAATGGATCGAGCACTAAAAAAGGGGGGGGGAGATAAAAAATCTTCTCCCTTTTTAAATCCTTTCGGGAACAGCGCGCAGAGTGCTCCCGCATTTGCGCGATCGTTTCGATTGACAAACGGACCTAGTGCGCGGTATAATGGCAAAAAACTGGGTCAATGGGGAGGTCTCATGGAAGGCAAGGGTACGGTCGTCGTCGGTATGAGCGGCGGAGTCGATAGTTCGGTCGCCGCCCTGCTCCTGCGCGAGCAGGGGTATGACGTCGTCGGCCTATATATGGTCAACTGGGAAGAGGAGGGGGAAAACGGCTGCTGTACCGCCGAAGAGGACTACGAGGATGTGCGTCGGGTCTGCAACAGGCTGGATATCCCATACTATACAGTCAATTTTGCAAAGGAATATGCCGAGCGGGTATTCCGGCATTTTTTAGAGGAATATGAGGCCGGACGCACTCCGAATCCGGACGTTCTGTGCAACCGTGAGATCAAATTCGGCCCGTTCAAAGAATATGCGCGCGCACTGGGCGCCGATTTTGTCGCGACCGGCCATTACTGTGACATCGAGCATGCCGTCGATGGCAGGCATTACCTGTTGAAAGCGGCGGATGCCAATAAGGATCAGACCTATTTTCTCAACCAGGTCACGCAGCCGCAGTTTGAGGGGGTCCTGTTTCCCCTCGGAAAGCTGCAAAAGCCGCAGGTGCGCGCGATGGCGGAAAAGTACGGGCTTTCCACTGCGAACAAAAAGGACAGCACAGGGATCTGTTTTATCGGCGAGCGCAACTTCCGCAAATTTTTGCGTAGTTACCTTCCCGCGCAGCCCGGCAGGATCCTCACCTGTGACGGCCGGGAGGTGGGCGAGCACATCGGCCTGATGTACTATACCCTCGGCCAGCGCAAGGGATTGAATATCGGAGGACAGCGTGGGGATGACAATCCGGGCCGATGGTTCGTCGTCGAAAAGGATCTGAAAAACAACATCCTCTACGTCGCACACGGCGACGAGAGCCGCCTGTATACAAATGCCTGTTCGGTTGGGGGATTTAACTGGATCCCGGGGCCGCCCGTTGCGAAAGGAGAGGAATTTACCTGTACGGCAAAATTTCGTTATCGGCAGGGCGAACAGGGCGTGCGCGTGCGCAGGACGGGTGCGGATACGGTCGAGATCGCCTTCGACGTGCCGCAGCGGGCTGTGACGCCCGGTCAATATGCTGTCTTGTATGATGGGCCGCGCTGTCTGGGCGGAGGCGTCATCCTCTCCGCGCGGCGGGCTTAGAGTGCCGCCAAAGCGATCGTTTGCAGACAAAATTTGTGCAGAGGTCTCTCCATTTTTCCTGTCCCTGCACTGCGCTTATCAGGAAGGGCGGCCGTTTGGCCGCCGTGTCATCGGGCGGCGGAATTCTTCCGCCGCCCGTTCCTTTTCTCGCATAAAGGGGGACGGTGGGAGCATACTAAGCGGAGGAGGAAGGAGAATGGAAAACGGTTTGACGGCCGGCGGGCTATACGCGTTTGCCCGCCTGCTTTCGGCGGAGAGTTTGGCGAGCAAAAAGGCTCGCTTGTTTGCAGCGACGCTGACGGATGCGGCTTTGGCGGCACAGATGCAGAGGCTGGCGCAGCGGCATGCGCAGCGGTTTGCGTCACTGCTCGCATTATTGGAGGAATAGCGGAAGGGATATGCAAGATATAAAAAGAAAACAGCGCGCTTTGCTGACGGAGGCAGATGCACTGGCAGATCTGCACGAAACGGAACGAGCCGTCCTCATCGATTATGCGGCCGCTCTGGGCGAAGGCGGCCCGCAGATGCTGTGTGCGGAGCTGCTGCGCCTGTTTATGGAGGCAGCGGAGGACGCGCGGACGGTCGCCGCCGAAGAGGCGCTGCACGCGCAGCCGCGTCCGGCACGAGGCGATGCGGTCGAAGGGGTCGTGCGGGCATTCCGCCGTGCCGGCAAAGATCTCGGCGAACTGCTGTGAGCGGGCCGGCTTTGTGTATGCCCGCTCAGCCGGGCTGTGCATACTATTCAATTTTTTTGTATCATTTGAACGATTTGCTGTACAAAGCGTACAAAATGTGATATACTGAAATTATCCTGTG
The DNA here is from genome assembly GCA_904419945.1 of uncultured Clostridia bacterium. Taxonomy (GTDB): domain Bacteria; phylum Bacillota; class Clostridia; order Christensenellales; family Borkfalkiaceae; genus Borkfalkia. The sequence goes on from CAJFTM010000001.1 coordinate 37,264, forward strand.
ACAATGTTCCGAACACACAAATGCGGAGGCTTTCATGATCAAAAAGAAGGGACAAACGATCCGTTTGGATACGCCGAACACGACGATGATCCTTAAAGCGGACACGGCAGAATATCTTTACTACGGGCAAAGGCTGGTCAGTAACGGCGATCCCGCATCTATTCCGGGAAGCGGATGTTACTTTTTATCCACCTTTGGTTCAGACGATTATTCCGAATACAGTCTGCTCATGCAGGGCGGCGGCTTTGCGGCAGACTTCCAATTTGCGAAAGCGCGCGTGCTTGCGTCCAAGCCGGAGCTCCCCGGCCTTCCTTCCTCCTATGGCGAGGGGAAAACGGTGGAGCTCAAGTATACGGATGCGGCGGCGCGCCTCGTTCTGTTTTTGTACTTTACCGCCTATGAAGACTGCGACGTCATCGCGATCTCTGCGCGCATCGTCAATGGTTCGCGCAAGGAGGTGCGCATTCGCCGCATGATGAGTTTGCAGCTCGATCTCGCCGAGACCGGGCTCGAGTTCGTCACTTTTTCTTGGCCGCGCGGGAGCGAGTGTCGGCGCAGCGCGCGCCGGGTGGACAGCGGCGTCTTTATCAACGATTCTAAGAGCGGATCCCTGCACGCTGCTTCCCCCTTCGTGTTGGCAGAGGGCAAGTTCGGCGTCTACGGGGCCGATCTCGTTTATTCCGGCAACCACAAAGAGGTGCTTGCGGTCGGCCGCGGGCGTTCCCGCCTGCTCGTCGGCCTGAACGACTTTGCTTTCGGTTGGACATTGCAGCCGGGCGAAAGTTTTTGCTCGCCCGAAGCAGTTGTCTGTTTTGCCCCGGAGGAGGATTCTCTCTGCAGCCGCATGCAGGCGTTTGTCGGCGGTCATATTTCCGGAGGGAAGTGGAAAAAGAGAGAGCGTCCCGTCGTATTCGAGATCGCGGAGCCGCATGTATCTGCGGATACGATCGATCCGCTTGCCGAGGCTGCAAAGCGGGCGGGGGCAGAGCTGCTGTTGCTTTCTTCCGGAAGCTGCGCGGATGTTCCTTCGGCTGATACGGCGGCGGATGTGCCGTCTGCCGAAACGGGTGCGGCACTCGCCGAAAAATTGCGGGAGAAGGGGCTCGGGTTCGGTATTCGCATCGAGCCGGAAACGGTCGCAGAGGACAGCGATCTCTGCCGTACCCGTCCGCAATACTTGATGAAGATCCCGGGGCGCAGGCCCGTCTGTATCCGCGGAAGGCTGATGCTCAATCTCGCGGACGAAAAAGTACAGAATTATGCGGTCCGCGCCGCTTGCGAAGCGATCGAGCGCAGCGGCGCTTCCTATGTCCGCTGGGATTGCTGCCGCACCATGACCGATTGTTTCGGAAAGGGAGTACTCGCGAGTGAATATTTTCATCGGTATATTCTCGGCTATTATCGCGTGCTCTCCAAAGTCGTAAAGCGCTTTCCGTTTATCCTGTTTGAAGGCAGCGCTGCCGGCGGAGGCAGGTTGGATCTCGGCAATTTATGCTATTTTTCGCAGTACAGTTCCTGCGGGGATGAGCGGACAGGCTGTCCGTCGCTGAGCGGGCCGTTCTGCGCCTATCCGCAGACGACCATCTGTACCAAAGTACCGTTTGCGGACAGAGCGGCCGCAGATGAAGATTTCTTTACGGCAAGTTGCGGACTGCTCGCATATGTATGGAAAGAGCCGCCGGGCGAAGAGGTCTGTGCGCACATCGCGCGGCAGGTCGGGTTTTATAAGGACAACCGCAAGTTGCTGCAGTTCGGCGAGCAGATCTGTCTCAGCGGGAGCGGAGCACACGGGCTCATGACCGTTTCAAAGGACAGGGCGAACGCGATCGCCGTCCTTTTCTTCAGCGGGCGCAGTGCGTCCGATCCCCCGGCCCGCATTCGGTTTAAGGGGCTTCTGCCCTCCGCCGTATATGAAGTGAGCGCGTACGGCGATGATTCGTTTCATTGTACGATCGGAGGAGATCTGTTGATGGGACAGTGGATCGGAGCGCCGTTTGTTCCTGCGCAGGATGGCGCAGACGGGGCGGCTTTTGTCCGCATGTTCCTATTCCGCAAAAAGAGAAATTCCTGATCGTTCAAAAATAAAGGCCGCGGCAAGAAAAATCTTGCCGCGGCCTTTGATTCAGCTGATTTTAACGGTATTTATAGAGTACTCTGCGTCACATAATTGCCGCTTTAAGGGATCAGACCTCTTCCTGTGCATGGCGGTCTGGCGCGACGAGCAGTGTGCGGTAGTCCGTATAGATCACAAAGCCTGCCTTCGCACCGGAGGGCTTTTTGACGAAGCGCCGTTCGCAATAATCGACGGGGATCTTGCCGCTCGCCTTTCCGTCGGAAAAGTGTGCGCAGATCTCCGCCGCCGTGCGCAGCACCTCGTCGGGGACAGGTTTCCCTTCCGTTCGGATGAGCACATGCGAGCTGTGGTACTTCTGTGTATGCAGCCAAATATCGTCCGGCGAAGCTGAGCGCAGGAGGCGGTCGTTTTGAACGTTGTTGCGCCCCGCGAGGATGCGGAACCCGCCGGCGGTAAAGGTGCGGAAAGGTACCGCAGGGGCAGCTTTTGTCTTCCTTTTTTCGGGCGGAAGCAAGCCCGCGGCGCGCAGTTCTTCTTCCAGCTCCTGCAGATCGAGCCTGTTCTCCGCGCGGGAGAGGGCGGCGAGCATGCTTTGCGTATAATCGAGATCGGCAAGAGCTTCGCTCTTTTGCGGCGCGACGGCTGCCAGTGTCCGCTTTTGTTTGTTGTATTTCTTATAATATTTTTGCGCGTTTTGCGCGGGAGAGAGCGTCTTGTCCAAAGGGATGCGGAGGGTCGGGGCGCTCTCCTCGTAATAGCTGATCAGTTCGCATCCCTCCATGCCTTTGCGCAGAGCATAGATGTTCGCGGTGATCAACTCGCCGCAGATGCGGTTTTTTTCCATATCCGCACACTCGCGTTCCCTTTCGAACAGCAGGGCAAGTTTTTTCTCTTCCTTTTTCCGCCGCGCAGAGAGCACGCCTTCCAGTTTGCGCTTTTTTTCGGCGAAATCGCGGTTACTCTCCCGTTCGGTGTAGTAGGCGTCCATGGCAGCGTTCACGCTCTCATATCGTTCCCCGCCAGGGAAGCGCGCGTGGAAGTCCTTTGCCTCTCCGCCCCGCCGTTCGACGGCCGGCGCCGTTTCGTCCGAAAAGATAAAGGCGTGCACTTTTTCTTCGGCGGCTTTCGCCTGCTCATCGAAGGGAACCGCCCGGTCACCCAGTTCTTTTGCGAGCAGGCGGCAGGTAGGCAGAGCCAGTCCGGATAGGTTTTGGAAGAGGAATTCTGCCAGATCGCCGCCGGGAAAGGCGTGCAGCCGTTCCAGCGTCGCGGCGCGGTCGGCAGGATTGGCTTTGTCCTGCGGTTCGGGCGGCCGATATTGTACGCCCGGGAAGAGCACGCGCTTGAAATTTTCCTGTAAAGAAGATACTTTCAGTGCCCCCGTGATGACGCCGTCTTCGGTGAGTACGAGGTTGGAATATTTCCCCATGATCTCCGCGTACAGCGTCCGCTGCGCGCGGGTAAATTCGCCCGTACAGTCGAAGCGAAAGGACAGGATGCGCTCAAATCCTTCCAGACACACCTGCGTCAGCGTCGCACCGGAAAGGTGTTTGCGCAGCAGCATGCAGAAGTTTGGCGCCGCTTCGGGTGCGGTACGCGGGGCGTCGGAAATGCAGGCCCGCGCAAAGGAGGCGTGCGTATTGAGCAGCAATTTGCGCGTTCTTCCGCCCGCATAGAACAGGATATCCACCTCGTCGCGCGAGGGCTGAATGATTTTATTGACTTTGCCTCCGGCGAGCGTCGCGTTCAATTCACGCGCGACGTGCCGGAGGGTGAATGCGTCTTGCGGCATGATTTTTCCGCTCCGGGATATTTTTTTCTATTATAACAGATATGCGATCAAAAAGCAAACGGGCTTCGGTTCCGCCGTGAAAAGTGTGTAAGATTGCAAGAGTACGTTGTGCGGGCAGGGGCCGCGGCGGACAGATCCAGCGGCACATCCGGCTCACCTGCGCGATCATTTCGCGGATCAAGCAAAGGGAGGGCAGACACATAAATTATTTTGCTTTGCGCATAAAAAACGCTTTGCAAAATCCGCTCTTTGTGGTACAATACTGTACTGAGTAAAAGTTTATTTTCAGCAGGAGAAAGTCATGAAATACGAGATCCAACCTTCGGAAAAGAGCACGATCAAGATCACCATCACCTTTGACAAGGCGGAGTGGGAAGAAGCCAATCAGAAGGCTTATCTGCAGACGCGCGGCCGCTTCACCGTGAACGGGTTCCGCAAGGGCAAGGCGCCTAAGCATGTCATCGAGCTCAATTACGGCAAGGGCGTGTTCTATGAAGATGCGCTCAACAATCTCTTTTCCGATCACTATTACAACATTTTGGAACAGGAAAAAGACAACTATACCGTCGTCGGCCAGCCCGAACTTTCGGTGGATGATATTTCGGACAACGGCGCCGTTCTCGTGGCAGTTGCGCCCGTCAAACCGGAGGTCAAGCTGGGCGATTACAAAGGTATAAACATCACGAAAGTGGAGTATAATGTGAAGGATGCCGACGTCGATGCCGAAATCGAGCGCCTGCGCCAGCGCAATTCGCGCATGGTCGAAGTGACCGACCGCGCGGCTGAAAACGGCGACACGGCGACCATCGACTTCTCCGGCAGCATCGACGGGGTCAAGTTCGAGGGCGGCACGTCCGAAAATTACCCGCTCGTGCTGGGCAGCGGTTCCTTCATTCCCGGTTTTGAGGAACAGGTCGTCGGCATGAAGGTCGGCGAGGAGAAGGACGTCAACGTCCGCTTCCCGGACGATTATCAGGCAGCCGAGCTCAAGGGCAAGGATGCCGTCTTCGCGGTGAAGCTCAATAAGCTGGAGAAGCGCGAGCTGCCCGAAGTGAACGATGAGTTCATTAAAGATGCAGCCGGCGCCGAGAGCGTGGAGGCGTACCGCAAGGAGACGCGCGAGCGCCTCGAAAAGCAGGCGAAAGAGAAGGGCGATGCCGAAACGGAGAACAACATCGTCCGCACCATCGCCGCCAATGCGGAAGTGGAGATCCCCGACGCGATGATCGAGAATCAGATCGACACGATGGTCCGCAATGCGGAGTACCGCCTCGGTATGCAGTACGGCGGCCTCAAGCTGCAGGATTATCTCAAATATATGGGCAGCAATATGGACGATTTCCGCAACGGCTATCGCGCGCAGGCCGGCGATAACGTCAAGGCGCAACTGGTCATCGATGCGATCGTCCGCGCTGAAAATATCAAGGCAGAGGACGCCGAGATCGACGCGAAGCTCGAAGAGCTTGCCAAGGCTGCCAACAAGACGCTCGAGGAATATAAAAAGGATGTCACCGAGTCGCAGCGCGAATATCTCGCGAATGACATCGTGGTGAATAAGCTGTTCGACTTCCTCAAAGCCAACAATACCCTCACCGTCGCAGAAGAAAAGCCCGCGGAAGAGGTAAAAGGGGAGCAGGAACCGAAGGCGGAATAATTTTTCCGTTCCCTGTACCGCCCCTGCAATTATAAGGAGATCGCATGGAAGATATTCGAATGAATCTTATCCCTATGGTCGTCGAGCAGTCCAGCCGCGGCGAGCGCTCGTACGACATCTATTCGCGCCTCTTGGAAGATCGCATCATCTTCCTTTCGGGCGAGATCGGCGACGCAATGGCAAATACCGTCGTTGCCCAGCTCATCTATCTTGAAGCAAAGGACATGAACAAGGACATCAGTCTGTACATCAACAGCCCGGGCGGCAGCGTCTCGGCCGGCATGGCGATCTACGATACCATGCAGTACATCCACTGCGACGTCTCGACCATCTGCATCGGCATGGCGGCGAGTATGGGCGCATTCCTCTTGTCCAGCGGTACCAAGGGCAAGCGCTTTGCGCTGCCCAACAGCGAAATCATGATCCATCAGCCGCTCGGCGGCGCGCAGGGTCAGGCGAGCGACATCAAGATCCAAGCGGAGCATATCCTCAAGATCCGCGAAAAGATGAATCGGATCTTGGCCGAAAATACCGGCAAGACTGTGGAGGAGATCGCGCGCGATACCGATCGCGACAATTATCTCTCCGCGGAAGAGGCACAGCGCTACGGCCTCGTCGATAAAGTTTTTTATAAGAGATAACAGTTTCTGTTGCCCGCCGCTGTTTGTGTTTGCGCGGAGATGCGGACGGGCAACCAACAAAATGAGAAGCCGCATAAGTCGGGAGGAGACAAGCCCCCGCAGCGGAACGATCGGCAGAAGCCTCATCGCAATCAGATCCGCGGCGACCGTTTGTGTTGCCGCGCCTTCGTCTTTTTGAACGAAATTGCCGGGGTAAAGCCGAAAGGAGGTAACCGAATATGAGCAGCGAAGAACAGTGCTGTTCCTTCTGCGGCAAACCGAAGAGCCGCACGAAGGTGCTTATCTCCGGGCCGAACGGCCTCGCGATCTGCGACGAGTGCGTGCAGATCTGTGAGGAGGAGATCCATTCTGCCCAGCAAGAGAAGGCGGCCGACCAGGTCGCTCTGAAGAAGCCTTCCGAGATCAAGGCAGAGCTGGATAAATATATTGTCGGGCAGGATAAGGCCAAAAAGGTGCTGTCCGTGGCGGTCTATAACCATTATAAGCGCATCAACAGCGAGCTGGCCCGCAAAAAGGATGACGACGTCGAGATCGAGAAGAGCAATATCCTACTGCTCGGCCCTACGGGCTGCGGCAAAACGCTCCTTGCCCGTACGCTCGCGCGCATCCTGAATGTACCCTTTGCTACCAGCGATGCGACGACGCTCACCGAGGCCGGTTATGTCGGTGAGGATGTCGAGAATATTTTGCTCAAACTCATTCAAAATGCCGATTACGATATCGAAAAGGCGCAGCGCGGCATCATCTATATCGATGAGATCGATAAGATCGCGCGCAAGAGCGAGAATGTCTCCATCACGCGCGACGTCTCCGGCGAGGGCGTTCAGCAGGCGCTTTTAAAGATCATCGAGAGCACCATCGCCAACGTACCGCCGCAGGGCGGCCGCAAGCATCCGCAGCAGGAGTGCATGCGCATCGATACGACCAATATCCTCTTCATCTGCGGCGGCGCTTTTGTCGGCCTCGATAAGATCGTGCAGGCGCGCAAGGACGATACGTCCCTCGGTTTCGGCGGTAAGGTCAAGAGCACGGATGAGATGGATTACCAGCTCTTTGATGACGTTAAGCCGCAGGATCTGACCAAATTCGGCCTGATCCCCGAGTTTGTCGGCCGCGTGCCCATCGTCGTCAATCTGCAGCCCTTGGATGAAACGGCGTTGGTCAAGATCTTGACGGAGCCGAAAAACGCCCTCATCAAGCAGTATCAAAAGCTCATCGGGCTGGATGGCGTCAAGCTCTCTTTTGAGCCTTCTGCCGTCAATGAGATCGCGAGCACGGCCATCAAACTCAAGACGGGCGCTCGCGGCCTGCGCACCATCATTGAAAATCTGATGACGGACGTCATGTATGAGATCCCTTCCGATTCGGATATCAGCGAAGTGAAGATCACGCGCGATTGCGTTCTCGGCAACGCAAAGCCGCAGCTCATCAAAAAGAGCGCGTGATGCGATAGGTGTTCCCTTGCAAATTGGAGCATAAAATGTAAAAGCGGAAGCCCGCAGACAAAATGTCTGCGGGCTTCCGCTTTGTCTCTTTTGCAGAATTAGCATCTCATCATTGCCGCTCCCGAGGGAATTTGGGAATGAGAGAATGATTTATTTTTCGATCATTGTTCTGTGCTGTATCAGGTTCGGCAATTCATCGAGGATACTGCAATCGCGCGCCATAGGACGGGGACTCGCATTTGATAGGCTGAAAAATAACCGTTTGATGCAGCGGAAGGGGAGGAAAATGATCCGCAGCGGTGAATGTACAAAGTCAACCCCACCAGTTCACTGGTGGGGTGCACAGATTCTAAAAGGGTAAACTACCAGCCAACCCGTTAAAGGGAATCGCTTTTGCTATAGAGTCCTGTCGCACGGCACACCTGTAAAACAGGTTTCTCGTGCTAGAAAGGAGCAAAATTGCATTAGCAATAAGGTAAATTTCTATAATAAAATTTGCTAAAGCAATTTTTTATTTTCCCCAGTAAAACTGGGGTTTTTCATGCTGAAGCGCCAAAGAAACAGGCCCGCATCCTTTACGGATGCGGGCCTGATCCATTCAGACCGCTTTCAGGCGGTCAAGTTATTTATTTTATTAGTCGTTCTTTGTTTCGTCATTTTCGCTTTCGCCTTCGGTCGGCTGTTCTTCGGGCTGACCGTCGTCGACGCGGTAGATATCCTCTTCCGTGATCTCATCTTCGTCATCCGGCAGGATGTCGTCTTCCGGTTTTGCCTCTTCCGATTCTTCCAGGCGCAGCTTGCGGATATAGCGCTTGCGCTTGTTATCATAAGTCGGAACGACCGCCTTTGCCTTTCTCTTCTTGAGATTGGAGAGCAGATTCTTGAGCAGGAGCAGTACGAGCGTCAGGATGAGGATGATTGCCAGTACGATCGAGGAGACCAGCAGCCAAACGTTCTGGCCGCTTTCATCCGTCGTAGAGGTGTCTTCCTCCTCGTCCGGATTTTCTTCGCTCGAGCTGGTCGCAACGGTGATCTCGCTCGCGCTGTAATCGACAAAAGTATCGTAGTAAGCGCGGTTTTCCGTTTCGAAATGATAGCTGAAGTAAGCGACCGTATTTGCGTACGTGCTCTGATCATAGTCGGCATACGGGTCGCCGGTCAGATTGGAATAATCTGCGTCGTACGATTCGTAAGCGGCATCATCGTAGAGGGAGAAGTAATAGTAGACCAGCGATTTGCCGTCTTCGCCTGCAATAAAGGATGCGGGATCCGCTTCGTAGGCTTCCTGCAGGGCATCGACGTCTGCATAGTCGAGCTCTTCCGCATACGCTTCGAGGCGAGCGTTGAGCAGGCTGTCAAAGGTATCGGATGCCAGGCTTTCGTAATTGACGACATCGAACAGGACGAAGGTGTCTGCAGCATTCTGTGTCTGCCCGTCGCGGCTGCCGGACCAAACTTCGAGGCGGTAGTTTTTGCTCTCGTTGCCGGTCGCGATGAAGAAGCGGACATAGATCCAGTCGGAGATTTCGTCGGTGTCGTTGGTCACCGTCTGCATGAGCGCCTTATCCGTCGCATCCTGCAGCTGGGCACCGGTCAGGTCGACGCCCGCTTCGGTAAAGTCTTCTACGCGAACCGAGTAGCTGTCCGCGTCCTCGTCATAGTAGCGGTAGTAAGCGCCGTCGTGGCTGTAGTAGACGATCTCATCGTCGTGGTTGATCAGGTTGCCGTCCTCGTCCGTTTCATAATTGGCCAAGTTTGCATAATAGACATCGCCGTTGTAGCCGCGTTCCGGACCCCACAGGCCGTTATCCAATTTCCAAAGGACGGTGTTGTCGTCCGCGTCGAACGCATCATCCTCGGGATCGAGGTTGACGACATTGCCTCTGCTGTCGTAGCGGTAGGAGACGCCGGAAGTGTAGTGGACGGTATCGGTATATTGCTGTTCGCCGAATTCCGCTTCAGCCGTATCGATGAGGTAGATGTTCGCGGTCGCGCCCGGGCTGAGCTTGACGCGGACAGATACGGTCATATATGCGGAAGAAGCGATCGTGGAGCTGCTGTTTGCGATAAAGCCGTACGCCTGTTCCACCGTATTCGCGATGAGCAGGGGCTGCAGGCAGTCGGTGCCGAACAGGGAATCCCACAGCTCTTCCGTCATAGTCAGCGCATCCGCATAATTGAGGATGCAGTTCATCCAAGCCTGGCCGTTGTAAGCTTCCGCATACTTGCGGTTGAGCAGGCCTGCCGTATCGAGAGCGTTGATCGCATTGTGATCCGCGTTTTCCAAAGGCTGTCCGCCGACATAAGTGCTGCCGCCGTACACGCCGCGGTAGTTGCGCAAATCGGCAAGATCGGTCTCGATCGTGTCCGGATCGGTATAAGAAGTATCGTCGAAAGAGCGCTCAGGGTTGACCACGCCGCCCGTCAGAGAGGTCGCTACGGCATAGGTGCCCGTCGTCTTGAGGTTGTACTGTTCTTCCGTCATCGTGCCGTATTCAAAGCCGGTGAAAGCCGCATAGCCGGGGATGAAGGAGGAGAGGGAGGAGCCGCTGAGCGTCTGCACGCCGAAGGAGAACTCGAGATAGAAGGAGATGCTCTCTTCGTCGTCCGTCTGGTTGGTGACATAGAAGTAGCACAGCTGCCATCCGTCGAAGATGTCCTCATATTCCTTGGCGTTCTGTTTCTTTCCGTCGTCGACCAAGTCAACGGTCGCAAGCGTCGTCGTATCCACTGCGCCGATCGCGGTATTGGTATCGGCGTCGACCAGCGTGACGGTCGCGCCCGTGCCGCCTTCGAGATCAGAGGTCTTCACCCAGAAGCTGATGAACATATATTCATCCTGGCTGACCGTGAATACGTTTTCATCATTCAGCGTTGCCGTGTAGGGGGCACCCGAAGCGCTGTAGAGGAGCAGGATATCTTCATCTGCCCCGCCAAAGGGCAGCGTGTCAAACTTTTCAAAATCTTCCGAAAGGGCTGCATAATCGCTGCCGAGCAGCTGAGAGGAGGTGCGGACGCCGGACTTTGCGAGGTCGGCATCGATGTCCTCTTCCGTGATCTGCCCGCGGTTGCCGAAGTAGGTCAGGTAGTTGTTGCCGCGGTCGTCCGTCGTCAGTTCGGGGCGGACAGAGGAAATGTCGAGGTTGCCGGACACGTTCAGATCGTTCAGATCGAGCGCAAAGAAGTTGTCCGTTACGGAAGCGGCATCCACTTTCGCGCGGTCGCTGCCGTAGGAAAGGTCGAGCGTGTACCGCTGGTCGGCGGGAACGTCCTCTTCGACGGCGCTGTCATAATCGGCCGCCGTCATGACCTCGTATTGGAGATCGTCAAAAAAGGCGTAGCCCTGTACGTATTCATAGTAATTCGAGCTCGTTCCTTCCGTCTGCATACCCAGGCCGAGCACGACGGTGAAGGTCGTGGAGGCGTAGGAAGAAGCCTTGACATAGAAGGAGTACTGCACCCAGCCGTTGTTATCTTCGACGCCCGAAGTGTCGATGTTGCGGATGATCAGCGGATCCTGTGCCGTGCCGCCGACAGAGTTGGAAACGCGGATGAATGCGCCGCGGTTGCCGTCGACAGGGGTGCCGTCGTTATAGGTGAGTTCGCTCGTCTTGACCCAAACGGAGAATTTTGCTGCCGTACCGGCTGCCAACGTGATCGAGGAAGAGGAGTACTGCGCTGCCGTGCCCATTTTGTTGGAGCGGTAGTTGTGCAGCATCAGTACGTGCGTGCCGTTTTCTTCATCTTCCGTTTCGGGATCGGCCCAGTGCGTGCCGGGATTGAGCGCCGCAGCGGCTTCTTCGATCTCGTTTGCATGCGCTTCGATGGATTCCTGTTCGGTCATATCCAGCTCGTCGTCTGCTGCTTCGAGTTCGGCAGACACCACGTCCCAGCCGGGAACGTCGTAGTAATCGTCGATATCCTTGTAATAGACTTCATCTTCGGGGATATCCTTTTCGTCCACGTCCTCGTATTGTACGTTTTTGCTGTACGAAGTGTAGAATTCCCTCCAGTCGATGCTTGTATCCACGATGCCCGATTTGGAAACGGAAGAGCTCGAACTCACCCCGTTGTCATTGGACACGGTGCCGCTCGACCAGCTCTGGGCGCTTCCGATGAGGTATTCGCCGTCGTTATCGTCGAAGTACTCGAAGTCTGCGTTGGCAAACGTCTGTGTATCCGTGCGCGTAGGAGTGGAAGTATCGTCGTCATCGTCATCCGTGGTCTGCGAGCAGGCCGCCAAAAGGAAGGACGACGAAGCCACCAGCATGAGGCCGGAGAGCATCAGCGTTGCAAATCTCAGTTTTTTCGTTTTTTTGTTTTTAGCCATAAAACACCTTTTCGTAGAGATTGAAATTTTGAATCATTTTGAATCCGTACTATCTTATTTTAATATAAACCGCCGTTAAAAGCAAGCAATAAAGATAAAAAAAAGGTGAAAATCTCATTATTTTTAAGGGAATAGCCAAACTGAATTGCAGACAGGGGGAAAATATCGTTATGTCCGTATCCAAAAAAGAGCTTTTACTCGCGCTGGCCGGCTGTGCAGTCGGCGCCGTCAACGGTGTCTTCGGCGGAGGCGGGGGAATGGTCGTCGTTCCTCTCCTTTCGGGCGTGGGAGGAAAGCCTCCCCTCGTCGCCCATGCGACCGCCATTCTCGTCATCCTTCCCGTCAGCCTCGCCAGCGCCGTCGTCTATCTTTGGGGAGGGTATTTCGATGCCGAGCTGTTTCTTGCCGTCGGGCTGGGAGTGCTGGCGGGCGGCTTTGCGGGGGCAAAACTTCTGAATGCGATCTCGCCGGCCGCGGCGACAATGGCCTTTGCCGCCGTCATGTTTGCCGCCGGAATCCGCATGATATTTTAATACAATGCGCGCCGCGCCGCTGCGGCACGGTACATAACGCCCGTCTGCGGGCGGAGGAGGAATAGTTTGCGCTTTTTGGTTTGGTTGGCTGCGGGGCTCGCGGGCGGGTTGCTGGGCGGTATGGGGATGGGCGGCGGAACGGTCCTTATCCCCATCCTCACGATTTTGTGCGGCGTGCCGCAGCATCTCGCGCAGTCGGTCAATCTGCTCTCTTTTTTGCCGATGGCGGCGCTCTCGCTGCGCGTACATGCACGGGGCGGCCTGTTGGATGCGCGCGGTACGCCGTGGATGATCATTCCGGCCACGGCGCTCTCCTTTGTGGGGGCGGCGTTCGTCCAGGGGATCTCTGCCGGCGCACTGCGCATCGGATTCGGCGTCTTTTTGTGCCTTCTTTCGCTCTATCAGTTTGCTTCGGGCGTGCGCTCGCTGCGGCCGCGGTAGGGCGGATTGCCGGGCGGCGTGCCGCGGCGCGTTCTCACCGCGGTTGAGGGCTATAAGCATTGCGGTTGGGGGTGCCTATAAGTATTTTGAATGGCTTTCCCGTTCGGATTTTCTTTACAGGCAGAGGAAAATATGTTAAAATTAGGCAAAACGGCGCGGCGCATCGGCGCAGTGCCGAAACCGATCGGAGGAAACTTTGGCTATTTTCAGAAAAGGCGTGCACCCGCGCGCGCATAAAGAGCGTACGAGCGGCGTGCCCATCGCGCGGGGGCCGGAGCCTGGCGAGGTCTGGCTGCCCTTGACGCAGCACATCGGTGCTCCCGCGCTCCCCGTCGTGCAGGCGGGCGAGCGCGTCCTGCGCGGGCAGTTGGTCGCGCGCAAGGCGGACGGGATCTCCGCCAATGTATATTCGCCCGTTGCGGGAACGGTAAAAGAGATCGCCGGGCACATCACTTCTTCCGGCAAAAAGCAGGATCACATCCATATCGTCAATGATCACACGGATGAGAGCGTCGGCCTTCCGCCGCTCTCCGAGCGCACGCCGGAGAGCGTTCTGTCCCGCATCGAAGAGGCGGGGATCGTCGGCATGGGCGGCGCGGGATTCCCGACGGCGGTCAAACTCAATGTGAGCGGCCGTGTGGATGTGCTGGTCGTCAACGGGGCAGAATGCGAGCCGTATATCACCTGCGACGAGCGCATCATGCTCGAATATGCGGACGAGCTGTTCGCCGGCATCCGGCTGTGTATGCTCGCCTGCGGGGCGAAAGAGGCGGTCATCGGTATTGAAAAAAACAAGCCGGAGGCGATCGCCCTGTTGCGGCAGAAGGCAGGGGAGGGCGTTTTCGTGCGGCCCCTGCGCACCCGTTATCCGCAGGGAGCCGAAAAGCAGCTCATTTACGGCTGTACCGGCCGCATTGTGCCGGAGGGAGGGCTGCCCGCTGATGCGGGAGCTGTGGTCGTCAACGTGCACACCGCTCTCACTGTATTCCGGGCGGTGGAAAAGGGCGAGCCCTGCTACGAGCGCGTCATGACCGTTTCGGGCGGAGCCGTCGCCAAACCGGGCAATTTTTGGGTCAAAAACGGCACGCCGCTGCGCGAACTGGCGGATTTTTGCGGGGCGGACGAAAACTGCGCCCGCATCGTGAACGGCGGGCCGATGATGGGAGAGGCCGTGTTTTCCCTCAAGGTCTGCACGGGAAAGACGACATCCAGCTTATTGTTTTTGGATGAAAAGGAGTGCGTGAGCAAAGTTGCTTCCGCCTGTATCGGCTGCGGGCGCTGTTGGCAGGCATGCCCGATGGGGCTCGCCCCTAACTTCATCGAGGCCGCGCTCTTTGCAAAGGATTATGCGGAGGCCAAGCGCTGCGGGGCGCTTTCCTGCATCGGCTGCGGCTGCTGTTCGTATGTCTGTCCCGCAAAGCGCTTTTTGGCGCAGAGTGTGCGGCTCGCACAAAAGACCATCCGCGGGAGGGGCATCTGATGGCTGAAATCTCCAATTATAAGGTCGCTGCGTCCCCGCACGAACTGGATAACTCGAACACCCGCCGCATCATGCTGGACGTGCTCATCGCGCTCCTGCCCTGCGTCGTCTGCGGAACGCTGTTCTACGGGCTGTATTCGCTGCTGCTCGTCGTCATCTGTACGGCGACCTGTTTTCTCTCCGAACAGATCTTCAACCTCGCGCGCCGCAAGCCGTTCACGCTTGACTTGTCTGCCTTAGTCACGGGCGTCATTTTAGGCCTGAACCTTCCGCCCCGCGCGCCCTGGTATATTCCCGTCATCGGCGGCGTATTTGCCATCGTCATCGTTAAAATGCTTTTCGGAGGCATCGGCAAAAACTTTGCCAACCCCGCCGCGACGGCGCGCGTGTTTCTGCTGCTCGCGTACAGCTCCGTCATGGCTCAGTACATCGGCGCGGATATTTCCGGAAATCTGCTCGGCCTTCCGACGGACATCGTCACCGCCCCGACTTACCTTTCCGGCGGCACGGCGGCCCTCGCCGATTCCTTCTGGGGCGTTTCCGGCTATGCGGGCTACATTTTACAGCTGCTGTTCGGCTACACGGGCGGCAGCATCGGCGAGACCTGCGCGGTCGCCATTCTCGCGGGCGGCGCCTATCTGACGGTGCGCCGCGTCATCGACTGGCGCATCCCCGCCGTCTACATCCTCACGGCGGCGGTCATGGTGCTCGCCTGCTATCAGAGCGCGGCGGAGATCCCTCTGCAGCTGCTCTCGGGCGGCCTGCTCTTCGGGGCCGTGTTCATGGCGACCGATTACGCCACCTCCCCTAAATGGCGGTATAACCGCATTTTTTACGCGATCGGGCTGGGCGTGATCACCGTCATCATCCGCCGCTTCGGCGCCTATCCGGAGGGCACTTCGCTCGCCATCCTGATCATGAACCTGCTCGTTCCGGTCATGGACCGCATGATCCTTCCCGTCCGCTTCGGTCAGCGCACCAAGTCGGGCAAGCCGATGCCGCGCATCGCGCAGTGGACGGCGCTCGGCCTGTGCGGCGCGATGGCGCTCGCGCTCCTCGCCGGCGTCCCTGCGGTGGCCTATACCGAAGTTTCCCTTACGGGCGGCACATACTCTTCGATCCGGGATGTCTCCCGCAATTTCCGCGGCGAATACGTGTTTACCGTGCGCGGCAGCGCTTACCTCGCCGATTACGACTATACGCAGCCCCTCGAATACGTCGTCACGCTCGACGGCGCCGGAGAGCGCGTGACGGACATCGAGCCCGTCGAACAGAGCACGATGGGCTACACCGCCGAGCTATCCCTGTTTGAAGGGAAGACATACCGTGATATTCTCGCTTTGACCGAGCTGGGTACGGATGCCGAGTTGAGCGCGACGCACACCAACGAATCGCTGCGCGTGATGATCCTCGAGTGTTTCGCGGCCTATGATTACAATTTGGCCGATTATGAGGCGGTCGCCTACACCGGCGGCAATGCAAATATCGTCCGCGCGGAGCGGAGGGGCGACCTGTACCGCTTCACGATCGACGGCGTTGCCGATCTCGTCGAATACAATTATCGGCAGCCGCTGTGCTATGCGGTCACGCTGGACGCATCGTCCGGCACCGTGTACGCGATCACGACGGTCACCGAGAGCACGATGGGTTACACGCTGGATAAGCCGCTGTTCCTCGGCAAGACGGAAGCGGAGCTCTCCGCCATGACGGAGGAGGACATCCAAACGGATATCACGACGGGCGCAACGGTCACCAATGTCGCCGCGCGCGATCTGCTCGTGCAGTGCTTTGCGGCACTGGAGGAGGTGTCGAATGGCTGAAGCAAAGAACAGCGCCGTCTGGAAGAGCATCCTCGTGCTGGCCGTCATCGCGCTGTGCAGCGGACTTTTGCTCGGATTCTTCAATATGATCACCTATGTCGATCCGCTGCAGTCCGCCTATGACCGCTTTGCGGAAGATACGGGCGCATCGTTCAGCGAGATGGCGGATGAGGACGGGCAGTCCTACGATAACGGCTCCGTCATCTACTACGCTGTTTCCGATGACGGGGAGTGGAACGCCTTTCTCGTTTCCGGGAGCGGCGGTTACGGAGGAGACGTGCAGGTCTATCTCTATTTCCGCGGCGGCGTACTGGAAAAACTCATCGTTGGCGAAAACGGCGAAACATTCCTCGGCAATTTGGAATCGGCGAACTATTATGATCAGTTTCTCGGCAAGGATGTATCCGAGCTGGAGGGGCTGGATGTCGACTTCGTCTCGGGGGCGACGCGCAGTTCGACGGCCATCGCCAATGCGGTCGATGCGGCCGTGCAGTATTGGAACGAACATGTGGCGGGAGGGAATACGAATGAACAGGCGTAAGATCAAAGAGACCGTTTTCGGCGGGCTCATCCGCAATAATCCGACCTTCGTACTGGTTTTAGGCACTTGCCCGACCATCGCGATGACCACCTCCCTCGCGCAGGCGTTCGCGATGGGGATCGCGACGACTTTCGTGCTGATTTTCTCCAATCTGTTCGTCAGTCTGCTGCGCAATCTGATCCCGGACAAGGTGCGCATACCGTGCTACATCGTCATCATCTCTACGTTCGTCATCATTGTACAGATGGTGATGCGCCGATTCCTGCCAGACCTGTACGCGACCATGCAGGCATTCATCGCCCTTATCGTGGTCAACTGCATCATTTTGGCGCGCGCAGAGAGCTTTGCTTCCTGCAATCCGCCCCTGTACAGTGCGCTCGACGGCATTTCGATGGGCCTCGGCTTTACGGGCGCCCTCTGTCTGATCGGTATCGTGCGCGAATTTTTTGCGGGCGGCTCTTTCGCGGGCTTCGTGATCCCCGGTTTCCCCGCCATGAGCGGCGCGGGTGCGAGTGCATTCGGCTTCATCACGTTCGGCTGCATGATGGCCCTGTTCAATTTCGTCATTCAAAAGATCGAGGCGCGCAAGGCGCGGCTCAAACAGGCGTCGCTGCCCCTCTCTGACGGGGCAGGGGAGGTGAAGGCATGACCGTATCCCTCCTATCCGTCATGTTTACGGCAGTGATTTCGCAGAACATCGTGCTCTCGCAGTACCAGGGTATCTGTCCTTTCCTCGGCGTCTCCAAAAAGATGTCGTCGGCGGCGGGCATGGGCTTTGCGGTCATCTTTGTGATGGCGGTGTCCTCCGTATTCTGCTGGCTGGTCTACAACTATATCCTGCTGCCGCTGGGGATCGATTATCTGTATACGATGGCGTTCATCCTCGTCATCGCCAGCCTCGTGCAGATGCTGGAAATGGCGATCAAGCGCCTCTCGCCCACGCTGTACAGTGCGCTCGGCGTCTATCTGCCATTGATCACCACCAACTGCGCCATCCTCGGTACGGCCAACAGCGCGATCGTGTTTTCTTCGTATAATTTCGTGTATACGTTCTGCGTCTCGGTCGCGACGGGCGTCGGCTTCCTCCTCGCCATCTGTCTGCTGGCAGGCATTCGGCTCAAGACGGACCGTGCGGATATCCCCAAGTGTTTCAAAGGCTTCCCGATCACGCTGATCACGGCGGCGATCATGGCGCTCGCGTTTGCGGGCTTTTCGGGTATTCTTGCGGGGTAAGTTATGGGAGAACAAGTCATTCAGATCCTTCTGGCGGGCGGCGTCATGCTCGCCATCGCCCTCGTCTTCGGCGCGTTTCTCGTCATCTGCGCGCACTTTTTTACGGTCCGCCGCGATGAGCGCATCAATCAGGTAGAGGATTTGCTCGCCAAATCCAATTGCGGCGGCTGCGGCAGGGCGGGCTGCGCGCAGTTTGCGGAAGCGCTCGTCAAAGGGGAGGCAAAACTTTCCGACTGCCGGGCCACGCCGCAGGCCAACAAGGAAAAGATCGCCGAACTTTTGGGCGGCGGCGAGATCGGCGAGGAGACGGTCGCCGTCGTACACTGCAACGGCGGCCATTCCTGTTACGATAAATACGATTATCAGGGGTATGGCGACTGCGCTTCCTGCGAGCTGATCGCGGGCGGCGTCAAGGCATGCCCTGTCGGGTGTATCGGAAAAAAGACGTGCGTCGGCGTCTGTCCGACGGGCGCTCTCGCCGTCGGCGACGGCGGCTATGCCTGCGTCGATAAAGAGAAGTGCATTTCATGCGGCGCCTGTATCGCCGATTGCCCCAAAAAGATCATCGGCCGCATCCCCAAATCGGCGAAAGTTTACATCGCCTGTTCCAATCACGGAAAGGGGAAAGAGGTCATGGAGCTGTGTTCGCACGGCTGCATCGGCTGCGGTATCTGCGCCAAAAATTGTCCGGCGGGCGCCATCACGATGAAGGAAGGCCTGCCTGAGATCGACTATGCAAAGTGCGTCGGGTGCCGCGTCTGCGTGCAGAAGTGCCCCCGCAAATGTATCAAGGAACACTGAGCGGAGGTATTTATGTTGATCCGCCCGTGCGTGCTCTTTGATTTCGACGGGACGCTGTTCGATACGGCTCCCGGTATCCTGCACTGCATGCGCGATGCGCTCGCCTCCTGCGGTTATGATCCCGGTGACGAGGCCGCGCTGCGCCGCTTTGTCGGGCCGCCCGTTCTCGAAGCGCTGCAGGAGTTTTATGGGATGAGCGACGCGGAATCCCGCCGCGTCAAGGATGTATACCGCGCGGCGTACCGCTCGGTCGGGGTGTTCGAATGTTCCCCTATGCCGGGTGCGGAAGAGTGTCTGCGCGCGCTGCGTTCCGCCGGTGCCCGTCTCGCCGTCGCGACGTCCAAGCCGCAGTTTTTTGCGGAAGAGATCTCCCGCCGCTTTTGTTTTGACGGCTATTTTGAGGCCGTCTGCGGCGCATTGGACGATGCTCATTCGGGAAAGGCGGAGATCGTGGCCCGCGCGCTGTGCGCATTGGGAGCAGACCCGGAGGATGCGGTCATGGTCGGGGATCGCAAGTATGACGTTTTGGGCGCCGCCGCAAACGGCGTGCCCTGCATCGGTATACGTACCGGCTGCGCTCTCCCGGGCGAGCTGGAAGAGGCGGGAGCCGTTGCCGTCGTCGACGATTTTGCCGCCCTGCGCGCTCAGTTGTTGGGCGAGTAGGACGGCCTCCAAAAACGGGCTGTGCACTTTGCACAGCCCGTTTTTCTGTTTTGTTTGGAATCAACGGACAAATTTTCTATGTTTAGTGAATATTTTACAAATTTTGTGTGAAAAATATTCAAATCAAGTCTTTTACAAAAAATTCACAAAAAAATTTGCACAAAATTTGGAAAAAGCCCTATACAAATTTGTCTTTCAATGGTATAATGTATTCGGTTCAATTTATTTCTTGTTCTATAAGCATTCGATATTTTTATGTTGGATTTATAGATACCAGAAAAATTCATGTCTTTTGGCCTAAAGATTTCAGACAGCAGAGGTGGCATAGTGGAGAAAATCGGTATCATTGACCTTGGTTCCAATTCGGCGCGGCTCGTGATCGTCGAGCTGTTCGGCGAAGGGCATTTCATGGTAGTGGACGAGCTCAAGGAGAGCGTCCGTCTCGGGCAGGATATGGAGCGCGACGGATTTTTAAAGCCTTCGCGCGTGGCGGAGACCATCCGTACCTTAAAGATGTTCAAAAAGCTGGCGGATGCCAGCCGCGTTGACCGCATCATTGCGGTGGCGACGGCTGCGGTTCGCCGCGCAAAAAATCAGCGCAGTTTCTTAGACGAGATCCAGGCGACCTGCGGCATCAAAGTAAAGGTGCTCAGCGAGGAAGAGGAGGCGACGCTCGTCTATCGCGGCGTCATCAACTCGATGGATATTCCCAAGGGTCTCATCCTCGAGATCGGCGGCGGCAGCACGAAGATCGTCTACTACAACCGCCGCAATATGCTCAATTACATCACCCTTCCCTTCGGGGCGGTCACTTTGACCGACCTGTTCAAGGATGACGGCCTCTCGCCGGAAGAGCAGGCGGCAAAGGTCGAGGAATTTTTCACCGAACAGCTGACTGGTATCGACTGGCTGCAGAACATCGACCCGGATACGCAGATGATCGGCGTGGGCGGCTCCTTCCGCAATATCTTTAAGATCAGCAAAATGGTGCGCAAGTATCCGCTGGATACGGTGCATAACTATGTGCTCCCTACCGAGGATTTCGAGTCCATCTATGACATGATCAAGGTGCTCGACCTGGATAAAAAGAAGAAGATCAAGGGGCTCTCTTCCGGCCGGGCAGACATTTTGCCGGCAGCGCTCGCGGTCGTCAAATCGTTCACCCGCTATATGCGGTTCGAAAGTTTTACCATCGGCGGTTCCGGCCTGCGCGAGGGGATCATGTTCAATCAGGCGATGCCGATCACTCTCGAAAAGCCCATTTCCGATATTCTCGGATACAGCCTGAATACGCTGGTCAAGTATTACGAATGCAACGAGAAGCACGTCGAACACGTCGTCAATCTCTCCGTACAGCTGTTCAAGCAGCTGCGCGTTCTGCACAAATTCCCGCGCCAGTACTTAAAGATCCTCAAGGTCGCCGCAACTTTGCATGACTGCGGCAACCGCATCAAATTTTATAATCATCAGAAGCACAGCTGGTACATGATCCTCAATTCGACGCTGTACGGCATCACCCATCGCGAGATCGTGCTCGCCGCCTTCGTCGCCGGCTGTCACAAGAAGGAAGATATCTCTCCGGCCGATTGGATGCGCTATAAAGATATCGTGCAGGAGGAAGACCTCGATGCGGTGCGCAAGCTGGGCGTCATGCTCCGCATAGCGGAGAGTCTTGACCGCAGCTGCAGTTCCACCATCAAGGGCATCAACTGCGACGTGCTCGGCGATTCGGTGATCATGAAGACGGAAGTGGAGGGCGACGCTTCGCTGGAGATCCGCGACGCACTGAGCGCCAATCTCGAGTTCCGTAAATCTTTCCGCAAAAATCTGCAAATTCTCTGAGGAACGATAGCCGCAATGTCCGTTGCGGCTATTCATTTGATTGCTATGGAAATTATTTTAGCCAGCGCCAGTCCGCGCCGCCGCGAGATCCTCGCGCATCTATTGCCTGCATTTTCCGTCTGTCCGGCGACCTGTTCGGAGGCGGCGGATTTTTCACAGCCGCCCGATCGGATCGTCGAGCAGCTCGCAAGGCAAAAGGCGGAAAATGTCTTTTTGCAGCATCCGGCCGCGATCGTTTTGGGTGCGGATACCATCGTTTGGGCAGAAGGAAAGGTGCTCGGGAAGCCGAAGGATGCGGCGGATGCCGTGCGGATGCTCCGCTCTCTGTCCGGCAAGGCACATTGCGTGTATACCGGCTATTGTCTGCTCGGTCCGTCCGTCGATATCGGCGGGAGCGCCGTGACGGAGGTTTGTTTTCATGACCTGACCGACGAATGGATCGCCGAATATGTCGCGACCGGTTCTCCGCTGGATAAGGCGGGCGCTTACGGCATCCAGGACGATGCCCGCCTCGTGCGCTCCATTCGCGGCAGTTATACCAATGTTGTCGGATTGCCGGAAGAGGAGATCGCTGCACGCCTGACTGAGATCGGGGTGCTGCCATGAACCGTTTGGCCATCGATTTCGGCACGTCCGAAACAAAAATTTATCTGGAAGGCAACGGCATCGTGCTCGTTGAACCGACCATAGCAGCCGTTTCGTCCGGCACCCGCGACGTGCGCGCTGTCGGGGTGGCGGCGCGGCGGCTGAATGTGGGCGCTTCCGATCTCATCTCTTTTATCCGTCCCGTTTCGGCCGGCGGAATCGCCGATGTCGCTATGGCTGCCGCCGTGTTGGGCGTTTTTCTGAATAAGATCGGCATTCCCCGCCGCAAGGCGCGCCGCGTCGAGGCGCTCTTTTCCGTTCCCTGCGGCGCATCCAATGCGCTGCTCGGAGCGTATGCTTCGGTGGCGGAAAGGTGCTGCTTGGGCAGTGTGCGCTTTGTCGAGGCGCCCATTCTCGCCGCCCTCGGGCAGGGGATGGCCCTGGGCGATCGGGCGGCCTTTGTCGTCGATATCGGCGCCGCTACGGCAAATATCGCGGCAGTCTCTTCCGACGGGATCGCTGCGGGTATCGGCATCGGTTTGGGCGGAAGCAAACTGGATGCGGACATCGTCGATATGGTGGAGACCCGCATGGGCGTGCATATCGGCCCGGTCACGGCGGAGCGCGTCAAACTCTCCGTCGCTTCCCTGTACGCGGGCGACAATATGCGTACGACCGTCCGCGGAAAGGAGCTGCTGAGCGGCCGCGGCTGTACGGTCACGATCTCTTCGTCCGATTTAGATGTATGTCTCCGCCGTTACGCAGATCTTGTCGCCGAGTATATTCGCCTCGTTCTCGACCGTTTGCCGCCGCGCGCTGCGGCCTTTGCGGTGCGCAGGGGGATTCGCCTCTCGGGCGGCGGTGCGCGGTTAGTCGGCCTCGACGAGTATTGTGCGCAGGCTTTGAATGCGGATGTGATCGTCCCGCAGGAACCGCAGTTGAGCGTCGTTCGGGGCGGCGGGATCGCCGTGCGGGACCTCTCTGTGCTCGATGCGGTCAGTATCGAATATTGAAGAGGATTTGCGCCCTTGCTGTGCGGCTGTACCGGGCAGCGAGGCCGCTTTTTATTGTGGCCGGTGTCGGGCCGAAGGAGTTTTTTGTATGAAGATCATGATCGCGGGCCTCGGCCTGATCGGCGGTTCTGCGGCCAAGGCGCTGCGCCGCGCCGGTTTTGCGCCGGAGGGATGGGATCGCCCCGATGTCCTCAAACGGGCAGTGGAGACGGGCGTCGTCGCTGCGCCGGCGGGCGAACCGTCCGGCTATGACGTCGTCTTTGTCGCCCTTCCGCCGGATGTGGCGATGGATTGGATGGATCAGACTGCCTTCCGCGAGGGAGCGATCGTCGCAGATTTTTGCGGCATCAAAGGGGCGATCGAGCGCCGTATCTATTCCAAACCCCGCAGTTTTCGCTATGTTGGCTGCCATCCGATGACGGGGCGCGAGGTTTCCGGTTTGGACAATGCGCTGGAAACGCTGTTCGATGGCGCGAGTATGATCATGACACACTGCCCGCAGACGGATGAAGGGGCTGTGCATACGCTCGAGTGGCTGTATACAGCGATGGGTTTCGGGCAGATCAAACACTGTACGGCGGCATATCACGACGATAAGATCGCCTATACTTCGCAGCTCGCGCACGTCGTCAGCAATGCCTATGTCAAGAGCGCTGCCGCAGACGGGTTTCCCGGTTTTACGGGCGGCAGTTTTCAGGACATGACGCGCATTGCGGGCGTCGACGAGGAGATCTGGACCAGGCTGTATATGCTCAATCTTCCCGCGGTGACGCGCGAATTGGAGACGCTCATCGAACATTTGACTCCCTATCTCGATGCGTTGCGCGCGGGGGATGAGGAAAAGCTCAAGGCGCTGCTGCGCGAGGGGCGGCTGCGCAAGGAAGGGCTGGACCGCGAGCGCAAGATCCTGTAACAGGGCGGCTCGCTGTGTGCCGGATAGCCGGCAATTTCCGCAAAATTATTTACAAACTTTCTGTCGTATGTTATAATGGAAGAAAATAGATATTTTCGCCCCAAAGGGCGTGCCGAACATAGCGATGTCTTGCGGCCGGTGCGCGTTTGCTTGATCTCCGAGACGCCTTCCGGCAGCGAGCGCTTTGCCGTATCGGCGACGGTCGCGGAAAAGGCTGCCGGTCCGGTTTATACTTTCGAGCACGGCGGCGCACGCTTTTGTGTCGCCGTGGGGGAGACAGTGCGGATCGGACGCGAGGGCGATTTTGTCTATGAGCTTGTCCTCGATCCGCGTGCGGAGACGGAGATCTGTTTCCGTACGCCCTATGGCGAGGTCGGCGCGCGCGTGCGCGTACACGATCTGCAATGCGTGCGGGAGGGGGAAACGCTCTCGCTCGAGTGCGTTTACGTGTTGGATTTTTCCGGGGATCGGCAGCAGCATCGGCTGCGTTTTTCGGCTCGCCCGCAATCGGCGAGAGGGAAGGAAATGGTATGAAGATCGAATATTTCGGACATTCGTGCGTTCGCCTGACAGTGGAGGACGGAACGCGCATCCTCATTGATCCGTATGACGGGATCGGTTATCCGATGCCGCGGTTGCGGGCGGAGATCGTGCTCTGCACGCACGGTCATTTTGATCATCACTATCTGGAAGGCGTCGAAGGCGCCCGGGAAGTGATCGAAAAGGTCGGCAGTTATGACCGCGGTCCCGTGCACATCGAGGGGATTGCGGCTTTCCATGACGATGTCGGCGGCGCAAAGCGCGGCAGAGATATCGTATTTGTGATCGAAGACGGCAGTGCGCGCGTGTGCCACATGGGCGATATCGGCGAATTGCCCCGTGCGGACCTGCTGCGCGCGATCGGAAAGGTCGACCTCCTGTTTGTCCCCGTCGGCGGGACATACACGGTGGATGCGGAGGGGGCTCTCGCGTATATCGAAGCCGTGCGGCCGCGCGTCGCCATGGCGATCCATTACAGCTGTTCGGGCTGTTCTTTGGATATCGCAGGGATTGAGTCGCTCTGTAAACTGGCGGGGAACCGCTGCGCGCGATTAAACGTTTCCTCTTTTGATACGGATTTGCTTCCGCGGTATGCAGGGAAGGTCTTGGTCGCCGAGAGGAGGACGGATGCGGGAGAGTGAACTTTTGCGGATCTACCGTCCCCTGTATGAGTATTTGGACGGGTTGAATATTTACGGCGTGCGCAATCTTGCGCGCGCATTCGGCGTCAATGCACCGACATCGGAGAAAAAGCATGAGCTGATCGTACGCCTGATCGGGGTCGCATCCGGCATCGTAGCACCGGAACCGCGCAGCAATAAGGGGGCGCGCGTCAAATCGGCGGAGGTGCCGCCGGAAAACATCGAGCAGGTCCGCCGTCTCCTCGCAGAATGTAAAGAGGCGATGCCCTTTCTTGCCGGGCCGGACAGTGCGGAAAAGGCAGAGTTTCATGACAGTGCCGCCGATCGCCGTACCTCCGGCGGGTATGCAGACCGCCGCTGTATCGGCATCTTGGAGTGCCTCGGCGCGGGCGGACGCCTCTGCACAAAAGACGGTGCCCGTACAGATGTGTTCGTGGCACAGTCGTGTATCGATGAATATCGACTGCGTGAAGGGGATCTGATCTCCGGATATGCCGGTGAACGCCGGGAAGGCGGTGCCGAGGTCGTTCAAGTGATCGGCGTAGGAGGGCTGGCTCCCTCCGTGACGCGCGCCCTGTTCGAAGATTTTTCTGCACAGTTTCCGGCCGAACGGATCTCGCTTTCGTCCTCTGC
Organism: uncultured Clostridia bacterium; assembly: GCA_904419945.1. Lineage (GTDB taxonomy): Bacteria > Bacillota > Clostridia > Christensenellales > Borkfalkiaceae > Borkfalkia. The sequence goes on from CAJFTM010000001.1 coordinate 62,879, forward strand.
GTGCGCGCCCATGCGGGCGGCCGATCTTCTGTGCCCGATCGGGAAGGGACAGCGCGTCCTGTTCCGTGCGCCGGCTGCGGGCGGCAAAACTTCTTTTATCCGGGAAATGGCGCACTGCGCTGCCTTGGCGGATCTGCGTACGGTCATCCTTGCATTCGGGCGCCCGGAGGAATGTTCCGAGCTTTCTGCGGCCGTTCCGTCGGCTTCCGTCTTTGCGGCGCCTTTCGGGGCGCTTCCGGCAGAAAGGCTGCGCGCCGCCCGTTTGGCGCTCGCTTACTGCAAGCGCATTGCCGAAGCGGGAGGGGATGCGGTCCTGTTGCTCGATTCTCTCGCCGAACTGGTCCGCGCCTGTGCGGCGGAAGCCGATTATCACGGCGAGCGCAGAGCAGAGGTACTTTCCTTTGCCGAGAGGCTGTTTGCATCGGCGCGCCGGCTGAAGGGAGCTGGTTCTCTGACCGTCGTGGCATCGGCGCCGTCGGAAGATGGATCGATCGATCGGTTCGCGGATGCTGCCAACAGTCTGTTGTACGGTTCCGCTGAATGGATCGCTCCCGGAGAGGGATTCGGTATCGATTTTGCCCGGTCGTCTACGCAGCGGGCGGATATGCTTTTGAATGATGCAGAGCGCGCGTCGGCAGCTTCTCTGCGCGCACAGATCGCGCAGAACGGCGCTTCCGGCATGGCCGCGGTTTTGCAAAGCATGAAAAAAGAGAATTTATAAAGAGGTATATGATATGAAAAAGTACTATGCAGGTATCGATTTTGGCGGAATGAGCGCTAAAGCCGGGCTTTTCGACTCTGAGGGGAATATGATCGCCAAGGATACGGTCAAAACCTCGCGCGAGGAAGGCTATCTGACGACTGTCGTCAAGATGGCGCAGCTGGTGCGCGGTTTGAGCGAGCGGTACGGCGGAATGTCCGAAGTGGGGGCGGTAGGCATCGGCTCTCCCGGCGTCATCGACGGCGCTTCCGGCGTCGTGGTCCGCTGGAGCAACTATGACTGGCGCGATATGCCGCTCGGGCCGGATCTTGCCGTCAAGCTGGGCGTACCCGTGTATGTCGCCAACGATGCGAACGCGGCCGCGCTCGGCGAAGCGAAGTTTGGTGCCGGCAAAAGCTACGAGGACAGTATCCTCATCACGCTCGGGACGGGTGTGGGCAGCGGCATCATCATCGGCGGGAAGATCTTTGAAGGTTTCCACGGCGCCGGCGGCGAGGCGGGCCATATGGTCGTTTCCATCGGCGGGATCCCCTGCGGCTGTGGCCGCCGCGGCTGTTTTGAGCAGTACGCTTCTGCGACTGCGCTCATGCGGGACACGAAGCGCGCCATGTTCGAACATAAGGACAGCCTGATGTGGAAGATCGCGGGCGATCCGGAAAATGTGGACGGGAAGACCGCTTTTGACGCCGCTAAGGCGGGCGACGAAGTCGGCAGCCAGGTCGTCAAAAATTATATCATGTACCTCGGGGAAGGGATCCTGAACCTTGTCGGCATTCTCCGTCCGCAGGCGATCCTGTTGGGCGGAGGCGTTTCGAATCAGGGAGAATATCTCCTGCAGCCTTTGCGCAAATATGTCAGCGAGCGCCTGTATGTCGATTGCGAGCGCGTTCCCCTCGCGATCGTCCGCGCGACACTCGGCAATGATGCCGGCATCTATGGCGCGTATGCGCTCGCCGTCGGCAAGTAAGGACTGTTTTAGTCGGCGCGGTGAGCGCCCGATTCCAACCAAAGGACCGCGCGCCCGTATTCGGGCGCGCGGTCTTCGGAGGGGAGGCTTATGAACTCATCCGAAAAGAAAAAGAGAGGTCGATGGATACGCCTTGCAAGCATTTTATTGGCCGTATTGCTTTCCCTCGCGATCGTGGCGGGTATCCTCGTCGATCGGTTTGTCGTTCGGTTGGATCATTTGGCGATGTTTTTGGCTGCGCCGGATATACCGGAGCGCCGCGCGGGCGAGCTGCGCGTCCATTTTGTGGATGTGGGGCAGGGCGACTGTACCATCATTGAATTTCCGGACGGCAAGACGATGATCGTCGATGCCGGGGATACGGGCATGTCTTCGCGTCGGGCGGTTATCTCGTACGCGCACGCTTTGGATATCGATACGTTTGATATTTTGCTGTTGACCCATCCGGACAGCGATCATGCCGGCGGGATGGCGGACGTGCTCGCGTGCTATGGCGCCGAGCAAATCTGGATGCCCTATTGTCTGAACACCCATGTCAATGAGCCGTACGCAGCGTTTGTGGAGGCTGCGGCGGAAAGCGGCGCATCTATGCTCATCTCGCAGATGTACCGCAGTGTCCTTTCAGATGATGCCGATCACTTTTATTACGGCATGATCCTTGCGCCCCTCTCTCCGGAGATCGAGGACAGCGCCTATACCGAGCCGAACGCCGCGCCGGCGGGAGAGGAGGAGTTCAATGATGCCTCTGCTGTCCTGTATATCGAGTACGCGGGCCGCAGGCTGCTTTTGACGGGAGACGCTTCCTCAAAAGTCGAGGATAAACTGGTCGAGGATTATTTGGTGACGGAAGGGGAAATTTTTGCAGTTGAAGCGGAGGCGGAGTGGGGAAGACAGCTTTTGGAGCCTCGGCTGGAGGGACTGGATTTTCTGAAAGCCGGGCATCACGGCAGTTCCGGATCGACAGGCAGGGATCTTGCCGAACTATGCTGCCCGAAGGCATTCTTTGTGAGCGCAGGGGCGGACAATCCGTACGCGCATCCTTCCATGGCCTCGGCGGAGCGCGTCCTTGCAGCTTCGCCTTCCGCGCAGATCTGGCGCACGGACGAGGTCGGGAGTATTCTGTTGACCGTCCGTGCGGACGGTTCCTGGACGGCGGCAGCCGTCAATGATCTTGCATGAGAGATCTTCTGCGGGAAGATCTTTACGAATATACGGAGAAATTGAATTATGCTGAAATGGATGACGAGCGGTGAGTCGCACGGCAGGGCGCTCACAGCGATCGTAGAAGGGCTTCCTTCCAATTTAGAAGTGGACACAGAGGAGATCGATCATTATCTTGCGCTGCGCCAGAGCGGATACGGCCGCGGGGCGCGGCAGAAGATCGAATCGGACCGCGTACAGATCTTATCCGGGGTGCGCGATCGGCGCACGCTGGGCAGCCCCGTCTGTCTGCTCGTAGAAAATCGCGATTATGTCAACTGGGAGCCGTATATGTCCCCTTATGGGGCGGATGTGAGTGCCCGCCGACTGACGCGCGTGCGCCCGGGGCATGCCGATCTGACAGGGCTGCGCAAGTATGATCAGACGGATGCGCGCAACATTTTGGAGCGGGCATCCGCCCGCGAAACGGCAGTGCGCGTTGCGGCGGGTACGCTCGCGCGCATGTTCCTGCGCGCGCTCGGGGTCGAGGTGACGGGCTATGTCCGCTCGGTCGCCGGGATCACAGACGAACGGGAATATACCTTCGAGGAATTGCGCGGTGTGCAGCAGTCTGAGCTTTTTATGCCTGACGAAGTACTTTGCAAACAAGCAAAAGAGCGCATCGATGCGATCAAAGAAGCGAAAGATACGGCCGGAGGCATCGTCGAGGTGCGAGTGCGCGGGCTGAAAAGCGGGTTTGGAAGCTGCATGAGTTACGGTGAAAAGCTGGACGGACATCTCGCCGGCGCGGTCATGGGGATCCAGGCGATCAAGGGCGTCGAGATCGGCTTGGGCTTTGCTGCGGCGATGCGGCCGGGCAGCGCCGTTCATGACGAGATCTATTCGGAAAACGGCCGCTTTGTGCGCCGCACCAACAATGCGGGCGGCATCGAAGGGGGTATGTCCAACGGGGAAGAGATCGTCCTGCGGGCGGCAATGAAGCCGATTCCCACCCTTATGCGCGGGCTGAACACGGTCGATTTTGAGACGGGCGAGGCCTGCCGCGCGGCAACGGAGCGCAGCGACGTCTGTGCGATTTGTGCCTGCGAAGTGGTCGTCGAGAGTACGGTCTGCTTTGCGCTCGCACAAAAGGTGCTGGAGAGGCTGGGCGGCGACAATATGAGGGAGATCGCCGCGCGATACGGCGCTCTCGCCTAAGGAGGGACTATGCAGATCATAGAAGTGCATACAAAATCGCGGCCGAGCACGGTGTTTTGCGGCGCGGGTTCTGCCGAGATGGCTTCCGAATACCTGCGCGGTGCGCAGGCTTTCGTCGTTACCGATACCAATGTTTCCCGCCTGTATTCGGAGCGGATCGCACAGCTGTTTCCCGGGGCGCCCGTCTGCGTGCTTCCCGCGGGAGAGCGCTATAAAAGCCGGACAAGTTTGTTTCGCATCCTCGACGCGATGCTGGATGCGCGCCTGCATCGTTCCTCCGTCGTCGTCGCGCTCGGCGGGGGTGTGATCGGAGATATGGCGGGCCTCGCCGCGGCCCTGTATATGCGCGGGACCCGTATCGTCCAAATGCCGACGACCCTTCTTGCGCAGGTGGATAGTTCCGTCGGCGGCAAGACAGCGGTCGATTATCGCGGCGTCAAAAATGTGATCGGGGCGTTTTATCAGCCGGAGCGCGTCTACTGTGACCCGCTCTTTTTGGAAACACTCCCTCCGCGCGAGATCCGCTGCGGTCTCGGTGAAATCATCAAGACCGCTCTTTTGGACGATTCCATCGGTCAAAAGATCCGCGAAAACACGGGCCGTCTGCACGATCTTGCCTTTCTGCACGATCTTGCGGCGGATTGCGTCCGTTTTAAGGCGGGCATCGTCGAGCGGGATGAAACGGAAAGCAGCGGCCTGCGCAAGTGTCTCAATCTCGGCCATACGACGGGACACGCGCTCGAATTGCTCTGCGGCAGGCGCTCGCACGGAGAATATGTGCTGATCGGCCTTTGGCTGGAGAGTTTTATTGCGGAGGGAGAGGGGGTGTGTACACCCGCTTATGCACAGGAAGTGCGCAGCTTCCTCTCTCTTGTTCAGCCCCGCATTCCGCGCATTCCCAATGCTGCGGAGGGGTTGCGGTACGCTCTGCTCGACAAAAAGAACAATGGCGGCGATATTTCCTTCATCCTGCCCAAGGCGCGCGGAGAATATGCAGAACTGGCTCTCACGCCCGAACGATATGAGCGGTATTTGAACATCCTTGCGGGGGAACAGGCATGAAGATCCGTCCTCGTTTTTCTTTTTCCGGCGATTTTAAGATCCCGGGCGATAAATCGATCACGCACCGCGCTGTGCTTTTCAACGGCATCGCGGCCGGAGAAGCTGTCGTTACCAATGCGCTTTTGGGCGCCGATTGCCTCTCTTCCGTCGCCTGTATGCGCGCCCTCGGGGCGCAGATCGAGGTAGAGGGGGATAAGATTCATGTGCGCGGGGCGCAGGGGCTGCGCGCGGCCGATTGTGACTGCGGCAACAGCGGTACGACCATGCGCCTGCTCATGGGCCTCGTGGCGGGGCAGGGCGTGGATGCGCGCCTGACGGGAGACGATTCCCTCTCCCGTCGCCCGATGGAGCGGGTGGCGGCGCCCCTGCGCCTATTGGGTGCTGACATCGAGACGACGGAAGGGTATGCGCCCGTCGCGGTGCGTCCTGCCCGCCTGTGCGGTTGCACGGTGGATACGCAGGTCGCCAGTGCACAGGTCAAGAGCGCACTCATCCTCGCGGCACTGGGCGCAGACGGCGAGACGGTCGTGCGCGAACCTCTCCTTTCGCGCGATCATACCGAGCGCATGCTTGCGGCGATGGGGGCAGATCTTCACGCGGACGGCTGTACGGTAACAGTGCGGCGCAGTTCGCTGCGCGCGGTCGATGTTGCCGTACCGGCAGATATTTCCAGTGCGGCCTATTTTATGGCGCTCGGCGCATTGTGCGGCGAAACGCTCTGCCGCGGCGTCGGCATCAATCCCACGCGTACGGGCATCCTGACCGTATTCGATCAGATGGGCGTCGATTACGCGCTGGAAAATATGCGCACGGTGTGCGGCGAACCGGTCGCGGATATTCGTGTCCGTAAATCCGCTCTGCGAGCCGTGCGGCTCGGCAGAGCGGTCATGCCTTCCCTGATCGACGAATTGCCCGTCATCGCAGTACTCTGTGCCTATGCGGACGGAGAGAGCGTTATCTCGGGAGCGGAGGAGCTGCGCGTGAAAGAGAGCGACCGCATCCGTACGACGGCGGCGATGCTGACGGCGCTCGGCGGCGATGTGGAGGAGCGTCCGGATGGCTTTATCATCCGCGGCAAAAAGAAACTGCGCGGCGGAACGGTCGATTCCTGTGCGGATCATCGCATCGCCATGAGCGGCGCCGTCGCGCTCGCGGCGAGCGAGCAGGGCGGCGAGATTCTCGGCGCAGAGTGCGTCGACATCTCCTTCCCGAACTTTTTTACCTTGCTTGATTCCTGAAAACGGAGGTATACCATCATGTATAAAATGGCAGTGATCGGAAAAGACGTGTCCAAATCGGACAGTGCAAAAATGCACACATTTGATTTTCGCGGTTTGGGCAGCGAGTGCGAGTATGAACTGATCTCGGTTTCCAAGGAGGATCTGGACAGTACGGTCAAGCGCCTGATGTCGGGCGATTACGATGCGTTCAATGTCACGATCCCATATAAGCTGGATATTATTCCCTATCTTGACCGCCTCGAGGGGGATGCGCGCACTTTCGGCGCCGTCAACCTCGTAAAGGAAAAAGTCGGCTATAATACGGACGGGATCGGCTTTCAGCTCCTGCTCGAAAATAACGGGATCCGTCCCAAGGGGATGAAGGTGCTCGTGCTCGGCGCAGGGGGCGCTGGCCGCAGTGCAGTCAAAAAACTCGCGGATGCAGGGGCGGATGTCTATGTCTATGATCTGCGCAAAGAGAGTGTGGATAAACTTTACGAGGAATTTGGATGCTTTACGCCGCTTGCTGTCCTTGAACCGGACGATTATGACCTCATCATCAACATCACGGGCGTGGGCATGCATAAGACGGAGGGCATCTCACCTGTCGGCGCAGACATTTTGTCCCGCACGAAAATGGCGTGTGACCTCATTTATTATCCGCGCAAGAGCGAGTTTCTGCGCATTGCCGAATCGCTGGGCAAACCCATCCTGAACGGGGAGGGCATGCTGTTTTATCAGGCGTATTACGGCGACTGCATCGTCCTCGGCAGAGAGCCGAATGCGGAGGAGGCAAAGGCACTCTTTGAAGAATATCGTCGGGTATATCCTGATTAAATCAATTTGCAAAGTATTGTGCCACACATAAAAAGAATTAAATCAGAGGATAAACGGCAATGAAATTATTGTTTTTGAACGGTGTCAACCTGAATATGACCGGACGCCGCGAAAAGGGCGTTTACGGTACGGAAACGCTGGAAGATATCAATGCTCAGCTCGAACGCTTCTGCAAGGACCGCGGGGCGGAATGCGAGTTTTTCCAGACGAATCTCGAAGGGGAGCTCTGCACGAAGATCCAGCAGGCGGATGCAGACGGCATTATTTTGAATGCCGGGGCGTTCACCCATTACAGCTACGCCCTGCGCGATGCGATCGCCTCCGTCCCGACGCCCGTCGTCGAAGTGCACATGTCGAACGTGCACGCGCGCGAGCCTTTCCGCCGCAATTCGGTCATCTCCGAGGTGTGCCGCGGCACGGTGCTCGGCTTCGGGAAAAAGAGTTACTTTCTGGCGGCGGAGAGCTTTTTGTTATGAATATCGTACTCTGTGGAATGATGGGGGCCGGTAAGACGACCATCGGTATTCGCCTATCCGAGCTGACGGGGATGCGCTGGTATGATACGGATGATTTGATCGTCGATAAGTATGGGCGCATCGCGGATATCTTTGAATACTACGGCGAGGGGCGCTTCCGCCAGATCGAGACGGAGATCGTCCATCGCGTGGCGGGTGAGGACAACTGCGTCATCTCGACGGGAGGCGGCTGTGTGCTCCGCCCGGAAAACAGCGCCGCTTTTAAGGAAGGGGGCGGAAAGATCGTATTTCTCAAAGTGGATCTCGAGGTGTTGTTTGCGCGCACGGGGCATACCGGCGATGAACGCCCGCTCTTGAAAAACACGACGTTTGAGAAGATGCGCGCCCTGCTCGAACAGCGCACGCCGATTTACGAAAGCTGTGCAGACTATACGGTCGACACCAACGGCAAGGGCATCGACGAGGTTGCCCGGGAGATTGTTTCGGCCTTCGATCTCCCGCTGATCGGTGGCTGAGATGGGCATGGTTTTCGTGACGGGCGGTTCCCGCGGGATCGGCAGGGCGGTCTGTACGGCGTTTGCGCGGACGGGCCGTGATGTCGCGTTCTGCTATTCGCGGGATGAGGATGGGGCTCGCGAGACGGTCCGGCAGATCGAGCGGGAGGGCGTGGGGGCGCTGTCTCTGCGCGCGGATGTTTCTGACGAATCCGCTGTCAAGGCGATGTTTTCCTCCCTTTTCGGCATCGAGATCCTCGTCAACAATGCGGGCATTGCGCTTTTTGAGCAGATACAGAGTACTACGTCAGACATGTGGCGTCGGGTCTTTGCCGTCAATGTGGATGGGGCTTTCTTTTGTACGCGCGAAGTGATCCCGAAATTCCTGCGCCGCGGCGGCGGGTGTATCGTCAACATTTCCTCCGTCTGGGGGGAGGTCGGCGCCTCGTGCGAGGCGGCGTATTCCGCTTCCAAAGCGGCGCTGATCGGCTTTACGAAGGCTGCGGCCAAGGAACTTGCCCCGTCGGGGATCCGCGTCAATTGTGTTTCCTGCGGGATCATCGATACCGACATGAATGCCCGCCTGTCCGATCGAGAAAGGGAGGAATTTCTTTCCGCGGTGCCGTGCGGCAGGGTCGGTACGGCTGAGGAGGTCGCTGCGGCGGCCGTGTTTCTCGCCGAACATCGATATGTGACAGGCGAAGTACTTCGCGTCGATGGCGGATTGCTGTAAAAATGCGCTTTTTTATCGAATGACGTTTTTTTGAAAAAAATTCCTTTGAAAAAAGGTTTTTTTCTTTTTTTGACGAAATTATTTAATGGTACGGTCGTTCCCGTGCGGCGTGCCATTATTATTTTGCCGCGCCTGCGGCGCAAGGAGCGCAAACGATGGAACAGCTGGTCGGGAAAGAGCGTACCTATCGCATCGAGGAATTGTTTTTTTCCCCGTATGCCTGCCGTTCGGATCGGACGAAGGGTAGGCTGCGCGAGGAGGAGCCCTGCAATATGCGCACGGACTTTCAGCGGGACCGTGACCGCATCATTTACAGCAAGGCATTTCTCCGCCTGAAAAATAAGACGCAGGTCTTCTTTTCGCCGGAAGGCGATCATTTTCGTACCCGCATGACGCACACCATCGACGTCTCGCAGATCGCGCGCTCCATCGCGCGCAGCCTTGCGCTCAACGAGGATCTCGCCGAAGCGATCGCCCTCGGGCACGACTTAGGGCATACTCCGTTCGGGCATGCGGGCGAGCGCGTCCTCAACAGCCTTGCCGCGAACGGATTTGCGCACAACGTGCAGTCCCTGCGGGTCGTCGACGTACTGGAAAAAGAGGGCCGCGGTCTCAATCTCACTTTTGAGGTGCGCGACGGCATCCTGAACCACAAACAGAGCGGCAAGCCCGCCACGCTGGAGGGAAAGGCCGTTTCCCTTGCGGATCGCATTGCCTACGTCAATCACGATATCGAGGACGCCATTCGCGCCGGCCTCCTGCATGCAGAGGACCTCCCGAAAGAGGAAGTTCGCGTGCTCGGTTCCACCTCGCGCGACCGCATCAATACGATGATCACTTCCATTTATGAAAACAGTATCGGCAAGGACCGCGTCGCCATGGGCGAAAAAGAGGCGCACGCACTGGAAAATTTGCGTTCCTTTATGTTTGAAAAAGTGTACATAACTCCGCTTTCAAGGAAAGAAGAGGAGCGCGCCAAGCGGATGCTTTCCGCGATGTACGAATACTTTTTGAAAGACCGCGAGCGGCTGCCCGCCTTCTATCTTTCGCTCGCCGAGCAGTACCCGATCGAGCAGGTCCTGTGCGATTATCTCTCGTCGATGACGGATAAATTTGCGGTCGCCGTTTTCAATAATATTTTCATTCCGCACAGCTGGGCGTTGACCGAAAAGGACATCGAAGATATCTGATCACTCTGCCGTGCAAGGATCTTTCGGGGGACAAGCTATGGCAAAAGGACTGGATCCGGAATACCTGCAACAACTCAAAAATAAAAACGATCTCGTCGAGGTGGTCGGGGCATACGTTCCGCTGGAGCGCAAGGGCGGCAACTGGTGGGGGCGCTGCCCCTTCCATCACGAAAAGACTCCTTCGTTTACCGTCAATGCGGAGGGGCAGTTTTACCACTGCTTCGGCTGCGGCGTCTCGGGCGATGTGATCACATTTATCCGCGAGATCGAATCGGTCGATTTTATGGACGCCGTCAAGATCCTGGCAGATCGCGCCAAGATGCCGCTGCCGGAGATGAACTTCGATACCGAAAAGACGGCGGAACAAAAGCGCCGGAGAGATGCCGTATTGCAGATCCTGCGCGCGGCTGCTCACTTTTATTTGGATAACCTCAATTCGGGCAGGGCGGATGCGCATGTGCAGTATATCCTGGATCGAAAGATCGCGGCGCCCGTCGTCCGCAAGTTCGGTTTAGGAGCTTCGCTCGATTTCCGTTCTCTCCCGCAGTTTTTGCTGGATAAGGGCTTCCGCCGGGACGATATCCTCGAGAGCGGCGCGGTCACCGTGTCAGAAAAAAACGGTCGGCTGGTCGACGCACAGGCCGGGCGGCTGATCTTTCCCGTCATCAATGCCTTTGGCGATGTCATTGCCTTCGGCGGGCGCGTACTGGGAAAGACGGATTTTGCAAAATATAAAAATACGCGCGAGACGATCGTATTCAACAAGAGCAAGACGCTTTATAATATCAATTTAGTCAAAAAACTCAAAAAGGCATCCGGCTTAAAGGATCTCATCGTCGTGGAGGGGTATATGGATACGCTGTCCCTCTTTCAAGCGGGGTTCCGGAATGTGGTGGCAAGCATGGGGACGGCGCTGACCAAAGATCAGGCTCGCCTCGCCAAGCGATATGCAGACAGCGTCTATATCAGTTACGACGGCGATTTTGCCGGACAAAAGGGCGCGATCCGCGGCTTGGAAATTTTGCGCGACGAGCAGATCAACGTGCGCGTCGTGCCGCTGCCGGAAGGGCTGGATCCGGACGACGTGATCAAGCGCCAAGGCAGCGAAGGCTATCAAAAATGCCTGGATGCCGCCATGCCCCTGATCGATTTCAAACTGGAAGTCGCCCGCCGCAAGTACGATCTGACGAAAACGGAGGAGCGGCGGAGCTATATCGCCGAAGCTCTCAAAATCATCCGCGAAGCGGACAGCGAGAGTTTAAAAGAGGAACTCCTGAAACAGCTGCGCGACCGCACGGGCGTGACATATGAGTCGCTCCGCCGCGACTTGGACAGCGAGTCAGCTCCCGCACCGCGCACGGAGACCGCAGCCGGTCCCGCTTTGCAGGGCGATCCGGCCATGCAGGGGGACGGGGCGGATCGCTTGACGCGCGCCTGCCGATTTGTGCTCGCGGCTGTCCTGTTCGGCGCCCGGTATGCGAAAAATTTTGATATTTCGGGTGTCAGATTTACAGATCCTGTGCATAATACCATCGCGGAATATATCAAAGAGAGGCAAAAAAGGGGGGAACCGGTCAGAGCAAGCGCGCTTTTCGATCTTTTTGACGAAAACACGCCCGAGCTGAATGAGATACTCGACTTAAGCGTCGGCGACGCGATGCAGGGAGAAAACGGGGCGCGCTATTTCGAAGCGTGTATCCGCTCGCTCGAATGTGCCCAATTGACCGAAGAGCTCGACCGCCTCAGTGCGCTCTGCGATGCAGAGACCGATCTCGCCAAAAAAAAGGAGATGACTCGCCGCATTTTGCAGTTGACCATCCAGTTAAAGCAATTCAATTGACCGCCTTACCTTTCACGGGGCGCGTTTTCAATACGTTTTCAAAATTTTTTAACATAAGCGGAGGACATGAGCATTCATGAGTGTTTCCGAACAAAAACTCAATGAGATCCTGAAACAGATCATCGGCGAATATCGCCAAAAGGGCAGTATTTCGACCGATGTTTTGTGCGACATCTTGGAAAAGATCGATACCAGTCCCGATCAGATCGACTATATCTATAAGTCCATCGGCGAGGCGGGCATTCAGATCGTAGACGAGGACGAGCGGGACCGCGAACTCTTCGAGCAGGCCCTCAAAGACATCGGCTTAGACGACCCCGTCAAAATGTATCTGAAAGACATCGGACGCGTGCCGTTGCTTTCTGTAGATGAAGAGGTCGAGCTGGCCCGCAAGATGCAGGAAGGGGACGAAGCGGCGAAAAAGCGCCTTTCGGAGGCGAATTTGCGCTTGGTCGTTTCCATTGCCAAGCGCTATGTCGGCAGAGGGATGCTCTTCCTCGATCTGATCCAGGAGGGCAATCTCGGCCTGATGAAGGCGGTCGAAAAATTTGATTACCAAAAGGGTTTCAAATTTTCGACGTATGCGACCTGGTGGATCCGCCAGGCGATCACGCGCGCCATTGCAGACCAGGCCCGCACCATCCGTATCCCCGTGCATATGGTCGAGACGATCAACCGGCTCACCCGCGCATCGCGCATTCTGCTGCAGCAGCTGGGCCGCGAGCCGACTCCGGACGAGATCGCCAAGGAGCTGAACATGCCCGTCGAGCGGGTGCGCGAGATCCAAAAGATCGCGCAGGATCCCGTTTCGCTGGAAACGCCGATCGGCGAAGAAGAGGATTCACACCTGGGCGACTTCATCGAAGATGACCGCGCGACGACGCCGTCCGATTCGGTTGCCTTCACCATGCTGAAAGAACAGCTGCTCGGCGTGCTGGATACTTTGACTCCGCGCGAGGAGAAGGTGCTGCGCCTGCGTTACGGCATCGATGACGGCAAGCCCCGTACCCTCGAAGAGGTCGGCAAGGAATTCAATGTCACCCGTGAGCGCATTCGTCAGATCGAGGCGAAGGCGCTGCGCAAACTGCGCCATCCTTCGCGCAGCAAAAAGCTGAAAGATTTCCTCGACTGATCTATGAAGAATACCTGCCGACTCCGTATCCTCTGCGGCGAACTGCGCCCCTGCGGCCGCTTTGCCGATGTCGGCTGCGATCACGGATACTGTACACTGTATATGCTCGAGCGCGGGCTGTGCCGCACGGCCGTTATTTCCGATATCAGTGCGGGCAGCCTGCACAAGGCGGAGCTGCTGTTGGCGGATTATATTGCGGCCGGCCGCGTGCAGAGCGTCTGCTGCGCCGGGCTGGCCGGCATTCCGCGCGACACCGAGGAGGTGCTCATCGCGGGCATGGGCGGAGAGGAGATCCTCAGTATATTGAAAGATGGATTCCTGCCCCCCGTCCTCGTCCTTCAACCCATGAAGCACGCCCCCAAACTGCGCCGCTTTTTGTTGGAGAGCGGCTACGCGATCGAGCGCGATTACACTTTTACGGACGGCAAGCATTATGATTTGCTGCGCGCCGTGCGCGGCGGGGATATGCGCGCTTATTCCGCGCGTGAGATCGAATTCGGTTACGACAATATCCATACGCCTACAGAGGAGTTTGTTTCCCTCTTAAAGGAGGAGTCGGAAAAGTGCCGCGCCCGTTTGGCAGCGGCCGGTAAACCTGTCCCCGCGGTGGAGGCGCGCCTGCGGGAGCTTACGGAGGTCATTCATGAAGTTACGCGAGATCTATGAGCGCATCGACGCGCGCTATCCCAAACGTCTGAGCGATGATTATATTGCAAAGTACGGCGGACATGATAACAGCGGCATCCTTTTGTTGGATGAAGGAGCGGAGATTGGCGGGGCGCTCTTTTCCCTCGATTTGTCTCTGGACGCGATCGCTGCGGCGAAAGAGAAGGGCATGAACTTGATCGTCACGCATCATCCGGCCATCTTTTTTCCGATTGCAAATATCCGAACGGATGACGCTTTGGGAGCCCGTTTGCATGCCTGCCTGCGCAATGGGATCGGCGTCATTTCCATGCATCTCAATCTCGACTGTGCCGTTGGAGGCATCGACGAACAGCTTGCCCGTGCGGCGGGCGCTGTCGGGGAGATGCGTATCGGCGAGCCGCTCTCGTCGGGTGGATATGGCCGCGCCTACGCGGTCGAAAGATGTTCTCTTTCTGCGTTTTCCGCACGGTTGGGCGAGGTGCTGCGCACTCGCCGGATGTTTGTTTACGGTGATCCGGAGGCGGAGATCACCCGGGCGGCGTCCTTCTGCGGGGCAGGGCTGGATGCCGGCGCCATTGCCGCAGCCAAAGCCTATGGGGCACAGGTCGTCGTTTCGGCAGATATCAAACATAATTTCATTTGCGACGCGCTCGAATCCGGGCTGTGCGTCGTGCAGCTCACGCATTATGCGAGCGAAAATTACGGATTTCAGAAAATTTATCAATCTCTCAGTGCGGAACTCGGCGTTCCGAGCGCCTTTTATGAAGACGTGCATATGCTCTGAGAGGGGAGGTAGCATAAATGATCGATGAATTGTTGCAGTATCAGGAGGCGGACGGCCGTTTGCGTGCCGTCGAGCAGGAGATCGCCGCGACGGAGGAGCGCAAAAAGTATATGTCTGCGCGTAAGTTCCTGGAAAAAGCGCCCGAAAAGCTGGATGCGCTGGATGCGAAGGCGGCGGAACTGAAGCATTTGTTTGAATTGCTCGAAAAGAAATATGCCGAGATCGCCGATACCATCAAGGATTATGAAAATCTGGATGAGATGGTAGACGAGCAGGGCGGCGAGATCTCTTTTTATAAAAAGAACGCTTCGCAGATCGCGGACAATCTGCGCGGATTAAAGGCGGAGATCAATAAGCTCGCTTCGCAGATCGAGAGCGCATCTGCCGAATACCAGGCAGCCAAAAAGCAGACGATCGCCATGCAGAAGCAGTATAAAGAATACAAGGTCAAGTACGCAGAGGTGAAGGAATCGCGCGCGGGCGACGTGAAAAAGATCGAGGCGGAGCTCGCGGAGCTCGCAAAAAAAGTTCCTCAAGACACGCTCGTCAAGTATAATGCCAAGCGCAAGGAAAAACTCTTCCCCGTCGTATGCGAAGTTTCCGGCAACCGCTGCCCGCAGTGCGGCATGGAATTGTCCATTGCTGAGTTGGCAAAGCTCGCCGACGGAAATTTTATCGAGTGCGACAGTTGCCGCCGCATCCTGTTCCGCCGCAAATCCTAACGCAATTTTACAATTTTTTGTCATGCAGAGTACTCTGTAAAACGCAAAAAAGAGGGCTTTCGGAAATCGGAAGCCCTCTTTTGTACGGAGACAGATCAGATAGCGGAGATAAGGCCGGCGCCCGCGCAAAACGCGCGGGCGCCGGCCTCTTATTTACAAATTTTGCTATCTTATGTTTCGGGGACAACGGTCACAAAGATTTTGGCTGAAACGCCCTCCATCAATCGGATCTCTACCGTATAATCGCCGATCGTCTTGATGGGGTCCTTAAGCAGGATCTTCTTTTTATCGATTTCATATCCAAGTTCGGCGAGTTTTGCGGCGATCTCGCGGGATGTCACGCTGCCGAACACTTTGCCGTTTTCGCCGCACTTGATGGAAAGGGTCACTTTGCTCTTATCCATCGCCTTGGCAAGGGAGCGGATGGCCGCGATCTCCTCCGCGCGGCGGCGTTCTTCGGCTTCTTTTTGCAGCCTCAGGCTGTTGATCGCAACGGAAGATGCCTGTTCCGCCAGTCCCTTTTTCAGAAGAAAATTTTTGGCGTAACCGTCGCTGACTTCCAAAATGTCGCCCTTTTTGCCGGAGCCCTTCACGTCCTGTTTCAAGATCACTTTCATCGCAGTTTTACCTCTCTGTAAATGGTCATATCTTATTGTACAACGGAACAGTAAAAAAGTCAACCCTTTGCTCATAAACGGCGGCAGATCGCGCATAATAGGGTTACGGAGGTGGAGAATGAATCAGATCAATCAGGCGATCGGCTGTGAAGTTTCCGAATGCATGTTCAACTGCGAAGGTAAAAACTGCACGTTGGACAAGATCGTCGTGGGCAATACCTGCGACTGTGATGCGGAGAGCTGCACTTGCTGCGAAAATTATCGCAGAAGATAAGCGGACCCCCGTATGAAAAGAGAGGGCCGAGCACGGTGTTTATGCCGAGCGCGGCTCTCTTTTCATGTATTTTTACCGTTTTTTCACAAAATATTTTCGGCGATCCTATTGACAAACAGCTTTCTTTTGCATATAATAAAGACGATAATAGTTATTAGTAAAAACTATTATCACTATTGTCATATTATTCCGTGACAAAGTTGCGGGCGAGGCGGATCGCGTATGACAGAGGAGGCAATCACATGAGTTTTGTCGAATTCCATGGCGTCAGCAAGATCTATACGATGGGCGAAAATAAGATCTATGCGGCCAATGAGGTCAGTTTTACCATTGAAAAGGGTGAATTCTGCGTAATCGTCGGGCCGAGCGGCGCCGGTAAAACGACCGTCCTGAATATGCTCGGCGGCATGGATACCGTTACGGAAGGGCAGATCCTCGTAGACGGGGCAGAAGTCAGCTCTTTTAACGAGCGGCAGCTGACCGAGTATCGCCGCTATGATGTCGGCTTTGTCTTTCAGTTTTATAACCTGATCCAGAATTTGACGGCAAAGGAAAATGTGGAGATCGCGTCAGAGATCTGCCGCCAGCCTCTCGGAGCGGAGGAGACGCTCAAGAGCGTCGGCCTCGCAGAGCGCATGGATAATTTCCCTGCGCAGCTTTCGGGCGGCGAGCAGCAGCGCGTTTCCATCGCGCGCGCCATTGCCAAAAACCCGAAGCTGCTGCTGTGCGACGAGCCGACGGGTGCGCTCGATTATGAGACGGGCAAGAGCATTTTAAAGCTGCTGCAGGACGTCTGCCGCGAGAGCGGCAAGACGGTCATCGTCATCACGCACAACCAGGCGATCACGCAGATGGCGGACCGCGTCATTCACATCAAAAACGGCAAGGTCTTCTCCGAAGAGGTACAGGAACATCCGGCGGATGTCTCCGTCATCGAGTGGTGACTGTGGCGACGGTTGCCCGGGAGGTTGCGCAATGAAAAAATTTAACAAATACATCGTCAATGAATTCAAGACGGGGTTCGGCCGCTTTGTCGCCATCATGGCGATCGTGGCCCTCGGCGTCGGCTTTTTGATCGGCGTCCTGCAGGCGACCCCGGACATGAAGAGCACGATGAGCAATTACTATATCGATAACGCCGCCTATGATGCGGACGTAAAGGGTACGTTCGGTTTGACGCAGGAGAATATCGATGCGATCAAAAACCTGTCCTCGGTGGAGGCCGTGACGCCGCTCATTTCGACCGACCTCCTCGCCGATGACGGAGATGCGGACGTCGCCGTGCGCCTGATCGGTTTGGATGCGGGCAGCCTCGGTGCGAGCGGCAACCTGAACCGCCTCACCCTGTTGGAAGGGGAATGGCCGGATGCTCCCGGCGAGGTCGTGGCCGTACACGGCAGCGATCAGCTGGATGAATTCGGCGTGGGCGATACCTTTGCGCTGGACGCCGCATCGGGTACGTATCAGGACGTCTATCTCGCCGAAGAAGGTGCGGATTCGGTAACGCTTACCGTAGTCGGCGTCGTTTCCTCGCCCGACTATTTTTACGGCGATGGGCGCGAGGTGACGACCGTCGGATCGGGCGTGATCAATGCCGTGCTCGTCGGGCGGATGCAGGATCTGTACGATTTGCAGAAGGATGGGAGCATCTTCTCTTATCTGAGCAACGAAACTCTCATGACAGTGATTCTCGGATCCGAGCCCATCGATGTCGTTTATACCGACTGCTGGGTACAGTTTGCGGACACGGAAGAGTACGAGCGCTTTACCGATTCTTATAAAAATTTTATAGCGGACCGCACGGCGGAACTCGAAGAGATCGTCGACGCGCAGTTGCAGCCCTTTCTCGATCTCATTGCGGCGGCGGAGGAGCGTGGCTTCGGCGACGTGCTCGCGGGCATGGGGATTTCTGCCGACAGCGTTGACTGGCTCATCCTCGACCGGGCAAGCACCAACGTCAGCTATGTCAGCTATGATATGAATGTCGAAAAGGTGCAGGATATTGCCGGCGTCTTCCCCATTTTCTTTATTGTCGTCGCGGCGCTGGTCGCTCTCACGTCCATGACGCGCATGGTGGAGGAGGACCGCATGCAGATCGGCACTTTCAAGGCGCTCGGGTATGCCAAGGGCCGCATCATGTCGAAGTATCTCATCTTTTGCTGCCTTGCCAGCCTGATCGGCTGCGTGGGCGGCGTGTTGATCGGCTTCAGCCTGCTGCCCACCATTTTCTGGCAGGCGTATGGCACGATGTATACGCTTCCGGCTCTTCAATACGGGTTCAGCCCTTGGTTTGCGCTTGCGGTTCTTGTCATTGCCATTGCCGGTACGGCGATCGTCACGTGGGCGGCGTGCCGCACTTCGCTGAAGGAGCGCCCGGCCGCTCTCATGCAGCCAAAGGCGCCCAAGGCTGGCAAGCGCGTTCTGATCGAGCGCGTCGGATTTCTGTGGAAGCCTCTCAAATTTAAGTGGAAAGCGACGCTGCGCAACATTTTCCGATATAAAAGGAATATGCTGCTCACCATTATCTCGGTCATGGGCTGTACGGCGCTCATCTTGACCGGATTCGGCCTCAACGATTCGATCGTGGCCGTCAGTGACATTCAGTTCAGTGAGATCATCCGTTACGATGCCTCCGTCGATTATTCCGGCGACCTGTCGGCGACCGAAAATGAGGCACTGCTCGATTTGATCGGCGAGGAAGGGAAGGAGCATATCTCCCTGTACAGTGAAAACGTTCAGCTTCGTTTCGGTCAGGACGGGAAACAGATCGAGGGCAGCGAGAACGTCGATCTGTACGTCGTCGAAAATGCGGATACATTCGGCAGTTTTATTTCCCTGCACGAGCGCGGAAATTCTGATCAGGCGATCGATATCGGGGCGGGAGACGGCATTGTCCTTGCAGAAAATCTCGCCGTCGTCTATGATGTCGCGGTGGGCGATACGGTCACGTATCGTTCCGGGACACGTTCGGTGCAGGTGCGCGTGGATGCGATCTGTGAAAATTATACGGGCAGCTACGCCTATATCTCGGCCGCCGCTTATGCGGAGCTGTTCGGCGAAGTGCCTGCATCCAACACGCTTCTCATCAAGACGGATGTCTCGGCAGACGATGAGGACGTCGTGCGCGCCGTATATTCCGGCAATACGAAGGCGGACGGCACTGCGGATGCCGTTTCGGTCGCGGCAGTCGATTTTACGCAGACTTCTGCGGATACATTCGGCGGCCTTGAATCGACGATGGGTTTGGTCATTGCCGTACTTGTCGTCAGTGCGGGGGCGCTCGCCGCGATCGTCCTGTATAATCTCACCAATATCAATATCGACGAGCGCCGGCGCGAGATTGCGACGCTGCGCGTGCTCGGATACCGCAAGGCGGAAGTTGCCGGTTATATCTACCGCGAGAGCGCCATCCTTACCCTCGTCGGGGCGCTGCTCGGGCTTGGGCTCGGTTTCCTGCTCCATATGTTCATTATCGGGCGGGTGGACAGCGTTTCCATGATGCTCGGCCGCGCTATCTTCGGGTGGAGTTATCTGTGGGCATTCCTGCTTACCATCGCTTTTGCAGTCATCGTATACGCATTCATGCTCATCAAACTGAATAAAGTCAATATGGCAGAATCGCTGAAATCCAACGAATGAGGAGGGCGCATTATGGAAAAGGCGGAATTGCGGGACGGTTTTCTCCGCCAATTATGGCGGCTGAATAAATTGGATATGATTGCCGTCCTGCGCGAGTTTTTGGAGGGAGAAACGGCTGCGCTCTATTACTTATGCGGAGCCGGCTCCGCCGGCGCTACGCCGTCACAGCTGAGCGAGGCGCTGGAAGTCAGTCGCGCCCGTGCGGCGAATATCCTGCGCTCGCTGCGCGAAAAGGGATATGTCGAAATGGACGTTTCGGAGGATGATCGGCGCAAGATGGATGTGCGCTGCACGCCGGCCGGCAAGCGCTGTTTTCAGGAAAAGTATGACTTTTTGCTTGGCTGTATCGACAAGTATGTCGACGTATTGGGTGAAGAGGACATTTTGGCGCTGACGCGCCTTTTGCAAAAGGCTGCGGATAGCGAAGTTCGTCTGCTGCCGCAGGATCGAAACGGAGGAGACCGAAATGATCGATAATGAATCGGGCGAAGATTATCTGGAAGCCATTTTGCGCCTTTCCGAACCGGGCAAGGATCTGCATGCCGTTCAGATCGCGCGCCGGCTGGGCGTCTCTAAGCCGGCCGTCACGAAGGCGCTGCGCATCCTGACGCAGAAGGGGTATGTCGAGATCGTCGCCAATCATATTCGCCTCACGGAGAGCGGGGAGGCGTATGCGGCGGCCGTCTATGAAAAGCATCGCCTGTTGACGCGCTTTTTTGTCAAACTTGGCGTGGATGCAGAGACGGCGGAGGCGGATGCCTGCCGCATGGAGCATCTCGTCAGTCCCGCAACGTATGAGGCCATCAAGCGCTTTACGGAACAAGATTGAATCCCTTTTATGGATCGGCGGCCGCACAATTTTGCGCGGCTGCCGATTTTCTGCCATAAAGCTGAAAAGCAAAGCGCGAACAGAGTACTCTGTATGGCATAATGGAGGCATTTTACAAAGGCGGAATTGTACAAGCGGAAGAAATCATATAGTAAGGGTATCCGAAGGGGGGGGGTACCGTTATGTTTTTAGATTTTCTGCATGCGATCCTGTCAAAAGTCCTCTTTTTTACGGGGGCAGTGGGCGGCAAGGGGTCCTTTCCGAAGCCTCTTCCTCCCGAAGAAGAGGCCAAGTATCTCAAGCTCGCCCGCGAGGGGGACGCTTCGGCAAAGGATCTGCTTGTACGCCACAATATGCGTTTGGTCGCGCACATCGTCAAAAAGTACAACGGGGCTGCGGAGACGGACGATCTCATCTCGGTCGGCAGCATCGGATTGATCAAGGCGATCAATACTTACCAGGAGGGAAAGGGCACACAGCTCGCCACATATACGGCGCGCTGTATCGAAAACGAGATCCTCATGCTCATCCGCAGCAATAAAAAGCATCGCGGCAACGCCTATCTGTCCGACCCTGTCGGGGTCGATAAAGAGGGCAACGAGCTTACGCTGATGGATCTGCTGTTTGAAAAGGAGGAGGGCGTTTTCAAGACCGTCGAATCGCGCTTGGTCCATGAAAAGTTCATGCGCCTTTTGGAGTCTACGCTGTGCGAACGCGAATTTACCGTCCTCTGCCTGCGCTATGGATTGAAGGGAGGAACGCCCATGCCGCAGAGGGAAGTCGCTGCTTTTCTGCATATTTCCCGTTCCTATGTCTCGCGCATCGAAAAGCGCGCCATCGAGCGGGTGCGCGCATATCTGGATCGGGAAGACTATTTGTGATTCGGTGCGCCATTTCGAAGGGGCGGAGCAACGTACCTGTTCCCTCGCCTGTGTGGAGCAGGCCGCTTGCCGCCTCCGCTTTCCGCAAATGTGTGTTAACGGAGCACGGATGCGAAAAGCAAACATTATTTGAAAAAACCATTTACAAACTTTCCCTTTCGTGGTATAATAAGCATGAAGAAGTTTGTTTCCGCCCATGGCGGAGCATGCGGACAGGCTGCCGCGGTGAACGCGGGGCGGAGGGCATATGCTCTGTTCAAATTGCAAAAAATGTCAGGCGACCCATCTTGTTCATCGTGAGGGTGAGCGCGAGATGGCTCTGTGCGACGAGTGTTTCGAAAAATTAGGGGAGGCAGCCGTCTGTTTTGGAGACGAGCCGGACTTTTTTGTCTCCTTTTTGCAGCCGGAAGGGGAAAACAGGGGAGAGACTCGCTGTCCCGTCTGCGGCTGTACTTTAGAAGATTATGCCAGAACCGGGCTGTTGGGATGCGCGGCCTGCTATCAGGCTTTTCGCGCCGAACTGGAGCCGGCGATCCGGCGCATTCACGGCAAAACGGTGCATGAGGGGAAACACCCGCTTGCAAGCGAGCGAATGTTCCGCCTCCTCGACGAGCAGAAGAGTATGCGCAGGGAATTGGAGCGCGCCCTGCGCGAAAAGCGCATGAAAGATGCGGAAGGCATCAACCGCGCGCTGCGCCGCCTCAACAAAGTGATCTATGGCGCCGGGCCGGGAGGGGCGAATGGTTAACAACATCGAGAGTACCGTCGCATCCACGCGCATCCGGTTGGCGCGCAATTTGGAGGGGTACCCTTTTCCGAATCGCCTTCGCGATGCGGCGCAGGCACACGAGATCGTGCGCGCCGTTCAAAGTGCGGCGAGTCGGCTGCGCAGTTTTCGCCTCTATCGGATGGATGTCATATCGGAGGATGTCGCGCAGGCCATCTGTGACGATCACCTCATCAGCACAGAGCTCGCGGCAAACCGCGCCTACGGTGCGGCGCTCATCGATGAAGAGGGGGACGGGGAAGAGCCGAGCGGCAAGTTTTCCATCATGCTCAACGAGGAGGATCACTTGCGCGAGCAATATATCCTTCCCGGGCTCAATTTACCGCTCGCTTATCAGCGCCTCTCTGCGGTAGACGACGAGCTGTCCAAAACGCTTCCCTTCGCTTTCGATCCCTCCCTCGGCTATCTTACGGCCTGTCCGACCAATTTAGGCACGGGGATGCGTGCGTCCGTCATGCTGTTTTTGCCGGGCCTTACCCGCATGAATAAGATGGACCGACTCATTCGCGAGATCTCCCGGCTCGGGCATACGGTGCGCGGCGTGTATGGAGAGGGGAGCGCGGCGGAAGGCTATATGTACCAAGTCAGCAATGAAGTCACGCTGGGCGTGACGGAAGATTATATCCTCAGCGAAGTACAGCGCGCGGCGCTGGAGATCGTCAATCTCGAGTCACAGGCGCGCAGGGCGCTGCGTGCGGGCGATGCCGTCGGTATCAAAGACGAGTGCTGCCGTGCGTACGGCATTCTTTCCAGCTGTGAGCGGATCTCTTACACGGAGTTTCTGCAATATGCGTCCGACGTCAAGCTGGGCGTCGCGCTCGGCTTTTTGGAGACGGCCGATTTTTCCGCGCTGGACGATTTGATCGCCGCCATGCGGCCCGCCAATATCGGGCTGTATTCGGATGAGGCGCTCACCCCGGCCGAACGGGATGTCTATCGCGCCCGCCGCTGCCGTGCCGAAATGGCGCTCGTGCGGCGGGATACGGAGTAAGCCGCCGGTTGCGGCGGCGGTGCCGCTCGCTTTCATACGGCACAAGGAACGGAGTTTTTTACATGTACGATTTCAACCAGTTTTCACCCAACCTGCAAAAGGCAGTCAAACTGTCGCTGGAAGCGGCGCAGTATTATGGCAGCAGTTACATTGGCAGCGAACACATCCTTTTCGGGATGCTCAACGTACCGCAGTGCCGCGGTGCGCAGATTTTGCAGGCTGTCGGCGTGCGGGAGCCGGATTATCGCGCCGTTTTTGTGCGTACCTTGAATAAGAGCGTCAAGCTCAGCGGCTTTACTCCCCGCACCAAAAACATGTTTGACAAGGCATGCGAGCTCGCGGTCGACCGCGACGGCGCCGGCGCGAGCGTGGGCAGCGAATATATGCTGTTCGCCATCCTTGTGGACGACGAATCGGTCGCCGTGCGGCTGCTGCGCATGCTTGGCGTGGATATCGACGCCCTGCTCGGGGCGCTGGATGAGGAGATGGGCGTTCCGCCCGAATCGGCAGAAGAAGAGCGGGAGCGCGCGGACATCTTTTATTCGCATATCCCCAAGCAGCCCATTCACGAAGGGGGGCCGAACGGCGGCAAAGCGGCAGGCGTCTCGCTTCGTTTCGGCGTCGATCTGACGCAAAAGGCGCGGGAGGGGAAGATCGATCCCGTCATCGGCCGCAAAAAGGAGATCGATAAGATCATTCAGGTCCTGTCACGCCGCACCAAAAACAATCCGGTGCTCATCGGTGAGCCGGGCGTCGGCAAGAGTGCGGTCGTCGAGGGCTTGGCACAGGCGATCGTCAAGGGCGAGGTTCCCGACCTGCTCTTGGGCAAGACGGTTTTTGCGCTCGATCTGCCCGGTATGCTGGCGGGTGCCAAATATCGCGGCGATTTCGAGGAGAGGCTCAAAGAGATCGTTGAACAGATCCAAAAGAACGGGAACATCATCCTCTTCATCGATGAGATCCACAACATCGTCGGGGCCGGCGCCAGTTCGGACAACAGCATGGATGCAGCCAATATCTTAAAGCCCATGCTGGCCCGCGGCGAATTGCAGACCATCGGCGCGACGACCATCGATGAATATCGCAAATACATTGAAAAAGATTCGGCGCTCGAGCGCCGGTTTACCCCGGTCAATGTCGAACAGCCGAGCGTCGAGGAGACCATTGAGATCCTCCGCGGCCTGCGGGATAAGTACGAGGCGCACCATAAAGTGACGATCTCCGATGACGCGATCGTCGCCGCCGCGAGCCTGTCCGACCGCTATATCACCGACCGTTTCCTGCCCGACAAGGCGATCGATTTGATCGATGAGGCGGCGAGCCGCGCTCGGTTGGACAGTTACAACGGCCCGGCCGGCATCAAAGAAAAGGAACACGAGATCGAGCGGCTGAACGCGGAAAAAAATAAGGCCGTCCGGCGGGACGATTTCATGACGGCGCAGCAGACGCTCGATAAGATCAAGCGTATCGAACAGGAGATCGAAAAATTGCGCGCCGAATGGGAAAAGAAACGGGGCGAATGCCACGCGACCATCGGTTCGGACGATGTCGCGAGGATCGTCGCCGGCTGGACGGGGATCCCCGTCGTCAAATTGACGGAGGAGGAGAGCACGCGCCTTTTACACCTCGAGGAAGAACTGCACAAGCGTGTCATCGGCCAGGATGAAGCGGTCACAGCCGTCGCCAAAGCCATCCGCCGCGCGCGTGCCGGGTTAAAGGATCCGAACCGTCCCATCGGATCGTTCATCTTTGTCGGGCCGACGGGCGTCGGCAAGACGGAACTGTCGAAGGCGCTCGCGGCTGCCATGTTCGGCGACGAGAGGCTCATGATCCGCATGGATATGAGCGAATTCATGGAAAAGCATTCGGTCAGCAAGATCATCGGTGCGCCTCCCGGCTATGTCGGCTTTGAGGATACGGGCGGGCAGCTTACAGAAAAGATCCGCCGCAAACCGTATTCCGTCGTGTTATTCGATGAGATCGAAAAGGCGCATCCGGACGTCTTTAATGTCCTGTTGCAGATCCTCGACGACGGCCGCCTGACGGACAGCAAGGGGCGCGTAGTCAGTTTCAAAAATACCATCATCATCATGACGAGCAATGTCGGTGCAAGTAAGGTCAACGAGATGCGCCGCCTCGGTTTTGCGGGCGAGGGGGAGCCTTCGAAAGAGGATGACGCCGAGTACGATCGCATGAAGGAGAAGATCACCGACGAGTTAAAGGCGCAGTTCAAGCCGGAATTTTTGAATCGCGTGGACGAAATCATTATCTTCCATAAACTTTCGCGTACAGATGCTTCCCATGTGTGCGATCTGTTCTTGTCCGTCTTGACGGACCGTTTGAAAAAGCGTGAGATCGATCTCGACATTACCAATGCAGCGCGCGAAAAGTTGCTGGACGAGGGGTATGACGCCGTCTATGGAGCCCGCCCGCTCAAGCGCGTCATCCAGCGCCGCATCGAGGACGCGCTCAGCGAGGAGATTTTGGCTAACAAAGTGTCGCCGGGCCAAAGGGTGCGGGTGGACGCCAAAGACGGTAAATTTGTGTTTGAACCGCAAGGGTAATCGTTTCGCGGGGGTATATTTGCAGCCCGCGGATCAGTAAATAGATCAGGAGGTTTTACATGCGTATCGAAATCAGCGAGAAGAATTGCAAGGCAAGCGAAAAGCTTGTCAGCGTCGTGGAGAAAAAGGTTTCCCGCTTGGAAAAATATTTCGACGACGATTCCGTCTGCTCCGTGTATCTCAAGCAGGAGGGCCGCTTTTCAAAGACGGAGGTCACCATTTACTATAAGGGGAATATGATCCGCGCCGAGGTATCGGGCGATAATTTCTACGATAACATCGATGCGGTCCTTCCGAAGATCGAAAAGCAGATCTATAAGCATAAGTCTAAGCTCGAGTCGCGCCTGAAAAAGGACGCCTTTGTCGAGAAGCAGCTCTTTTTCCGGGAGGAAGAGCTGCCGGAGGCACACTTGGTCAAGACCAAGACCTTTGCTCTCACTCCGATGACGACGGAAGAGGCGGCGGAACAGCTCGATCTCCTCGGGCATACGTTTTACATCTTTCAGGACGCAGAAACGGGCGAGGTGCGCGTCGTATACCTGCGCGAAAATGGAGATATCGGCCTGTTGATCCCGAAAAAGGCATAAGTTTGTAAAAGAGCTCTTTTCCGAAGCAGAAGGCCGACCGGAGACACCGGTCGGCCTATTTGTATAACGAAAACCCCGCGATAGTCGCGGGGTTCAGAGAAGGCTAAGCCGAAGAACAAAAAACGAGCAAAAGAAAAAGCGATAAGAAAAAAGGCAAA
>CAJFTM010000001.1:89442-238908 GCA_904419945.1 uncultured Clostridia bacterium
ACAAAAAAAGAGGAGCAAAGGCATAGGAGAAGAAAGTTAAGCACAGGAAAGGCCCGTTAACGGGCGGCGAGTAACAATTGCAAGACTGCCAGGTCGTCACAGGCGCGGCTTGCGCGCTGTCGGTAATATGAGGGCTAACAGCCCGAAACTGAAAAACCACCGGCTATGCCGGTGGATATTTATTTTACGGATTTCAATTGATTGCAGAGTATTCTGTCTGATATAAATTTGGCAAAATCAGGGGAAATTTCGTCGTATAGATACAATGAAAAAAGATGTGCGTTCTCTTGACAAGGGTATAACGGATGTGCTATACTCACAATTGTTGAGGGCGGCGCAAATGAATGTGCCGCGGCTCAGAAATATTGTCAAAAGGGAGGAGAGCCGTTATGGACCGCAGGCGCAAGATCATCGGTATCGTGCTGCTGGTGCTTATTTTTATTGCCTTGGCGCTCTCCCTCGATTATATTCTCGTCAACGAGGAACATGAGTGCACGGGCGTCGGGTGCGAGGTCTGTGCCGTTTTGCAAAGGGCGGAGGATACGCTGAGCGGTTCTTCTGCCCGCGAAGCGGCTGCTGTCGCTGTATTCACCATCGCATTGGTTTCCGGGGCCGCTCTGCTGATCCGGGTATTTAGGCTGCGCACTGCGTCCTCTCCCGTGTCCCTCTTTGATGTCCTGATCGCATAAAACGGGTACATGCACGGACTCCAATGGCTTTGTTGTGAGCCGGTTGGGGGGTCCTCTGCCCATCGTGCTGCGTGCTGCATTCTGCGGTTTGTAGGAGCTGTCAGGCGCACATTGAGAGGGAAGTACTGTTGTATATTCGTTTTTTGTGTTCGGGAGCGGACTTCGTCGGCTGCTTTTTTCCCTGCATAGTACCCGCTGTCGGACATCGGCAGGGTGAACTGTGCCGGATGCAAATTGGCAGGTATATTCTGCTTTTGCAAATCGTATGGCCGGAGTCCACGGATTTTTTGCGCGGCTTGGCCGCGTTTCCGTATCGCTCACCGAGTTTTGTGTCGGCGCCTTGGCGTCCGGAAAGCGAACGGATCTTTCCGCGCATTTTGTTGCGCGGCGTCGCGCGAACGCGCGCCGATACAAAGGAGTTATCTGTCTTTATTATATAGGACGGGGCGCGGCTATGCCGCGCCCCGTCCCATATTCGGTCAGTTATTTTTTGTTTTTATGATTGCTTATGCTGGTCATTTTGGCGGATCTGAACGCGGCGGATCTTGCCGCTGATCGTTTTGGGCAGTTCATTTACAAATTCGACCACGCGCGGATATTTGTAGGGGGCAGTCGTCTTTTTTACGTGATTTTGCAGCTCCTTGACGAGTGAGTCGCTCGGTTCGTATCCGGGGGCCAAGATGATGGTCGCCTTGACCAGCTGTCCGCGCACGCCTTCTGTATCCGGAACGCCCGTGATCGCGCATTCGAGTACGGCAGGATGCTCCATCAGTGCGCTCTCGACTTCGAACGGTCCGATGCGATAGCCGGAGCTTTTGATGATATCGTCCTTGCGGCCGACAAACCAGTAGTATCCGTCCGAGTCGCAGTAGGCGAGGTCGCCGAGATGGTAATATCCGTCGTGCATGACCGTTTCGGTCAGTGCGGGGTCGTGGTAGTATCCGACGAACAGCCCGTCCTGTTTGTCGCGCAGGCGGATGCAGATCTCGCCCGTTTCACCCTGTTCGACCGGTTTTCCCTCGTTGTTCAAAAGCTGTACATAATACAGGGGGGAGGGCCGGCCCATCGAGCCGGGACGTATTTCCATAAACTCAGAGAAAGTACCGCACACGACCGTCGTTTCCGTTTGGCCAAACCCTTCGTAGATGGGGTGCCCGGTCTTTATGCGGATCTGGCGGTAAATCTCGGGGTTGAGCGCTTCGCCCGCCGTCATCATATATTTGACGGAGGAGAGGTCGTATTTGCTCATGTCCGATTTGATCATAAAGCGGTAGACGGTCGGCGGTGCGCAGAAGGTGGTGATCTTGTACCGCGCGATGTGTTCCATCAGTGCGCTCGGGTCAAATTTACCGTGAAAATCATAGGCAAAGATGGCGGAGCCGCACAGCCATTGGCCGAACAGCTTGCCCCAGCTCGCCTTGGCCCATCCCGTTTCGGCAAGGGTAAAATGCAGACCGTCGTCCATGCAGTTGAGCCAGTAGCGTGCAGTCACGATGTGGCCGAGCGTATAGCGCTGAGGCAGCGTGACCATTTTGGGCATGCCCGTGGTACCGGAGGTGAAGTAAATGAGGAGGTAGTCGTCGGCAGAGCGTTCCTTTTTATAGGGGATATCCAAAACTTCGCTTTGGCGCTCGACGGCGGCCGAATAATCGATGAAGCCCTCTCTGGGACCGATCGTCGCGGCGTAACGTACGCCGGGGACCTCGGCAACTGCTTTGCGGATATTCTCGCACAACTCGTCTTCGTTGACGGATAGGACCATTTTGACATTCGCCTTCTCCATGCGGTAAACGAGGTCTTTTTTCATCAGCATGTGCGTGGCAGGAATTGCTACGGCGCCGATTTTGGACAGAGCCATCAGCGTCGTCCAATATTCGTGGCGGCGCTGCAGGATGACCAGCACTGTATCACCCTTTCCGATTCCGCAGGAGAGGAAGAAGTTGGCTGCCTTGTCCGAAATACGCTTGATGTCTGCAAACGTAAAAGTACGTTCGTTTTCGGCGTCGTCGCACCACACGAGGGCGCGCTTTTCGGGCTCCAGTCGGGCGTATTCATCCACTACGTCATAGGCGTAATTGAAGTTTTCCGGCACGTTTAATTTAAAATTGTGATAAAAATCATTGTAATCGCGAAACCGCGTTCCGTTCGTAAAACGGCTGAGAAGATTCATGGGTAAAATATGCCTCCGCGCATCCGTGCGCATACAATATCTTATTTATTATACCATATTCCGCTCTAATAAGGAAGCAAATTTTTTTAATTTATTCGAAAAAAATATACAAAATTTCGTATATTTTCACAAATTGCGGAGGTAAAATCATGCGGCGCGGAGAGAATTTCTCCCCGCGCCGCATGATTTTCAAAGGCTTTCTCTTTATTTTGTTCAGTCAAAGTCGGGTCGGTCCATACGGAAATGATTGTCTCCCGTTTCATATACGTAGTACGAATTTCCGTTTGCGTCCGTCTCTACCTGTACACGGTACATGGTGCCGGAATAGCGGTCTCCGACATAGATGCGGATCCCGCGGCGGCCGTTCTGCTCAAAATAGAAGACCTGCGTCTGTCCGTCGCGCGTCAGTCGGAATTCGATCTCCGTTTCGCCGCCGTCCTGTTCATAGCTGAATTCGCTTCTTTCCACTGTGCGCCCGTTTTCGCGGATGACGTAGGCGTATTCTTCTTCCGTTTCATCTCGATCATTTTCCGCTTCCTGCGTGACGAGCATCGTGCGCGTTTCGCTCATTTGTACGATAAATTGCGTCTCGCTCTCCGATTCGTCCCAATCGTTTTCCGTTTCCGTGCGGCCGGAGATGGGGTATTCTGCGCCATCTACGATCATGATGCCGTCAATGTCATAGACGCGCTCTTCTTCGTCGCGGTCGTCATGGTCATCATCCCATCGATCATCGCCGCGGCCGAAGCGCTCCGTTTCATTGTAATAGAGGATGTACGAGAGGGCGTTGCCTTCGATATCGCGGTATGAGACCGTCGCTTTGATTGCGTATTCTGCACGGTCCGAAGTTTCCGTCGTCATGCCGAATGCCCCGTCGCCGAGCAGTCCTTCCACGAGGAACATATAGTCGTTTAAGGCTGCGACCGTCTCCTCGTCCGTCACGGTCGTGCGGGCAAGGCTGAGCCCCTTTGTTGCGGCAAGCTGCTGCGCGATGCCGCCGTTCATGGCGGAGAGGATGGAGCCCGCTGTCGCCGCGCTGAATGCGTAGCGTTCCTGTACAGGGTCGGTTGCGCCGTCTACGCTGCCGCCTCCTTGTCCGCCTCCCGTCCCGCCGTTAGGGCTGCAGGCGATCAATCCGATCGAAAGTCCGAGTGCCATCGTCAATGCCAATAAAATTTTCCAAAGCTTTTTCATGGTGATTCTCCCTTTTTTGTTGTTTGTAAACGGTTCCGGTTCTCGTTACACCAATACAACAACAAAAGAGGAAGAATTGTTGGTGACTTTTGAAAAAAGTTCAAAAAATTTTCGGAGCCTGAAACGGGCAAAAATTTTGCCGGACCCTGCAGGCCGTTTCTGCCGGGGGTCATAGCCCGTTCGAAGCGGCGCCGCCGCAATGCGTGGCATTGTTCCGTGTGCCAGACAGGAAAGCTTCGATCTCGCGGTAAGCGGCGCGGCTCTCGGGCAGGGAGGGGAACAGGTACAAAAAGTCGTGCCACATCCCTGTAAAGGAATGCAGAAAGACGGGTACACCGGCTCGGCGCGCGTTGCGTGCGAGCATCTCCGCATCGCTTGCCGATGTCTCGTATTCGCCGACCAAAAGGAGCAATTTGGAAATCCCGTGCAGGTCTGCGTAGGCGGGGGACAGGTCTGGCATATGAGGATCGGCCGATCCGCAGTAGGGGGTCCGCCGGCGGATATCCTTTTCGTGTTCGGAAAAGGATTGATTTTTGGGCAGGGCATACAGCGGGTCGCGGTGGCAGTTGCGTTGATAAGAATCGCCGGATGCGGCGAGGTCGGCAAAGGGGGAGATGCAGATGAGTGCGCTTGGCAGGCGGATCCCGAGATCACGCGCGCGCAGGCAGCAAGAGAGCAGAAGGTTGGCGCCGAAGCTGTCTCCGACGGCAGCGAGCGGTCGATCCTCCGGCAGTTGCTCTACGAACGCGCGGTAGGCGCGGAAGCATTCGTCGTGCACGGTGGGATAGATGCGCTCTTTGCCCGCTTGATAGTCGATGCTGTATACGCGTGCGCCCATCTCGGCATATCGCTCGGCGGCGCGCCGGTAAAAGTTGTTTAAGGCCGCCGTATGCCCTCCTCCGTGAAAATGGAGAAGGTCGATCGCGCTTTCGGGCGGCTCGCATATTTCGATCCGAACTCCGTCCGCATTCGTCGCGCGCAGGTGAAAGCCGTGCGGAGGACGGTATTTTCCGTCTGTAAAGCGAACAGAACGAGAAAGAGACTTGTGCCCCCGGCGCAAGGGGTAGGTATACAGCCGCAGCAGAGTGCGCGCGATCCGCGCCCGCAGCGAGATCACAGTGCCTCCAGCTGCGCGCGCATATTTTTGACGAGCGGTTTCATGATCAGGTTGACCAGTACGCCCGAACGGATATAACAATACACCTCGTTCCAAAGTCCGTAAAAGGCGAGCTTTTGTATGCAGTGTTCGCTGGCGCCGTAGTTTCGGATATACGTCTCGCACAGATAAAAGCGCTTCCCGGTCAGATTGTTGAATTGGAAGAGGTCGTATTCGCGGTCGGCGTACAGTGAGTTGAGAGGATCGATGAATCCGGTCAGTTTGCCGCCTTTTCCGACCATGATGTTTGCTATATTTAAGTCCCCGTGGATGAGGGAGGCTGTCGGCACGCGCTCACAGAAAATCGTGTCGAATCGGCGCATTGCTGCCCGCATCACTTCCGGAATGCCTGCATCCAGTTTGTTTTGTGCGGTCAATCGTTCGGCGCCGCGCAGTACAGCTTCCGCGAACGGGCCGTAATAGTCCGTCCACTCCGCGCAGTCCGGGTGCATCGTGTCGCCGAACATGTCCTGCGTGCAGCCGTGGATCGCATGCAGGGCGGCGGTCACTTCTTCTGCAAACGCGCGCCGCTTTTTTTCGCTCTGTAACAGCAGCCGCAGGGAGAGCAGTCCGCTCTTTCCCTCGATGCGTTGCATCCCGTAACAGTCGGCCGGGATGCGCTCGTCTGCTTTCCGAACAAAGAAGACGCGCGGAAGGGGCGCAGGGCAGTGTGCCCGCAGTAGGCGCAGGTCGTGCGCCTCCTTTTCCGCCATATCGGGCGCGCGCAGCAGTTTGACGACCAATGCCGTTCCGTCTGTCAGTGTGATGCCGACAGCTCTGCCGAACGAACCGCCGCCCAGGTAGTGAGCTTTGGCAGTTTCGCAGCCGCCGTATTCTTCCGCAGCAATGCGCGCATAAGCGACGGCCTGTTTGGGATCCAGTGGGATCGGGGAAATGCGTTCGACTTTCATCTTGGTATAAGACCTCTCGTTGGGATACTTTCAGTATATCGGAAGTCTCTCTCTTTCGCAATGTCCGCAGAGGGCTAAAAGGTGTCCGGAAAGGATGATTTGCGAAGGTTGTTTTATTCGAACGAGCGCCTGTATTCGCCAGGAGTCATGCCAAAAGCGGCGGTAAACTGTTTGTACAGCCCCGATGGGTCAGCGTATCCGACTTCGGAGGCGATCGCGTCGATCGGCATTTTGGTTTCGGTCAGCAGCCGGGCCGCTGCCTGCAGGCGGGATTCGTTTGCGGCCTGCGAAAAACTCTTTCCCGTTCGGAGCCGGATGCGCTTGCCTGCATAACCGGCACTGTAGTGCTGTTGGGCGGCAAAGTCTGCGAGGGAGGCGTCGCGGAGATGCTCGGAGAGGTAATTATCCAGTTCGGCGTCCGTATGGGCCGTGGGCTGCGCTTCGCGCGCGCGGTACAGTTCGGCGAACAGCAGAGTCAAAAGTGCCGGGATCGTTTTCGTTTGCAGCCCGTCTTTTGCGTTTTGTTCGCGCAGCAGTCCCCACAGGAAGAATTCAAACGTCTCGCGCCGCGGCGTAAAGACGCAAACGCATTCGGTTTCCGCCAAATCCGGGGCGCTGACCGCTGCATACAGTGGCGGCGGGATGACCAGTTTGACGATCACATCGTTCTCTCTTGCCCGGGCCAGTTTGTGAGTGCAGCCGGGTGCGAGCAGGGCTGCCTGCCCCGCTTGCAGCAGGAGAGGGCGGCTGTTTGGGAGGGTTTGGGCGCATCGGCCGCGCGAAACGTAGATCAGCTCGTAGAAGTCCTGTGTGTGCAGATAGGGGCGTTGGCTGGCGGTGTGTTTGCGGATGCCAAATGTATCCGCCGTGCGCCGCGGCAGGACGGGAAGGTCCGGGAATTGTTCGGCAGCAAAAAAGTCGGTGAGGCGGACGTTTCGTGCCTTTGCCGCGGCGAGGAGCTCTTCGCCGTTGACAAATTCACGGCGTACGGACGCTTCGATCTCGCTGTCCGAACGGGCTGCGGCGCCGTCATCGCGTTCTTGCTTTTTTAGTATGTCATTGATCCGTTCATGCATGGTTTTTCCTCATAAAGGCGCATAGACTTCGCAACTTGCGAAGTCTATGCGGATTTGCTTTGGTGCGTTTCGTTTAGCTCGGGCGGCGCCGGCGGTCATCATCGTCGTCATCATCGTCGTCATCATCATCATCATCGTCATCGTCGTCATCATCGTCATCGTCGTCGAATCGGTCGTGGTCGCCGTATTGTCCGTTTCCGAAATCGTAGCGATATCCGGTATTTCCGTTATCGTCAAAAATCGTAATGGTAAAGCGCACGCGCGCCCCTCCGATGGATGCTTCGGCAAGGAGTGTCCCGTCGCGGCTGTCCTCGTTGGAGAAGACGATCTCATCCCGCTGACCGTCGCTCTTTTCGATGGTCATTTTCAGTTCGAGTTCTCCCTCTTCCTGCTCATATTCGACGACAGTGCGCTCTGTCCAGCGCTGGCTCGTGCCGTCATTGTAGAGGTAGACGTATTTTTGCTCGATCTCTGCGTCGCCGTCCTCCTGCTCGCTCTCCTGTTCCATGCGGATATAGGCAGTGCGCTCTTCATTGAGATAAGCAGTGAACTGCGTTTCGCTCTCCGTTTCATCCTCCTTGTTTTCCGCCTCGCGCCGTCCCGTTACAGGGTAAGCGACGCCGTTTTCGGGCACGAGGATTCCTTCGATCGCATAATATTCCTCGCTTTCGTCCCCCTCTGTATGCTCGCCGAGCGGCGTCATGTCATAGTAGAGATCGCTGCGGATGCGGTTGCCGAGCAAGTCGGTGTGGTAGACGGCGGTGTGGTAGGTGTATTCGGCATAGTTTCCGTCGGCGGCGGTCGTTTCATGTTCGATCGCGCCTTCACTGAGAAGCTCTTCGACGAGCGCCATATATCCGTTCACCGTATCCGCGATCTCTGTTTGCTGATCGGTCAGAGCATGGTCGGAGAGGGCTGCGGAGAGAGTGGCGCTGCGCGCCGAAAGAATGGACGCGCTGCGCGGTACCGCAGAGTTTTGCGCCGTTGTTTGTGCGCCGATACTCTGCGTGCGCGCCGTGCTGCTGTCTTCTCGGGAGGAGAGGATGGAGCCGACGGATGCGGCACCGTAGGCATAAAAGTCGCTCGTGTTTTTGATCTGCAAAAATTTATCGCCGCCCGGGATAATGGGGTCGGTGGTGCCCGTCTGCAGCAGGACCGGCAGCAGGATGCCGAGTGCGATCGCTGCGGCGAGCAGGCCTGCCGCCAGTGCGATCCAAAGTTTCTTCTTTCGGTGCCAAGCGGTCGATCCGCCGTGGGCATAGGCAGCTTCCTGCGCGGGTTCTGTCGGGTAGCCAAGCTCGAGCCGGATATTCTCCTTTACGCGTTCGTCGGGGAGGACGGCGGGTGCCTGTTCCGCTAAACGCTTTTTCAGTTCATTCATTGCACATCCTCCTTTTCTAAGTAGGCCTTTAACTTTTTCAGGGCTTCGTTGTTTTTCCAGGTTACCGTACCGATGGGCAAATCCAGCATCGAGGCGACTTCCCGCCGCTTGTATCCGGCTACCT
Source organism: uncultured Clostridia bacterium (assembly GCA_904419945.1). Taxonomy (GTDB): domain Bacteria; phylum Bacillota; class Clostridia; order Christensenellales; family Borkfalkiaceae; genus Borkfalkia. The sequence goes on from CAJFTM010000001.1 coordinate 98,144, forward strand.
GGCAGAGCATCAAGATCTCGTATTCCTCTTCGGTCAGGATCTTTGCAGCGGCGTCAAATAGATAGGGAAGCTGCGTTTCCTGTGTTCCGTATTTCCACGCATCCGTATCGAAATCGGTCGCGATCTCTTTTTTTGTGCGGCGCAGGTGATTTAAGGCGAGGTTTTTGCCGATGCGCGTCAGCCAGGCTGCAAAATTTGTGCCCGGCGCATAAGATTGTAAGGATCGCAGCGCCCGCACATAGGTTTCCTGTAACAGATCTTCCGCATACATTTTATCCCGGACGATGTAGAGGATGGCAAAGTAAACGGGTCGGTTGGTCTGCTCATAGACGGCGTCGAATGCGCGTTGGTCTCCTGCGCGCAGGGCCGCGATCTTTTGTTCCAGTTTGCTGTTTTTCATGTTCTCACACCTATAAAACACACAGAGAGCCGAATTTGTTGGTGGAAAAGCTTTTTTTTACTATAACACGAGCGGGGGCAAAAGTCAACCGATGTAAGATTTTTCTCTTGTGCGAAGTGGCGGCCGTGGATGTGCATGGGAATATTTGCGAGGCGTAAAGTACTATGCCTGACATAAAACGATGCAAAAATCGCGAAAATGCGGCGATATCCGACCATTTTGCTGCGATTTTTCCGCATAAAGCGTTGTGCCGATGCGCATAGTATGGGCATACGATGTTTTGGGGGAGTCACATGCATAAGCTGAAAAGGACGTTATGGTCATTGCTTCTCGCGGTGGGGTTGCTTGCCGCGTTAACGGGTTGGTCGCTCGCGTCTGCGTCGGAGAGGGAGGTCTATGTCGGCGGAATGCCGGCCGGATTTACATTGGGAATGGACGGCGCGCAGATCGTCGGATTCTGCGAGGTGCTGACCAAGGAAGGCACGCGCAGTCCGGCCAAAGAGGCCGGGTTGGAGGCGGGAGATATCATCCTTTCGTTGGGCGGGGTCAAAATCGGATCCGCATCGGATATCGACGCGGCGATCAAAGCCTGCGGCGGAGGGCGCGAGGAGATTATCGTGCGCCGACAGGGAGAGCGCGTGTCTGCTTCCGTTCAGCCTGCCTGCGATGCGGCGAGCGGCCGCGGCAAGCTCGGGGTGCTTGTTCGGGACAGTATCTCAGGGATCGGCACGGTCACCTATATCGAGACCGGCAGCCTGCGCTTCGGATCTCTCGGCCATGCCGTCGCGGGAGAGGATGGAAAGATGATGGATATTGGCCGGGGCGAAATGTTTCGGTGCAGCATTGTCGACGTGGTTCGTGGCGAGCGGGGCAGGGCCGGCGAGTTGAAAGGCCTGTTTTTGAATGACCGAAGGGTCGCCGTTGCCGATAAAAATTGTGCGCAGGGCATCTATGGCTATTTTGATCGGGCGTATGATTTTTCAGACCTTCGCCGCGTTTCGGTGGGGTCGCAGGTACACCCGGGGGAGGCGACGCTCTATACGACGGTCGACGGTGTTTCGCCGTGCGAGTACACGGTCAGCATCGTCAAGGTCGATGAGGACAGCCGTTCCAATAAAAATTTTGTTTTAAAAGTGACGGACGATGCGCTCCTTGCGGAAACGGGCGGGATCGTACAGGGGATGAGCGGCAGCCCCATTTTGCAGGACGGCAAACTGATCGGCGCGGTGACGCACGTATTCCTCAATGATCCGACGCGCGGCTATGGCATCGCGATCGACAATATGCTCGGCAATTAACGCTCATTTCTTTAAATTTGCAGAGTACTATGCCGCACAACAATCTAAAAAATCAAATTTAATTTTGGCACTCAAAAGAATTTTCGGCAATTTCATGCAAATAAAACGGCAAACCCTTTACTTTTGCGGGGCGGCATGATATAATGCAAGAAAAAGCAAACAAACGGAGGATGGGCCGATGGCTGAATTAAAATATGAGATCGTCGAAAAACTCGGCGTTTTAGGCGAGACCGGAAACGGATGGACGAAGGAGCTGAATATGGTCAGTTGGAACGAGCGCGAGCCCGTGTACGATATCCGCACTTGGAATCCCTCGCACGATCGCATGGGCAAGGGGATCACCCTTTCGCAGGATGAGATCATGACTTTGAAAGAGCTGTTGAACGGAATGAATATGTAAAATCAAGGGGAGCTCGTGCAAAAGCGCAGGCTCCCTTTTTACGTTTCGGCAAAAAAGTCCATTGCTGCGGAGATAGTAATTTCTCTTTTTGGGCAGTCCGCGAAAAAAATGCGCATATGGGCACATTTTAGTGGAAAAATTTTTGCGTTTGCATTATAATAGAGAGCGAAAAAATCAACGAAAGGGAGCATGCTATGCAGGATACGAGCGTTTATCAGAACCCCTTGCTCAGCCGTTATGCGAGCCGTGAAATGGCCGAAAATTTTTCGGACGATAAAAAGTTCCGCCTTTGGCGCAAATTGTGGATCGCGTTGGCCGAAGCGGAAAAAGAACTTGGCCTCAACATCACGGACGAACAGATCGGCGAAATGAAAAAGTACGCGGAGGATATCAATTACGAAGATGCGCGTGCCTTTGAGCGCGATGTCCGCCACGACGTGATGGCGCACGTCAAGGCGTTCGGGAAACAGGCAAAATCGGCGGAACCGATCATTCATTTGGGGGCGACATCCTGCTATGTGACCGACAACGCAGAAGTGATCGTCATAGACGATGCTTTGAAGATCGTGGAGAACAAGCTTGTCAATGTGATGGACAAGCTCAAGAGGTTTGCTCTGCGGTATAAAGATCTTCCGACCCTCGGGTTTACTCATCTGCAGCCCGCACAGCTGACGACAGTCGGCAAGCGCGCGACGCTTTGGCTTTCTGACCTGGTGATGGACTATCAGAATCTCAAGCACTTGCAGAGCTGTGTCAAGCTGCGCGGCGTCAAAGGGACGACGGGCACACAGGCGAGCTTCCTCGATCTGTTCAATGGCGATGGGGCAAAAGTACTTGAGCTGGAGCGCCGCGTTGTCCGAAAGATGGGGTATTCTTCCGTCTATGGCGTCACCGGCCAGACCTATCCGCGCAAGTTCGATTACAATGTGCTCTGCGTCCTCTCGCAGATCGCGCAGAGCGGCTATCGATTCTCGAACGATATTCGCCTCTTGCAGAACATGAAGGAGATCGAGGAGCCCTTTGAAGCGCATCAGATCGGTTCCTCTGCCATGGCGTACAAGCGCAATCCGATGCGCAGCGAGCGCCTCGGTTCCCTCGCGCGTTATGTGCTCAGTCTGCCCGTAAATGCGGCGATCACCGCATCGACGCAGTGGTTTGAACGGACTCTCGATGACAGTGCCAATAAGCGTATCGTCATTGCGCAGGCATTCCTCGCTGTCGATGCGGTTTTGAATCTGTACCTTAATATTTCCGAAAATCTCGTCGTATACGAAAAAGTCATCGCCAAGCATATCGCGGCGGAACTTCCGTTTATGGCGACGGAAAATATCATGATGGAATGCGTCAAGGCGGGCGGCAGCCGTCAGCAGCTGCACGAGCGTATCCGCGTCCTCTCGATGCAGGCGGCTAAAAACGTCAAGCAGGAGGGGAAGGATAATAATCTCATCGATCTTATCCGCGAGGACGATATGTTTGCTGCCGTGCGCGACAGACTGGACGGAATTTTGGATGCAAAGAATTTCATCGGGCGCAGCGGTGCGCAGGTGGAGGAGTTCATTGCGGCCGAGGTCGACCCCATTCTCGCCGAGCATGCAGAAGGGCTGGGCGTCCACGGCGAAGTGAACGTATAATTCGATTCGGAGGCCTGTCTCGGCCTCGTTGATCCGTAAAAAAGGTCAAAAACCAAAAGCGGAGCGGTTTTATTCCGTAAAATGGGGCGGCGAGCCGTGTGTAAATGTTTGACAGCGGCCCGCCGTCTGCTTTATAATTTGCGTCGATTCCAAAATGATACGCGAAAGAGATATACCGCGGTAGGAGAACGAATGTTAGAGCTGAAAAATATTTCTTATTCGGTGCGCGACGAAGCGACCGGCGCAGTACAGAATATCCTGAAAGATGTCGATTTGACTTTTGACGACGGTGCGATCAGCGTCATTACCGGCCCGAACGGGAGCGGAAAATCGACGCTCATCCGTATTCTGATGGGGTTTGTCCGCCCGACGTCGGGCACGATTCTCTTTAACGGCGAAGACGTGACGGATCTGTCCGTCACCGAACGGGCCCGCAAGGGATTTACGATCGCTTTTCAGCAGCCTGTCCGCTTTAAGGGGATCACCGTAAAAAAACTCCTTGAATTGGCCAGCGGAAGGACGATGGATACGGACGCCATGTGCGAGTGCCTCTCCTCGGTCGGGCTCTGCGCGCGCAATTATATCGGACGCGCGGTGGACGGCACCCTTTCCGGCGGAGAACTCAAACGGATCGAGCTTGCAACGGCGATCGCCAAGGGCGGGGAAGTCTTTCTCCTCGACGAGCCGGAAGCGGGCATCGACCTGTGGAGCTTTGAAGATCTCGTCAAGGTCTTTGAGCGGCTGCACGATAAGACGGTGATCATCGTCAGCCACCAGCAGCGCATATTGGAGACGGCCGACAAGATCGTTTTGTTTGAAAATGACCGGCCGGTCAGTGTCGGCCGCAAGGAAGAAATGTTTACCAAACTGACGCAGCGCCCCAATCTCTGCTGGCGGAATATCAAGGAGGACTAATCAAATGGCTACGATCGATAAAACGGATGCGCAGCTTTTGGAAACCATTGCCGATCTGCACGGCATCCCCGAAGGCAGCTTTAATATCCGTAAAAACGGAAAACTTCTCGCCCGCAATTCAGATGCGGATATCGAGATCGTGTCCAAAAAGGACAAGGACGGCATCGACATCATCGTTCGCCCGAATGTTAAAAATAAATCGGTGCATATTCCCGTGCTTTTAACGGTGGGGGATTTTCACGATACCGTTTACAACGATTTTTTTATCGGAGAAAATGCCGACGTCACCATCATTGCGGGCTGCGGCATCCACAATGCGTCATGCTCCGATGCGGAGCATGACGGCATCCATACCTTTCATCTGCAAAAAAATGCGCGCGTCCGTTACGTCGAGCGCCATTATGCGTCTGGCGGCGGCAGCGGTAAGAAGGTCTTCGATCCGATCACCAATATCGAACTTGACGAAGGCGCGCAGTTTACGATGGAATCGACGCAGCTGGGCGGCGTGACGTATACGGACCGCAAGACATACGCGAAGATCGGCGACCGCGCGCAGCTCATCGTCAAAGAAAAGATCCTGACTGATGCGGAAGAGACGGCCGTGACTGACTTTCAGGTGGAACTTGTCGGCCGGGAAAGCCGTGCGGATATCGTCAGCCGCAGCGTTGCCCGCGGTAAATCGAAACAGGAATTTCGTTCTGACCTGATCGGCAAAAATTCTTGCTTCGGGCACGTCGAGTGCGACGGTATTTTGCTGGAAGGGGCGCGCATCATTTCTGTCCCGCAGATCGATGCGGTCGACCCGGAAGCAAGTCTCGTGCATGAGGCCGCCGTCGGTAAGATCGCCGGGGAGCAGTTGATGAAGTTGATGAGCCTCGGGCTGACCGAACAGGAAGCGGAGGATGCGGTCATTCAGGGATTTTTAAATTAAACCGAACTAAATTTTGATGTAAAAGTCCGGCGATGCGGTGGATGCATCGCCGGACTTTTATTTACATAGTACTATGCGTAACATATATAGTAACGGAACGGATGATTTGTCCGAAGGGAACAGAAAAAGCGGTATTTTTCAGGGATGGAGGACGGGCTGTTTTCTTGACAAGTTGCTTTTTCCATATTATAATAATTACGACTTTAACGGTAGGGATTTGTGCGCGTCTCAGAGGGCTCAGCACAAAGCGGACGAATATTATGGAACAGAAATTCAAGGTAACGGGAATGACCTGCGCGGCATGTTCGGCGGGGATCCAGAAGACAGTCGGAAAATTGGAGGGCGTTCGCCGTGCTGACGTCAGCTTGATGGGCGAGTGTATGGATGTAGACTATGACGAGTCTGCTGTCGATGCGGACAGGATCGTTGCAGCGGTCGAGGCGCTCGGATATGGTGCGAGCCTCGATGACAGAAAGTCCGTTGCGGAAGCGCCCGCCTCTGAAAAGAGGGCAAATTCGTTCGGAGAGGAAGCCAAAAAGTTGCGGACGCGCTTTTTGGTGTCCCTCTGTTTTCTTGTTCCGCTCATGTATTTTACGATGGCGCACATGTTCGGGGCGCCGCTTCCCTTTTTTTGGGATCCGCATGAGAGCGCGCAAAACTTTGCGCTCATGCAGCTGCTGCTGACGACGCCCATTCTGTTCATCAATTTTGCGTTTTTTAAGAGCGGTATCCGTGCGCTGTTCAAGAAGGTGCCGAATATGGATACGCTGGTCAGCCTCGGCTCTGCGGTGTCCTACCTCTATAGTGTCGTCGTAATGTTCGTCATGCCGTTCGCCGAGGATGCGCATGCCCTCGCCATGCAGGATTTGTTTTTTGAGTCGGCGGCGATGGTGCTCACGCTCGTCACGCTCGGCAAATGGCTGGAAGCTCGCTCCAAGAGCCGCACGGGCGAGGAGGTAGAAAAGCTCCTCAAGCTTGCGCCCGACTCCGTCACCGTTGAGCGAGACGGCCTGCAGCGTACCGTCCGCCTTGCCGAAGTGGCGCGCGGTGACGTCGTCGTCGTGAAGCAGGGAGACAGCATTCCCGTAGACGGCGTTATCCTTTCCGGCAGCTCGTTTGTCGATAAGTCGGCGATCACCGGCGAGAGCTTGCCTGTCGAGGTGAGCGAAGGCGATTTTGTGACCAGTGCGTCTGTTAATAAAGGAAATGTTCTGCGCGTCCGCGCAGAAAAGGTGGGTGAGGATACCGTCCTCTCCAAAATCGTGCGCATGGTTCGGGAAGCGGGCGCTTCAAAGGCGCCCATTGAAAAGACCGTGGATAAGATTGCAGGCATCTTTGTGCCGGTCGTACTCGTCATCGCCGCCCTGACTTTTGCGGTTTGGATGATTCTATGGGGAACGGGTGCCGTACATGTGACCGTTCCCGAGATCCTGAGCATGGCGATCAGCGTCCTCGTCATATCCTGTCCCTGTGCCCTCGGGCTGGCGACGCCCGTCGCAGTCATGGCTGCAACGGGGCGAGCGGCCTCGATGGGGATCCTGTTCAAGGATGCAGAGGCGCTGCAAAAGGCGAAAAATGTGCGCACTGTTTTGTTGGATAAAACGGCGACCATTACGGAAGGAAAGCCTCGCGTGACAGATATCGCACTCTATAACGGCTATACGGCTGTGAGAGCGCTGGCGGAGGCGGGTGCGGTCGAGCTCAATTCCAATCATCCGCTCGCCGCCTGCCTCGTCGAGCGGGCGCGCGCAGAGGCCAGCGATCTGACGGCGGCAGAGGAGTTCTCTTATATTCCCGGCAAAGGCGCTTCGGCTGTCTGCGGCGGTACAGTTTGCCGTATCGGCAACCGGCGCCTTTTAGAAGAAGCGGGCGTGGATGTTTCTGCCGCAGAGGAGGATGCGGCGCGCCTTGCCGGCGAGGGGAAGACAGTGCTGTACTTTTCTTCGGGGAGCAGGGTCGCAGCTCTGTTTGCCGTTGCGGATACGATAAAAGAGGGCAGTGCGGAGGCGGTCGCAGGATTAAAGGAGCGCGGCATCACGCCGATCATGCTCACGGGAGACAGCCGCCATGCCGCAGAGGCGATCGCGCGGCAGGCGGGGATCGATACGGTCATCGCCGAGGTGTTGCCGGAAGATAAGCTGCGCGCCGTAACGGACAGCAGAAAGACATCTGTCACGGCGATGGTCGGCGACGGTATCAACGATTCGCCCGCCTTAAAAGAGGCTGATGTCGGTGTCGCGATGGGCAACGGTACGGATGTCGCCATCGATTCGGCGGACGTCGTACTGGTCGGCGGCGATCTGCGCGCGCTGGATGCCGCAGTCGATCTGAGCAAGGCGACGGTGCGCAATATCCATGAAAATTTGTTTTGGGCATTCATTTACAATGTCCTCTGTATTCCCATTGCGGCGGGGGTGCTGTACGCGGTCGGCGTTGTGCTCAGCCCCATGATCGGCGCCCTCGCGATGAGCGTCAGCTCGGTATTTGTCGTGACGAACGCACTGCGGCTGATGCGCTTTCGCCCCAAAATCAAGATCGAAGCCCGGGAGGGCAAAGGAGATAAGAACATGAAAAAAATTCTGATGATCGAAGGGATGAGCTGCTCGCATTGCAGCAGCCGCGTGGAAAACGCTCTCAATGCGATCGAGGGCGTGCACGCGACGGTCGAACTGAAAAAGAAGCGCGCGATCGTCGAGACCGAAGTGCCGGACGATGTGCTCATTCAGGCGGTGGAAGAGGCAGGTTATAAAGTGACGGCTGTCAAATGATCGCTGGCGCGAACAGGCGGCGGGGCGGAATATTTATCCGCCCGGCCGCCTGTTCGTGGGTTTAGGGCAAAAGTTGGACGCTGGGGCATTTTCGCTCCCTTTCGACGGGCAAAGTATTTTTCCGCCAAATATGGCATTCGGCTGCGGTTGACAATGAAAGTTTTTATATTCTATAATAAACGGTGCCGGGAAGGTTCGGGGGGATCGTCATGGAAGAGGAGATGCTTTTATTGGACAGGCGCACACAGTCAATGGTGGAAAGTTACATACCTTCCGGCGATATGCTCGAAGGATTGGTCTGTTTCTTTTCTGTCTTTGCAGACGGAACGCGCCTGCGCATCCTGTCGGCACTCTCGATCACGGAAATGTGTGTAACAGACCTCGCGCGGGTGCTGCACATCCACCAGACGACTGTCTCGCATCAGTTACGGCTGCTCAAAAATCTCGGTATGGTGCGCAGCAGCCGATGCGGCAAAGTGATTTTTTATAGCTTGCGCAGTGATGCAGTCAACGAGGTATTGCTAAAGGGGGTCGAGTTTCTCGGCTATTAAAATTGGAAAGGGCAACAGTCAGTTGCTCTTTTTTTATTGCAAAAACGGCGGGCGTGGTGTATAATGAAGACAGGGCGCTGAGCCTACGATGATTTATGGATGAACTTCGCGAAAAGCTGAAACTGTTGCCGGATCAGCCCGGCGTCTATATCATGCTCGACAAGGACAGGAACGTCATCTATGTCGGCAAGGCCCGCGTCTTGAAAAACAGGGTGCGGCAATACTTTCATTCCTCCTTAAAGACAGAAAAGGTGGAGGCGATGGTCTCCAATATCGACGATTTCTATTATATCATCACCAAGTCGGAGATCGATGCCCTTTCCTTAGAAAACAATCTCATAAAAAAGTATAAGCCGAAGTACAATATCCTTTTAAAGGATGACAAGACATATCCGTATATCAAGGTAACTGTTTCTGAACAATATCCTGCCTTTACCGTATCGCGCAAACTGAAAAAGGGGAGCAAATATTTCGGCCCGTATATGGGCGGCGTGCGCGTCGGCGATGTCCTTGAGATCGTGAATATGGCGTTCGGCGTGCGCACATGTTCGACGGCGATCACTGCCAAGCCCAAAAAGCCATGCCTCAATTATCATATCCACCGCTGCGCTGCACCCTGTGCGCATCTGATCACGCCGGAAGAATATGGCGAGCGCGTGAAGGCGGCGATGCGCTTTTTGGAGAGCGGCGAGGGAGACGTCGAAAAGCTGTTGCGCGAAAAGATGGCGGCGTATGCCGATGCGGAGGAATTTGAACTCGCGCTCGACTGCCGCAATAAACTGGAGATGCTCTCCAAGATCTCCTTAAAGCGCATCACGGCATTGCGGCGGGACATCAATGCCGATGTCATCGCGTATGTCAGCAATAAGATGTATTCGGCTGTCAATGTTTTGATCACCCGCCGCGGTATCATGCAGGGCGCGCGGACTTACGCGGTGGAAAATGCCTCCGATGACGGCGAGGCGCTTACGTCCTTCATTTCGCAGTATTATGCCGGGCGCGAGATCCCGGATGAACTCATCGTGCAGGATTTCTGCGAGGCGTCGCTGCTGGAAGAATTTTTTCGGTCGACGTACAGCAAGTGCGTTTCCGTCGTTACGCCGAAGCAGGGCGTGCGCCGCCGGCTGTTGGAGATGGCGGAAAAAAATGCGGCGGATTATCTCGAAAAATCCATCGATAAGATTCGTCATAAGGAGGACATGACTGTCAATGCCTGCCGGCGCCTACAGGAGATCCTGGGGCTGTCCCGCTATCCGCGCCGCATGGAATGTTACGATATTTCCAATATCAGCGGCGTCGACAAGGTCGGATCGATGGTCGTCTTCATCGATGGCGAGGCGGATCGCAGCAGCTACCGGCGCTTTAAGATCCGCACGGTCGAGGGGGCAAACGATTTTGCCAGCTTGCAGGAAGTCCTGTCCCGCCGCCTTTCCAAGCTCGGCACGGCGGAGGAGGACCGTTTTCCCAAACCGGATCTCATCATCATCGACGGCGGCAAGGGGCAGCTGTCCGCCGTACAGGAGATCTTTGCGCGCGCCGGTATTTCCGGCATTGATCTCATTTCTCTCGCCAAGCGGGAGGAGGAGATCTTCACGCTGCAATCCAAGGAGAGCATCCTGCTCGACAAGCGCGATTACTGTTTGCAGATGCTGCAGCGCATCCGCGATGAGGCGCACCGCTTTGCGATCACTTTTTTCCGCAATATCCACAGCAAGCGCTCTCTCACTTCGGTTTTGACGGAGATCCCCGGTGTCGGCAAGGTCAAGCGCAGGGCATTGATCGAAAAGTTCGGAACCATCGATCGTATCATGCGCGCGGATGTGCGCGAACTGGCGGCGGTGGATGGGATCGGCGACAATCTTGCCGCCTCTATAAAAAAATATTTTGAGGAAGAACTGTAATGTTGCAATATAAACTGATCGTATCCGATTTCGATGGAACGCTGCGCCGCAGCGAGGGCGGTATTTCGGAAGGAAATATTCGCGCTGTCGGGGATTATGTCGCGGCTGGCGGTATCTTTGCCCTGTGTACGGGGCGCATGATGTCCTCCATCCTTCCGTATGCGCAAAAACTGCATTTGAGCGGCCTCGTCACCGCTTATCAGGGCGCCATGATCCGCAATATCGAGAGCGGAGAGATCGTCCGCGACTGCCGCATCGCCTGCTCCGATGCTGTGGAGATCTGCGAATTTTTACAGGGGATGGGGCGTCATATTCACGTCTATGACGGGGATGATTTTTATGTCAATCGAGATGACGATTTCCGTGCATGGTACGAGAAGGCTTGCGCGGTGCGCGGCATTCTCACGCCCGAAAACATAGCGGAAACGGTGCGGGAAAAGCAGATCTCTCCGCATAAGATCATTGTCGTCAGTCCGCCGGAAGAGCGCGAAAAGGTGCTTGCCGCCGTCGAGGAGAAATTCGGCTCCCGCTTCTATGTTACGACAAGTATGGAATATCTCGTCGAGATTGTCTGCAAGGGATGCGACAAGGGCGGCGCGCTCGAATATCTGTGCGGGTATTACCGCATCCCGGTCGAGCAGTCCGTTGCGATCGGAGATAATTACAATGACCTGCCCATGGTGCGCATGGCGGGGCTGGGCGTCGCCGTGGCGAACGGAGAGGAGGCGCTGCGACGCGAGGCCGATTTCATCACCCGTTCCTGCGATGAGGACGGCGTCGGTTACGTGATCCGCAAATTCGGATTGGGGGAGAACATATGAGCGAAACGGAAACTGTATTACTCGATAATTTTTGCGGCAGCCTTGGTTTGGAAATTGTATTTGCCGGCCGTGGCAGAGTGACGCTCTCTTCTTACAGCGTACAGCGCCCCGGGTTGCAATTTGCCGGGTATTTCAAATATTTCGATTCCTCGCGGATCCTTGTTGTCGGCAATTCCGAATATGAATATCTGCGCGATCTCGCGCCGGATGTGCGCCGCGAGAGGGTCGACCGCCTGCTCTCTTACCACGACATTCCGTGCATCATATTCTCGCGCGATCTGCCCGTTCCGCAGGAGATCCTCGAAGCGGTCCGCAAGACGGGATGTCCCGTATTGCGGACGGATAAGGTGACCACGGCGGTCATGAACGATTTATTCTTTTATCTGAATAAAAAGCTGGCGCCGTCCATCACGATGCACGGCGTTCTGATGGATATTTCCGGCGTCGGGATTCTGATCACGGGGCACAGCGGCGTGGGCAAGAGCGAGACGGCGATGGAACTGATCAAGCGCGGACACCGATTGGTCGCGGATGACAGCGTCATCATCAAGCGGGTGGCCGATTCTCTGGTCGGGACTTCGCCGGAAATGATCCGTTATTTTATGGAACTGCGGGGCATCGGCATCCTCAATATCAAAAATATGTACGGCTCCGGCTCGATCCTCAACGAAAAGGAGATCGACCTCGTTATGGAACTGGAAGACTGGGTCGAGGGCAAGGAATACGATCGGCTGGGTGACGGGATTATGTATGAGACCATTCTCGGGCAAAAGGTGATGAAGCACATCATTCCCGTCAAACCCGGCCGCAACCTGTCCATCATAATCGAGGTCGCCGCGCGCAACTTCCGCTTGAAGAGTATGGGGTACGATGCGGCGCAGGAACTGATCGGCCGCACGATCGGGAGATAACAGCAGCATAGAGTAAATAATCCTTTCCGTCCGCGTTGCGGGCGGATTTTTTATGCAAATAATTCGGTATTATATCATTAAAATACTTTACTAATTTAGCGCAATAAAGTATAATAGAGCGGTCGGTACGAGAGTACGGACAGAACGAGAGTGGCGCCGCGCTTGACACGGCGCAAAAAGGAGTGTTATAATTATGAAAAAGTTATTGGCTTTTGTCTGCTCGCTTGCTCTGCTTGTGACGGGCGTCGTGGCGTTTGCGGGCTGCAGCGGAAATGCGCTAAAGATCGGCGTCACCAATTATCCGCCTATGGATTACCGGGATGAATCGGGCAAGTGGGTCGGCTTTGATGCAGAGTTGGCAGAAAAGGCGTTCGGTGAACTGGGCTATGATGTCGAGTTTGTCGAAATTGTTTGGGAAACGAAAGTCATGTCCTTGGAATCGCGTGAGGTCGATGTGATCTGGAACGGTATGACGGTGACGGACGACCTGAGGGCGAGCATCCTTCTTTCTGAGCCTTACATGGTCAATCAGCAGGTGCTCGTGATCCGCACAGCGGATGCGGATAAGTACACTTCGCAGGAAGATCTCGCGCAGGCGGATACGATTGCCTTTGAAGGAGGTTCTGCGGCAGATACCATCCTCAGCGAAATGGATAGCCTGACGGACGATCAATTGTTGTCTATGGAAAAACAGGCGGATACTTTCCTCGAAGTCAAGAGCGGCGCATCCGACGTGGCAGTCGTCGACATCGCACTCGCTAAGGAAATGACAGGGAAGGGAGACTATACCGACCTGACCTATGTCGATATCGGGTTCGCCAGCGAAGATTTTGCGGTCGGCTTCCGCAAGGAAGATACGCAGCTGTGCGAGCAGATCAACGAGATCCTCGCAAAGTATAAAGAGGACGGGACCATCGAGGCCTTGGCTGAAAAGTACGGCGTATCGGTGTAACGAGCGGTTATGGAACAGTTTTGGCAGATCTCTCTCGATCTCTTGCGCGGATTCGGAGTCACTTGTCAGATTTTTGCGGCGACGCTCGTCTTTGCTCTTCCGCTCGGGCTGGTGCTCGCCTTCGGGTCGATGTCGCGTTTTCGCCCGCTGAAATATGTCGTAAAGGTTTTTGTATGGATCATCCGCGGGACGCCGCTCATGCTGCAAATCCTGGTCATTTATTATGGCCCGGCACTGCTGTTTGGTTGGGGCTTTTTGGAGCGGATCGTCGCGGTGATCGTGGCATTTGTCATCAATTATGCCTGCTACTTTTCCGAAATTTACCGCGGCGGCATCGAGAGTATTTCCAAGGGGCAGTACGAGGCGGGCCAGGTGCTCGGAATGACCCGCACGCAGATTTTTTTCCGCGTCGTCCTGTTGCAGGTCATCAAGCGCATTGTGCCGCCCATGTCCAACGAAGTGATCACCCTCGTCAAGGATACGTCGCTTGCACGCATCATCGTCGTCGAAGAGATCTTAAAGATCGCTTATGACTATACGATCACGGGTTTGATCTGGCCGCTCTTTTATACGGCCGTCTATTACCTCATCTTTGTCGGCATCCTGACGCTCCTGTTCGGCTTTATTGAAAAAAAGCTCAACTATTTTAAGGTGTGATTTATGGCTTTTCTCGAAGTGAATAACTATCGCAAGCGCTTTGGCGACAATGAGGTGCTCAAAGGCATATCCTTTTCTCTGGAAAAAGGGGAAGTCCTCGCCATTATCGGTTCCTCGGGCGGCGGCAAGACGACGCTCTTGCGTTGCCTGAACTTTTTGGAAACGCCGGACGAGGGCTCGCTCACGCTGGATGGAGAATTGTTGTTCGATGCAGAGCAGGGACGCCGCTATTCTGACGCGCAGATCCGCGAAAAGCGGCTGCACTTCGGTCTGGTGTTCCAGCAGTTCAATCTCTTTCCGCAGTATACCGTATTTAAAAACATCACGCTCGCGCAGACGCTGCTCGCGCGGCAGGAGTGCTCGCGCCGAAAGAAGGAATTTCGGGCGGCCTTGCGCAAATCGCCGCGTCCGGAGCGCGCAGCAATGAAGGAGGATTTCGCTTCTTCGCTCGCGTCTCTCCGGGCCGACCGCAAGGCGGGGATCGAGCGGCGCACGGAGGAGCTCTTGGCCCGCGTCGGTCTGACGGAAAAGCGGAACGCTTACCCGTACGAACTTTCCGGCGGGCAGCAGCAGCGCGTGGCGATCGCGCGCGCTCTCGCGCTGCAGCCGGATATCCTCTGTTTTGACGAGCCGACCAGCGCACTCGATCCGGAGTTGACGGGCGAGGTGCTCAAGGTCATCAAGGGGCTGAAATCTTCCGACAGCACCATGATCGTCGTCACGCACGAGATGGGGTTTGCGCGCAGCGTCGCCGACCGTGTCCTGTTCATCGCCGATGGCGTCATAGAAGAGCAGGGCACGCCCGCAGAGGTATTTGATTCGCCGAAGAGTGAAAAGACGCGCGCCTTTTTACAAAAGTCATTGGAGGATATCTTTGTATGAAAGAGAGTGCACAAATGCAGGAGCTCTTATATCGTACCATTTTGAATTGCAAGACGAGCGAGGATATTGCCGCGCTCCTGTCGGATTTGTGCACCTATCAGGAGATTGAGCAGATGGCGCAGCGCGCCGCCGCGGCTAAGTTGCTGCGGGACGGCAAGACATATGCCGAGATCATCGAGGAGACGGGCATCTCTTCGGCGACGCTCTCGCGCGTCTCGCGCGAGCTGCACCGCGGCCATGGCGGGTATGCGCGATTTCTGCCGGAAAATTGACATAGATTGCATCCAAAAAGGCGGGGATTCCCGCCTTTTTATATTTACGGCAGAGATGAAATACAGGGATCATCTTGTTCGTCTGCATGCGTTTGTGATCAGATTATTTTGCGGCAGGGAAGGTGTAAGCTCGAAATTTCTAAATAATTTTAACGCGGCAGAGTTTGGAGCCGTCCGCAGAAGGAGTTTTTGAAATGGGCGGTTTGTGGAGAAACGTGGATCGGTAAATTCGGCTGTTTGGGGACGATTGGGCCAAAAATGCAAGAACGTTATAGGTTTTGTGGAAAACCCTTGACTTTTCCGGAGGGAGGGGGATATAATTAAGATATCTTAATATGGAGGAGGAAAAGCATGAAGAAGCTTTTGGCAACACTGGCTGCGGTCGGGCTGTCTGCGGTGCTCATGGTTTCCCTCGCGGCGTGCGGCAATGGTTTGTCCGCTTATGAGATCGCGGTGGAACACGGGTTTCAGGGCACGGAAGAAGAGTGGCTGGAATCCTTGCGCGGTGAAGACGGGACCGACGGCACGGATGGCGCAGACGGGCAAAATGGTCAGACGCCGACCATTGAGATCAGCGAAGACGGATATTGGGTGATCAATGGAATCAAGACAGAGATCAAGGCGGAAGGCGAGCAAGGCCCGCAGGGTGAGCAAGGCGAGCAGGGCCCGCAGGGTGAGCAAGGCGAGCAGGGCCCGCAGGGCGAGCAAGGCGAGCAGGGCCCGCAGGGTGAGCAAGGCGAGCAGGGCCCGCAGGGTGAGCAAGGCGAGCAGGGCCCGCAGGGCGAGCAAGGGGGCCCGCAGGGCGAGCAAGGCGAGCAGGGCCCGCAGGGTGAGCAAGGCGAGCAGGGCCCGCAGGGTGAGCAAGGCGAACAGGGCCCGCAGGGCGAGCAAGGCGAGCAAGGCGAGCAGGGCCCGCAGGGGCCGGCTGGTCCGGCAGGAAGTGACGGCGAGGATGGTCAGCGCGGATCCAAGTGGTTCTACGGAGCCAATGTGCCCACCGGCAATACCGATATCGGCGAGGAAGTGCTGGAAGGCGATATGTATTTCTGCACCGCTAACAATTCGATATGGTATTACGAGAACGGTGCATGGACTGCGATCGCGACTCTCGGCGGCGGCAGTATAACGGAAGTGGAAGATCCTACGAGCTTTGCCGAAATGGTTGCACAAGCGGGCGAAAACGGCATCGTTACGCTCGGCGCCGGTACATACGATTTTACGGGCGTTACGCTTCCGGCAGGCATCAGCATCGTCGGCAACGGTGAGAGTGTCGCGATGATCCCTGCTGGATACGGAATTACGGCTGATAATGTAACGCTTGCCAATCTCAACATTTCCGAAACAGGGACAGCGGTAGCCGGCTATATTCTCACAGTATCGGGGCAAAACCTCACCGTTTCTGACTGTGCGATCGCAGAAGGATTCACCATTGCTGCAAGCGTTGCAACGAAGGTGACGTTCAGCGGCTGCACTTATGCGGGTGCGGACCTTGACGTATACGGTCTCCAGACGATGACGGGAGAAACGGCCGATGAAGCGACTCTCGCCAGCGAGTGGGTGATCGACGGCACTTCGTACAATGTCGGTTACACGTATATCGGCACGGCCGAGCAGTTGGTCGCGTTTGCTACTGCGGTGAATGCCGCCGAAGGCACAGAGTATCGCAATCAGACAATCGTTCTGCTGAATGATATCGACCTCGCAGGCGTCGCATGGACGCCGATCAGCGGTTGGGGCGGGAGGCTCAACGGCACCGTTATCGACGGCAACGGATATGCCATCCGCAACCTGACGCTGGAAGGCGACGGAAGTACGCGCTTAGGTTTCATCGGCAGCAATGCCTCCAATATCACGATCAAAGATCTCACGTTTGACGGTGCCAGCTTGACAAACACCGGTTCATTTGCCGGCGTCGTCATCGGCTATCAGTACGGCGACGTCACGCTCGACAATGTCGACGTCACCAACGCCGTGGTCACGGGCAGGCCCCGCGAAGAGGCACTGGACATCCGCATCGGCGGGCTTGTAGGGTTCTCTATCCTCAACGACGGCGCGAGATTGCACCTCGTCGATTGTGATGTGTCGAACAGCGAATTTTATGGATATCACAATGTGGGCGGGTTAGTCGGTTCTTTGTATAACTGCTGGAACTACCTGGATCGATGGACGATCAATGATTGTTCCGTGACCGGCTGCACCTTCACGATCGACGGCATTGCCGAAAACTATGTAAATGCGTACGCGGTCGACTCGGAGTATTCCAGAACGTTTGACGAGGTGACGGCCGCCTTCGAGGGCAACGATACAAACGTATCCGGCAACACCCAAAGCGGCAACACCTTTGTCTACAGCGAAGTTCTGCTCAGAGTGGATACGGATGTCTATGAAGTGCGCGGTCTTGCCGGCCTTGAAAAGCTGCGCGACAACGTGAACGGCGGCAATGCGCATGAAGGCTGCACCATCCTTCTCGCCGCCGATATTGACATGGCAAATGTCGCGTGGACGCCGATCGGCACGCAGGAACATCCCTTCGGCGGCTCATTCGACGGGCAGGGACATACGATCTCCAACCTTGCGGTCGCCGTCGAGGGCAACAATGCCGGCCTGTTCGGGCGTACGACCGGCACGAATGAGATCAAAAACTTCACGCTGGATACCGTCTCCGTGAGCGGCGTCGAGAGCGTGGGTGCCGTCGTCGGTGAACTTTCCGTGAACGGTGTCGTCAGCGGCGTGACCGTTCAAAATGCGACGATCACGGCCAGTCACTGGGCGGGCGGCATCGTCGGCTATACGTACGGC
Source organism: uncultured Clostridia bacterium (assembly GCA_904419945.1). Classification (GTDB taxonomy): domain Bacteria; phylum Bacillota; class Clostridia; order Christensenellales; family Borkfalkiaceae; genus Borkfalkia. The sequence continues at coordinate 116,233 of CAJFTM010000001.1, forward strand.
AATATCAGCGGCTGCACGGTCGACGGCCTTACGATCACTTTGACGCCCAATGAAGTCAGCGATGGCGATATGACAACGGCGACAAGGCGGGCGGCATCGTCGGCTATCTTGCCAACGGTGACGCGACGGATAACACCGTAAAGAACGCGACCATCTCCGCTTTCCGCGATCTCGGCGGCATCGTGGGCAACGCTTCGATCGATGATCAGGCTCCGTCAGTAACGGGCAACACGGTCGAGAATGTGACGCTCCGCTTCGCCGAATTTGCGGGAGAGATCGATGCAGAACACGGCAACATGGGTGCCGTGATCGGCAGAAAAACCGCCTTGGCAGGGCATGATGTCTCTGAAATAACGGAAGCGGATAACACGGTGACAGACGTGACGAAAATTGCAACGCCCGCTACGCTGCAGGCGGTGCTCGCAAGCGCACAGGATGGAGATACGATCCAACTTGTGGCCGGCACATATACGTTGTCCGGCGAAACGGTACTGGATAAAGCTGTCACGCTTGTCGGCGAGGGCGACCGCGAAGCCGTCTTGGAAGATGTTGTATTCAATATTGCGGCAACAGATAAGCAGGAGAGCGGCCATGGAACAAGCGGCGTCGATCATGCGATGTCTGTCACCTTTGAAAACCTCTCCTTTACGGGCGGCAGCCGGATCAAAATCGGCTATATCGAGAATCAGAACAGCGTATATGAGGATCTACTTCCCACGAAAGTCGTCGTGCGCAACTGCTTTGCCAACGTCGGCGACGTCAAGGAGGGGATCACGATCGAGTCGAACAGGGGGCAGTTCATCGCTCTGGATTCGACGTATAATGTCAACCTCGACCTGACCGTCGAAAATTGTGATTTGCAGAGTAGTTCTACCGCGGGCGGCGATACCTGTTCGATCGTGGACGGCAACGGCACGCAGATCGTGCGCGCCGTGTTCCGCAACAACACCTTCGGCTCGGAAGCAAATCCCTGCAAGCGCTACGCAGTCAAGTTTGCCCGCCGGCAGAACGATGCGGAGATTGTCTTCGAGGGCAACACCGTTTACGGCGCGACCGTCGCAGCGACGGATACGAGCGATGCGAAGGACTTCTTTATCCTCGATTTATGGCAGAGCGGCGGGAATGTCTATGACGATCTCAGCATTGAAATGACCGGCAATGCGGTAATCTGTACGCCGGATGAGGGTTGCGAGGTTTATCTTGCCTATATCGAGGCCTCGGTTAACGGGACGGGACACACCATGACGGTGAGCGGCAACACGATCAACGGCGAAGCGGCCGGAGCGGAGAATGTTTACGATATGGCTACCTCCGATACCGGTTCCGACTTGACGATTCGCGATGGATCGTCTGTTTCTAGTGCCGAAGCAGATGGCTGACGGTAAGTTTTTCAAAATTTGAAATTGCCGAGGGCAAAGAGGCGGCCCGCAGACCGATCGGTCTGCGGGCCGCTTTACTTTTACAAATTACCGGCGGAGGGCGGGGGCATATCCGTCTTTTCGGCTGAATACAATACCTTGTACATTGTTTGTCGAGGTGCGTATGCGCGCGTTTTACTCTCTTCCGGCGGCGGATGTATTGTCCGCTCTGCAAAGTTCTCCGGTCGGCATCGCCGAGGCAGAGGCGCAGTCCCGGTTGCGGCAATGGGGCGAAAATGCCCTCCCTTCCCGCAAAAAGGGCGGGCCGTTCCGGCTGTTTTTGGCACAGTTCAAGGACTTTATGACGATCCTGCTTCTCTGTGCCGCAGCCATTTCCGCTGTCGTTGCTTTTTTGACAGGGGATGCCGGCGGGCTGACCGATACGGGCATCCTTTTGCTCATCGTGCTGCTCAATGCCGTTGTCGGGTTTATTCAGCAATACCGCGCGGATACCGCCGTCGAAAAATTGGATCGCCTCTCCGTCTGCCGCGTCAAAGCGGTGCGCGGCGGAAAAGATGTGCTGCTGGACAGCCGTTCTCTCGTTCCCGGCGATGTCATTTTGCTGGAAGAAGGGGATATGGTCCCGGCAGACTGCCGTGTTCTGCGCGCAGAGGAACTGCGCTGCGATGAGTCGGCGCTTACGGGCGAATCGAACGGCGTTTCCAAATCGGAAGCGCCCGTCCCTGATAGGACGCCGCTTGCCGAGCGGCGGTGTATGCTGCACTCTTCCTCCTTCGTGGTGCGTGGGCGGGCGGCGGCTGTCGTCGTCGGGACGGGCAAGGATACCGAGATCGGGCAGATCGCGGGCATGCTCGCACAGACAGAAACAGTCAAAACTCCGCTCGAAAAGGCACTTGCGACGCTCGGGCGGATCATCACCGCATTTGTCGTATCGGTCGCGGTACTGCTCTTTTTCTTTGGCATTTTCTTTAAGGGCGAGCCCCTGCTGAGCGGCTTTTTGTCGGCTGTTGCGGTCGCCGTTGCGGCCATTCCGGAGGGTATGCCTGCCGTCGTTACCGTTATCATGGCGATGGGAGTACAGAAAATGAGCCGCGAGCGCGCCATTATCCGCCGCCTGCATGCGGTGGAAACGCTGGGCGGCTGCAGCTGTATCTGTTCGGATAAGACGGGAACTTTGACCGAAAACCGCATGACCGTCGAGGAAGTCATCACCGATTTTTCCGCATTTTCAGCGGGCGATGCTTTGCGCTCTGCACAGATCGATGTGAGCGCCGTTTCTGCGCCGGCTGGGGAGTCACGGAGGCTCCTGCTCGCGTGTATGCAGATCTGCAACAGTGTCCGCATGCGGGGCGGACGGCTATCCGGCGACCCGACGGAGATCGCCCTCGTCGCATATGCGCGCGGGCAGGGGGCATCTTTCTCTTACAGGCGATTGGGCGGCATCCCGTTCTCTTCCGAGAACAAGCGCATGACCGTATCTGCTGAAACGGACGAAGGACGCTTCGATTATGTAAAGGGCGGAGCAGATGTTCTGCTCCGCCGCTGTGACCGTATTTTAGAGGGGGACCGGGTGCGCCCCATGACGGAAGGGGATCGTTCCGTTGTGCTCGCAGCAACCGCTTTCCTCGCGTCCCGCGCGCTGCGCACGCTGGGGTTTGCCTACCGCGCCTATACTGGCGCTCCGTGTGACGAAGGGCTCATCTTTATCGGGATCTGCGGCATGATCGATCCGCCGCGCAAAGGCGTCAGAGAGGCGGTCGCCGCCTGTAAAGGTGCGGGCATCACGCCCGTCATGATCACGGGCGATCATCGTGCCACGGCATTCGCCATCGCTTCGCGGCTGGGCATCGCTGAGAGCGAGGGGCAGGTCGTCACGGGGGCCGAATTGGACGCCATGACGCCGGCAGCCCTGCGCGAGAGCGTGCCGAAAATGCGTGTTTTTGCCCGCGTCAGTCCCAAGCACAAGAGCCTGATCGTCGAGCAGCTGCAGGCGGCGGGCAATGTCGTCGCCATGACGGGCGACGGCATCAATGATGCGCCCGGCATCCGCAAAGCGGATATCGGCATCGCCATGGGCATTTCGGGGACGGACGTTACCAAGAGTGCGGCAGATATGGTCATCGCGGATGACAATTTTGCGACCATCGTCACCGCTGTGCAGGAGGGGCGGCGCATTTTTTCTAACATCCGCAAGACTGTCCGCTTTTTCCTCGCTACAAATCTGGCCGAAGTGCTGGCCGTGCTCATTGCCTCGCTCGTTTTTTGGAAGTTCGATTTTCTTACCTCCACGCAGCTCCTGTGGATCAACCTCATCACCGACAGCCTGCCCGTCCTCTCGTTGGGGGCAGATCGGGCAGAGCGCGACTGCATGCTTCGCCCGCCCGAGAGCGCGTCCTCTCTCTTTTCGGCGTCTTCCCTTGTTTCCGTCGCCGTCTACGGCGCTGTACAGACGGCGCTGTGTATCGGCGTCTTTGTTTGGAGCCTGCACGTTTACGGGAATGCGGTCGCAGTCACGATGACCTTTTTTGTCCTTTCCTTTTTGGAACTATTTCATTCCTTCAATATCCGTTCGGAATATGGTTCCGCGTTCGGCAGGGGATTCTTTTCCAACAAGATGCTCTTTGTCACCGTCGGCATCGGTGTCGGCGTCAATCTTTTACTCTGCATTTTCCCGTTCCTGCGCGCGGCGTTCGGCATCACTTCGCTCACGGCGGGGCAATGGGGGATCGTGTTCGCGGCTTCGCTTGCGGTCATTCCTGCCGCAGAGCTGTACAAGGCGGCTGCCCGCATCGTTCGCAAAAGGAGGGGGCTCAGTGCGGGAGCTTTCGCCGCGCCGCACAGTTCCGCAAATAGCGCTCCCACGCCGCATAGGCACCCGAGCGCTGCGCGTTTTCAGTAACAGAAGCTTCGTACGCTGCGGCGATTTCTTGATAGGTCGCCTTCGAGATATCTACCGGGGGTAGATCCAGCTCGAACATTCCCCAGTTTAGTTTGTCCTTTTCGCCGTGGGTGCGGACATAGAGGTTCCGATACCGGCGGTCGCGCCGATAAAAGTATGCGTTGGTCTTGTACGTCCACGAGGCGAATGACCATCCCAGCTTGTCGAAATATGCAAAGTATGTCTGCCAGTCCTTTTGCCGCCCATAGGCGTTCCATTCGCCGATCAATACGGGCGTGCGGTAGCCCATCCAATTGTGCAGAGCCTTATACAGGCGCAGGCAGGTCTTTTGCGAAAAGGGCGTCAGATTATAGATGTGGTACTCCATGCAGATATTCTTCCAACCGTAGCGGCGGAGGCGCGCCCCGTTGACAGGGAAAGAAAAACATTCGATAAAGAGAAGGTGATCGGGGTCTTCTTCGCGTACGGCGCGGTAGAGGCGGTCATAATAATCGAAATTGACCCTGCCCCCATAGCGGTGAGGGCGGCGGCGCGGTTCGTTGAGCAGGTCGTATCCGGCTACGGCGCGCTCGCCGCGGTAGTGCCGCGCGATCTGCCGCCACAGCGCCTCGGTGCGCGCCTCGTTTTCGGCGTTGCCGTACAGGTCAAAGTGCGCATCGTCGCCCGAGTGATGGTCCATATTTTGCGAACCTGGCGCCCCGTGCAGGTCGAGCACGGCGTACAGACCGTACTTTTTGCACCATGAAATTGCGCGGTCGAGCGCGGCAAAGGCATCCGGGCGCAGCGCGCCGCCCTCTGTGAGATTCATATAGGAAAAGGGGATGCGCACGGCGTTCATGCCCAACGCGGCGATGGTACGCACGTCCTCCTCGCGGATATAATGGTCGAGATAGATCTGTTCCAATCGGGCGATCTGGTCCTCGTCCAGGTTGGGATTTTGCCGCATGGCTGTCCGGCCGCGCCGCTGCGTGTAGTGCCCGGTATCGAAATTGCCGACCGAAGCAAGGCTCATCCACGGTTCCTGGATGAACCAGTTGCCGAGGTTGACGCCTTTGAGTTGTAGCAGGTTTCCGTCGCCGTCGTACAGGTTGGTGCCGTGCGCCTGTACAAAGCCGTTTGCCCCATCGATGTGCGCGGGGCGGCGCGGGTTCGGATCCCTGCACAAAAATACGATGCAGGCGATGATTGCGATGAGCAGTGCGGCGGCAATACAGCCGGCGATGATCCAAGTCATTTTCGATCGTCCTCCTTCGGGCAGTACCCTCATGCAACAGCATAGCACGGCGCGGCTCATTTTGCAACATTTTAGCCGAAATTGATAGGAAATCCATATCCTCCGGCCATGCCGGAGGGTATTTCAAAATAAAAAGCAGGTATTGACAGATCCGATTTGCAGTGTTATAATAAAATTGCAATCAGTTCATCAGGAATAGAGGGATCGAAAAGGCAGCTTTCAGATGTTTATATAAAAAAGAATTTGTAAAATAAATCGAAAGGAGAAAAACTCCTATGAATATCGATTGTAATGTAAGCACAAATAGAGTCTTATAAGGCTTTGTTTGTGCTTTTTTTAGTATAGTTTTGGTGAAGGGCAGACGGTTATGTTCCTCAATAATATTGCGAGGGAAGCATATATATTTGTTAAAAGTATAATGAACAATGGAGACAATGGAATGCATCAAAAAATGAGGCCCTATGCCAAGAGGCATTAAAGTAAAATAAATTGCATGAAGGGAGTGGAAAAGCATGAAAAAGAAATTATGTAAAGCATGGATCGTGCTCATTTTGGCGGTAATGACGCTTATGCTGAGCGCGTGTTCGGGATTTGTGCGTAATGAAGAGTGGGGATACTTTACGGTAAAATTTTACGATGACAGGGAAACGGCATATATAACCGGTTTGACGGAAGAGGGACAGCAACAGCGCTTTTTGGTGATCCCCGAAGAGATAGACGGAGTTAAAGTATATACAATAGGTGAAAGACCTCTTTTGCAAATGTGGAGCAGTATAGGCTATGCTGATATCTGTAGTGATAAGCTTGAAAAGATTTATATTCCATTTTCAACTGAAATAATAAGTGGTTCATTTAGAAATAGCTCTAATTTAATGAAAGTAGTTTCAATAAGAGATGATTATTATATTAACGGTTTTGAATACTCAATAAAGAGGTGTTATTCAAGGGAGGTATACATTGAAAGGGGATACACTCGTAACTGTTACGTTATGTCCAATGTATCATACTTCTACAATTATGAAACAGAAGAAAATTACGGCTATTATTGGATCGATGATTGGGACTATGGCGGTAAAATCGAATTTATCCCGCCTGAACCGGAACGGGAAGGCTATACATTCGGAGGATGGTATAAAGAGCCGGAGTGTATAAATAAATGGAATTTTGAGACGGACGTTCTGCCGGAAGAGCGTACGGAAATAAACGAAGAAGGTGAAGAGGAGGTGGTTTACCAGGAGACAAAATTGTATGCAAAATGGCTATAAGGCAAATTGCTTAAAAGGGGATTATAATTTTATGATAAAGAAAATATTAAGGATTTTAATGATTACTATTTTAGTATCAACAACGCTTATGCTGAGCGCGTGTTCGGGATTTGTGCGTAATGAAGAGTGGGGATACTTTACGGTAAAATTTTATGATGACAGAGAAACGGCATATATAACCGGTTTGACGGAAGAGGGACAGCAACAGCGCTTTTTGGTGATACCCGAAGAGATAGACGGAGTTAGGGTGTCTACAATAGGTGAACGGCCTCTTTTGCAAATGTGGAGCAGTATAGGTTATGCTGATATCTGTAGTGAAAAATTAGAAAAAGTGTACTTCCCTACATCTGTTTATATAGTATCAGGTTCATTTAGAAATAGTCCCAATTTAACGAAGATAATATCTATGGCTGGAGCCTTTATAGTGACTACTAGTCAATCTGTCAAAACGTATGTTTCTGATAGAGAATATACTAATGTACCTCCAAATAGTTTATATTATTATGCTTTCGATAGGGCAAATGTATCATTTTTTTATAATTATGAAACAGAGAAAAATTATGGCTATTATTGGATTGATGACTATGATTACGGAAGTAAAATTGAATTTATACCACCCGAGCCGGAACGGGAAGGTTATACATTCGGAGGGTGGTATAAAGAGCCTGAGTGCATAAACGAATGGGATTTTGAAACGGACGTTCTGCCGGAAGAGCGCACGGAAATAAATGAAGAGGGTGAAGAGGAGGTGGTTTACCAAGAGACAAAATTGTATGCAAAGTGGCTATAAGGCAACGAATTGAAAAAAGACCTGAGTAACGATAGGAGGGAAATGATATGAGTCTCAACAGGTGCTTCGTTTTCCGAACTTTCACAAGCATTCCTTCTTGAGTATTTGGGATCTTCACAGGAAGAAGATGTTTTTTAGTATAACGGCAAGGATAAACCATGCAACGTACTGCGTCATTGTCGATGAAAGCGGTAGTATGACAGTCAAACGATAAAAAATCAAAAGAGGTCCGATCATGAAAAAAATCATTCTTTCCCGCGTGCTCGCCTGTATTTTGATCATCGTCGCCAGAACAGGAAGTCGAGGATTATCGTCGCCTGGAGTATGAACCGATCGTGCCGGAGCCGCTCACCGAGGAGCAGAAAAAGCGCATCGAAGAGGCTGTTGCCGCAGATGCCATGGAGCTGTACGGGATGGCTGTCTACAACTACAAGTTCCAAGAGTATTACGGCGAGTACAACGGTTTCCACATCGTCGAAGTGTACTATGATCTCGAAGGAGGGAATTGGCTCACGGAGGTCAGGAGAATGATCACCGCAGGTATTTACTTGGGACTTAGGGGGTACCCGCCCCTCTATGTCTGGCAGGACGTATAAAGCAGTACTTCCTTGGGATAAAGAGAGGCGCGCACCGCTTTTGCGGTGCGCGCCGTTTGCATATCCATTTCTTTGTCTGTGTCGGTATTTCGATCTCCAAGCTGTAATCACACGATGATGTTGACCAGCCGTCCGGGGACGACGATGAACTTGCGGATGGGTTTGCCTTCCACCAGCGGGCGAATGTTTTCATCGGCGAGCACCGCTTCGCGGATCTGATCCTGCGAGAAGTCCTTCGGGATCATCATCTTGGCCTTGATCTTGCTGTTGACCTGCACGGCGTATTCCGTTTCATCGCGCACGAGGGCCGCCTCGTTGCAGACGGGATAGCGCTGGTCGAATACGGAATACTTGCCGCCGAAACGCTCCCATAGCTCCTCGGTAAAGTGAGGGGCAAAAGGGGCGAGCAGCAGCAATAGGTCGCGCGTGCACTCGCGCTGGAATGCGGCGCTTCGTCCTTCCGTGCCGTCGTATTTATTCAGCGCGTTGACGTATTCCATCAAGCGGGCAACGGCGGTATTAAAGGAGAAGTTCTCCAAATCCCGCGTGATCTGCTTGATCGCATAATTGCGGGCGTAATCCAGCTCTTTTTCGGCAGTACCGTGATCTTTGGCGGGATCTTCCGCTTTGAGTGCGATCGCTTTGTCGGTCAGCCGTTCGACGCGGTCGAGGAACTTGGCGACCGACTTGATGCCGTCGTCGCTCCACGGGCCGCCCTCTGTATACGAGAAACCGAACATCAGGTACAGGCGGAACACGTCCGAGCCGTACAGCTCGATGTAATCGTCGGGGGAAACGACATTGCCCTTCGATTTGGACATCCGGTTTCCGTCCGGCCCGAGGATGACGCCCTGGTGTACAAGGCTCTTGAACGGTTCGTCAAAGTTCAGGTAGCCCATGTCGCGCAGAGCTTTGGTAAAGAAGCGCGCATACAGCAGATGCATGCAGGCGTGCTCTGCGCCGCCGATATACTTGTCGACGGGCAGCATCCTGTTCACGATTTCGGGGTCAAACGGCTGCTTAGAGTTGTGTGCGTCCGCATAGCGCAGATAATACCAGCTCGAGCAGACAAAGGTGTCCAGCGTATCGGGGTCGCGCAGCGCTTCGCCGCCGCAGTGCGGGCACTTGGTGTGCATAAATTCGTCGCATTTTGCGAGAGGGGATTTTCCGTCCGGCTCAAACTGCACGTTGTAGGGCAGACGCACGGGCAGATCCTTATACGGCACGGGCACGACGCCGCACTTGGGGCAGTGCACCACGGGGATGGGGGCGCCCCAGTACCGCTGGCGGGAGACGAGCCAGTCGCGCAGGCGGTAATTGGTCTTGCGTTCGCCCTTTCCGATCTTTGTCAGGTAGTTGGAGATCTCCGTGCGTGCCTCTTCACCGAATCGGCCGTCGAATTGCAGGCTGTTTACGCAGATGCCGTCCTCACAGAAGGGAAGCACCGTCTCGCCGTTTTTGTTTTCAATGACCTTTTTGATGGGCAGGCCGTATTTCTGAGCGAAAGCGAAATCGCGCTCGTCGTGTGCGGGTACACCCATCACGGCGCCCGTTCCGTACGAATAGAGGACGTAGTCGGCAGCATAAATGGGCACCTTTTCGCCGTTTACGGGGTTGATGGCATAATGGCCGATAAAAACGCCCGTCTTTTCGCGCGCAGAGGAGAGGCGGTCGATCTCATTGGTTTTGGCAGTCGCTTCGATATACGCCTCGACGGCAGCACGCTGTTCCTCGGAAGTGAGTTTGCGTACCAGCGGGTGTTCAGGCGCAAGGACGACGTACGAAACACCGAAAATGGTGTCGCAGCGGGTGGTGAACACTTTGAATGTATCGCCGCTTTCGCACTCGAATTCGATCTCGCAGCCGGTGGACTTTCCGATCCAGTTGCGCTGCATCAGCTTTGTCTTTTCCGGCCAGTCGATCGTATCCAATCCCTGCAGCAGTTCTTCTGCATATTTGGTGATGCGGAAGAACCATTGTGTGAGGTCCTTTTTGATAACGGGCGTACCGCAGCGCTCGCAACAGCCTTCCTGTACCTGTTCGTTGGCGAGCACGGTGTTGCAGCTGGGGCACCAGTTGACAGGGGCTTCCTTGCGGTAGGCGAGGCCGTTTTCATATAGTTTCAGGAACATCCACTGCGTCCACTTATAATAATCTTCCTCGCACGTCTTTACTTCGGCGGACCAATCGAACATGGCGCCCATTGCGCGCAGCTGTTTTTCCATGGTCGCGATGTTCTTTTCGGTCGAGTCTTTCGGGTGGATCTTGGTCTTGATGGCGTAGTTCTCCGCGGGCAGGCCGAATGCGTCAAACCCCATCGGCTGGAACACCTCGTAGCCCTGCATCTTCTTAAAGCGCGCAAAACTGTCCGACGGGCCGTAGTTGTACCAATGCCCGATGTGCAGCTTGGCGCCGGAAGGATAGGAGAACATCTCCAATACATAGTATTTTTTGTCGATGTTCTTTTTGTTGAAGTGGTTTTCCTTGGTCTTCTCCCACCGTTGCTGCCACTTGCTTTCGACGGATTTCATGTCCATAAAGATACCTCCGAACGTCTGAACAAAATTCATTTTTTCTTCCGAAAGCACCGGAAGATCAGGTAGGCTGCCGGCCCTAACAGCGGGATCAGCAGCACGATCAGATTCCACGGGATGACCGCTTTGACCAGCCCCATGTCTTTCAATACGAGATAGACGGTCGCGATCGCCAGAAAATAGTGGATGACGAGTATGATGACGAGCGCGATGAAGAGCGGCGGCATAGGCCCTCCCGATCAAAGAAAGATTCACTTGATTATATAATTTTTTGCGCAGATAGTCAAGCCGAGAGGGCTGTACGCCCGAAATTTTTGCAAAATCGCGCTCTTCCGCACGATATGCGTAAATAAAATGCGTTCGCCTGCATACACTGAAAGCATGGAAAGAAGCATAGAAAGCGAATTTTCTGTCACGGAAACGGACGGCAACTGCCGGTACATTGCCTATATCGCCGCCGCGCTCGCAAAGGGCGGGGCCGCTGCGCAGATCGGGTTTGAAAGCGGCCGCGTTCGCCTCTCTGTCGCCGGGGAGGAGCCGGCGCTGCGCCGCCTTGCAGAGGAAAAGGTCGCAGACATCCTCTGTATCGGCTATAAATACGCGGAACTGCGCCCCCTCATTTGTCCGGCCGGTTTGGGGGAAGAAGACCGCGAGATCCTTGTCGCGGCCGTCATTGCGGCAGATCTCGCCGAAGACCGCCGCTGTGTCCTTACGCGCCTGCGCCGGGCGGCGGATGCGGAGTGTACGATCGACGGGTTTTATCGCTTCCGCCTGAGCGATCTGCGCGCCAAGTGGCGTGGCGTCGCCGCATGTGTGCCGGCCGTCTTTACGCGCGGCAAACTGGCCGATTTTATGGAGTACCTGCTTGGGGCAGGGCGCGGTAAGGTGTTTTTGAAAGGGGATGCCGTATTTGACGCCCGCTGCCGTCGTCTGCGCCGCTCTTCCTTGATCGAAGGCGGACACTCGGAAATGAATACGCTGCGCGAGATCGTGCTCAGCGGCGCCGGAAAAGTCGAGTGCCTCGTTTCGCCCAGTTCCAGGCAGGAAGATTTCCTTCGCCGATATTATGGCGGGAGGGTATGTTTCGCGCCCTGATTAGGTAAACGAGTCTGCGGGCCTGCCACCTGCGGAAATGACGTCCGCCGCTCGAAATTTTTTGCAAAAAATGCGCTCTTTTCGTTGACAAATGAGTCAAAAGCGTCTATGATAGAAACACAATACGATTCTATCTGCCTATGAACGGAGACAAGTAGCCCGGGTTCGAACGGATCCTTCAGAGAGCGGCGCGCTTGGCTGAAAGCGCCGCGCTTCCGTCCCGGTTTGAAACCGCTCCGTTCGGCAAAAAGCATGCGCGGCTTTTTCAATCGCGCAAAAAAGAGCGGCCGTGCGTTCCCGGGTGGGCGTCGGCAATTAAGGTGGAACCGCGCAGGAGATGCGTCCTTAAACGACAGGTTTGAGGGCGCTTTTATATTGCAAATATTCATTTTATATGCAAGGAGAAAGACATGATCATCACGTTGAAGGGAGGAGACAAAAAAGAATTCGCGTCGCCTGTGACCTGCCTCGAGGTCGCCAAGAGCATCGGCGAGGGACTGGCGCGCTCCGCGGTCGCGGCAAAGGTGGACGGCAAGGCCGTCGATCTCGCACACGTCATTGACGGCGATTGCGAACTGGAGATCCTGACGCTCAAGGATAAAGAGGGGCTGCAGGTATACCGCCACACGGCGGCGCATGTGCTTGCACAGGCCGTTAAAGCGATCTTCCCGACCTGTAAGCTCGCCATCGGCCCGACCATCGAAAACGGCTTTTATTATGACATCGACTTCAAGACGCCCATCACGCAGGAAGATCTTTCCAAGATCGAGGCGGAAATGAAGAAGATCATCAAGAGCAATCTTCCCGTCGAACGCTTTACCCTTCCGCGCGAAGAGGCAATCAAGCTGATGACCAAATATTCGGAAAAGTACAAGGTCGAGCTGATCAAAGATCTGCCCGAGGGGGAGGAGATCTCCTTCTATAAACAGGGCGATTTCACCGATCTTTGCCGCGGTCCGCATCTGCCGTCTACCGGTAAGATCAAGGCGTTCAAACTGACCAGCATTGCGGGAGCTTACTGGCGAGGCAACGAAAAGAATAAGATGCTGACCCGCATTTACGGCACGGCCTTCGCCAAAAAGGAAGAGATGGACGCTTACTTCACCATGCTGGAAGAGGCGAAGAAGCGCGATCATACCAAACTCGGCAAAGAACTCGGCCTGTTCGCCCTGCTCAACGAGGGCAAGGGCTTCCCGTTCTTCCTGCCCAAGGGGATGGTGCTCAAAAACATTCTCATCGATTATTGGCGGCAGATCCATACGCGCGAGGGCTATGTCGAGGTGCAGACGCCGATTATCCTCACCCGCTCTCTTTGGGAGACGTCCGGCCACTGGGATCATTATAAAGAAAATATGTACACGACCAAGATCGACGGGGAGGACTGTGCCATCAAGCCGATGAACTGCCCGGGCGGGATGCTCGTGTATAAGCTCACTCCGCACAGCTACAAAGATCTCCCCATCCGCATGGGCGAGCTGGGCATCGTGCACCGCCACGAAAAGAGCGGCCAGTTGCACGGACTCTTCCGCGTTCGCTGCTTCACGCAGGACGATGCGCACATCTTTATGCTTCCCGAGCAGATCGCCGATGAGATCAAAGGGGTCGTGCGCATCATCAACGAGGTCTATACCCTCTTCGGATTCAAATATCACGTCGAACTCTCGACCCGCCCCGAGGACAGCATGGGCAGCGACGAGGATTGGGAGACGGCGACCGATGCACTGCGCGCCGCGCTGGACGAGATGGGGCTCCCGTACGTCGTCAATGAAGGGGACGGTGCCTTTTATGGTCCGAAGATCGACTTCCATCTGACCGATTCCATCGGCCGAACCTGGCAGTGCGGCACCATCCAGCTCGACTTCCAGCTCCCGCAGCGCTTTGAAGCGGAGTACACCGGTGAGGACGGCCAAAAACACCGTCCCATTATGATCCACCGCGTCGTTTTCGGCTCTATCGAGCGCTTCATCGGCATTCTCATCGAGCACTATGCCGGCAAGTTCCCCGTGTGGCTCTCGCCCGTACAGGTGAAAATTCTGCCCGTTTCCGATAAGTCGATGGATTACGCAAAGCAAGTCGAAACACAGCTGAAAGCGGCGGGTTTGCGCGTCGAAACGGATATGCGCAACGAAAAGATCGGCTACAAGATCCGCGAGGCACAGTTGGAAAAGCTGCCGTATATGCTCATCATCGGCGATAAGGAGAAGGAGGAGGGCACTGTTTCCGTGCGCATGCGCGAAAAGGGAGATATCGGCGCGATGGCTCTCGCCGATTTTGCCGCGCGCGTAAAAAAAGAAAATGACGAAAAGACGGTCTTTTAAATAAAAAGGCCTTCAAAATAATTGACAAACGGCTGCAATTTTTGGTATAGTATATCGGTAAAGTAGAAGGAACGCTTCTCGCCTTGCGGCAATCGCGTCGGCAAGTGCACGATATATCCGAAAACGGCGCTGCGTTTGCGGCGGCAAATGTGATATGTTCGGCGGGTCCTTTTGCAGGGCCCGCCTTTTTTGACGGCTTTGGCGGTCCGTTCAAAAACCGAAAAAATAATAAAAGGAAGGTATAAAAGTATTAAAGCCCAGCATCAGATCAACGGAGAGATCCGCGATCGGGAAGTGAGAGTCATCGGGGCAGACGGGCAGCAGCTCGGCATCATGAGCGCGCAGGCCGCGCTTCGCCTCGCGGAAGAGAGCGATCTTGACTTGGTGAAGATCTCGCCGACGGCCAATCCGCCCGTCTGTAAGATCATGGATTACGGCAAGTTCAAGTTCGAACAGGGGAAAAAGGAAAAAGAATCGCGCCGCAATCAGAAGATGGTCGAAGTCAAAGAGGTTCGCCTCTCGATGACTATCGACACGAATGACCTCAATGTCAAGTCTCGCCAGGCACAGAAATTTCTGGAAGCGGGGAACAAGGTCATGGTCTCCATCCGTCTGCGCGGCAGACAGAATGCGCACGCCTCCCTGGGGGTGGGCGTAATGCACACCTTCTTCGATACGCTGGAAGGGAAGGCGGTCATGGATAAAAAACCTGCCAGCGAAGGGCGCAACATTACGATGTTGCTTTCGCCCGCAAAATCATAAAGATTCGGAACCGTGCGTCCGCAAAAGGATGCGGCCGTACGTCAGATACGGAAAATTATTTCGGAGGATAACAACATGCCTAAACAGAAATCGCATAGCGGCTCCAAGAAGCGTTTCGACGTGACCGGCAGCGGCAGAGTTAAGAGGGCACAGTCGGGTAAAAACCATAAGACGGGTGAAAAGCCCCGCAAGCGCAAGCGCAATCTTCGCCAGACGGCGTTCGTCAGCGAGACGCAGGAATTGACGGTCAAAAACCGCCTGATTCCGTACAAGAATTAAGCAATAAGGAGAGAAAACAGTCATGCGTATCAAAAGAGGTGTCAACGCTGTCAAAAAGCGCAGAAAGATATTCCGCCTTTCCAAGGGCTATTTTGGCTCCAAGAGCCGCTCTTACCGCATCGCCCGCGAAGCGGTGATGAAGTCGCTGATGTATGCGTACATCGGCCGCAAAAATCGTAAGAGAGATTTTCGCAAGCTCTGGATCGCCCGTATCAATGCGGCGGCTCGCCTGAACGGACTGTCTTACAGCAAGTTCATGCACGGCCTCAAGGTCGCGGGCATCGAACTGAACAGAAAGGTTCTTGCGGACATCGCGGTCAACGACGCAGCCGGCTTCGCGGCCCTCGCGGAGAAGGCGAAAGCCGCTATCGCCTAAATAATCGATCCGAAAACCTTCTTCCTCATCGCAAGAAGGTTTTTTTGGTTTTTGTATGGTCATTACATCGAGAAATAATCCGCTCGTGCGCCGCATCCTCTCCCTGCGCGAAAAAAAGTTTCGCCGTGCGGCAGGGGAATATGTGGTGGAGGGACTTAAATCGGTGCGCGAGGCTGCGGAGAGCGGGGCGCATATCCGCCTGCTCGTGCGGGCGGAGCACCATCCCCTGCAGAATATCGAGGCAGATAGCGAGGTCGTCGTTGCGTCAGGTGTCTTTGAAAAGCTGTCCGAAGAGGTGTCGCCGCAGGGCATTCTCGCCGTCGTGGAAATGCCCGCCTGCACGCCGGAGCCTCCGCGCTCGCTCAGTTTGCTTTTAGACGGCGTATCCGATCCGGGCAACATGGGCACTGTGCTGCGAACGGCGAATGCCGCCGGCTATGAAGATATTTATTTACGCGGTTGCACCGATCCGTTCGCTTCCAAATGTGTGCGTGCCTCGATGGGGGGACTCTTCCGTGTTCGGCTGCATATCGGCGGGGATGCAGAGCTCGCTTCCGCGCTTGCTGGCATACCGCTCATCTGCGCGGATATGGGAGGGAAAAACGCCTTTTGTTTTTCGCCGCCTGAGCGCTTTTGCCTCGTCATCGGCAATGAGGCGAATGGCGTCACGGAGCAGATGCGCGCGGCGTGTGCGCATACCGTCCGTGTTCCCATGCGCCCGGGCTGTGAAAGCCTCAATGCCGGCGTATCGGCAGGGATCCTCATGTATCTATTGCGCGCGGATCATTTCCGCAGTGTGTAATGGTTGGCAAAAGTGAACGAGCATCAGTATACGAATCAGAATCTATAAGGAGAATTTAAATATGTCAGGGCACAGCAAATGGCATAATATACAGGCAAAAAAGGGCAAAGCAGACGCTGCGCGCGGCCGCATCTTTACAAAGCTCGGCAGGGAGATCGCAGTCGCCGCGAAATCCAATCCAAATCCAGAAACAAACAGCAAGCTCGCGGACGTGATCGCCAAGGCAAAAGCGAATAACATGCCCAACGACAACATCCAGCGCTGCATCAAAAAGGCGGCCGGTGAATTGAGCGGCGTCAACTACGAGACTCTCGTTTATGAAGGCTACGGCGTGGGGGGCAGCGCTCTCATCATCAATACACTTACCGACAATAAGAATCGTACAGCGGGCGATGTGCGCAGCACTCTCTCCAAATGCGGTGGCGAGCTCGGCAACAGCGGCTGCGTATCGTATATGTTCAGCAATAAGGGCTTGCTCGTCGTCGAGCGTACACTCGATTTGGACGAGGATACTATTACGGAGTACGCTATCGATGCTGGCGCGGATGATGTGGTCGTATTGGACGATGTTTATGAGATCTATACGGATCCGAGTACTTTTTCGGATGTTCGCAAATATCTTGAAGGGAAGGGCATCTCGTTTTTGGAAGCGGATGTGCGCATGATCCCGCAAAACAAGGTGACGCTCAGCCCCGAACACGAGGAGACATTCAAAAAATTGCTCGATAAGCTCGAAGAGCTCGATGACGTGCAGGATGTTTATCATAATGTCGAGCTGACTGAGGATGAGGAAGAAGAATAAATCGCACCACTTGCGCATTTGCAGAGTATTATGTGCGGCATAAATCGATCGAAAGCGGAGGGAAATATGATCGGAGTGGAAGAAGCTTGCCTGCGGGCAAAAGAACATGCGGGGGCTGTTGCCCATGCAGCAGAGGCAGATCGCAATGCAATGCTGACTGCCGCTGCCCGTGCTCTGCGTGAACACGCCTCGGAGATCATCGCCGAGAATCGCAAGGACTGTGAGGCCTGCACGCGCGGCGCACAGTTTGTCGACCGCTTGATGCTGGATGAAAAGCGCATCGACGGGATTGCTGTCGGGCTGGAAAAACTGGTGCAGCTTCCCTGTCCCGTCGGTGAGATCTTGGAGGAGCGCACGTTGTATAATGGGTTGCGTCTGCGCCGCGTGCGCGTTCCGATCGGCGTGATCGGCATTATTTACGAGGCGCGCCCCAATGTTACAGCGGATGCGATCGGGCTTGCCATTAAGAGCGGAAATGCCATTGTTCTGCGCGGCAGTAAGGATGCAATTCGCTCCAACATTGCCGTTACAGCGGTCATCAAAGATGCCGTCCGTTCGGTCGGTATCGATCCAGAGTTTATCCAGCTCATTGAAGATACTACCCGTGAAGGGTCGACCCGCTTTATGCGGATGAACGGGGTGGTCGATTGCATCATTCCGCGCGGCGGCGCCGGCCTCATTCAAAACGCCGTACAGAATGCAACGGTTCCCGTCATCGAGACGGGAACGGGCAACTGCCATGTGTATTTCGATGCCGCGGCAGATATATCGAAGGCGATCCCCATCCTCATCAACGCTAAGACGCAGCGGACTTCCGTCTGCAATGCCTGTGAGAGTTTGCTGATAGAAGAGCGCTTTGCCAAGGCACACCTGACCGAGATTGTTGCCGCACTGCGCGAAAAGGGCGTGGAGATCGTGGCTTGCGAAAAATGCCGCGAGATCGTTCCCGATCTTACTCCGGCGACGGAAGAGGATTATTATACCGAATATTCGGCGCTGAAGATCTCGGTCAAGATCGTCGGCGGAGTGGACGAGGCGATCGCACATATCAATCAGTACGGTACGCATCACAGCGACAGCATCATTACCGAGGACGCCTCTGCGGCGGAAAAATTCCTCGAGGAGGTGGACAGCGCTGCCGTATACGTCAATGCAAGTACCCGTTTTACCGACGGCTTCGAGTTCGGCATGGGCGCAGAGATGGGTATTTCCACGCAGAAGTTGCACGCCCGCGGTCCGATGGGGCTGCGTGAGCTGACCTCTTATAAATATCAGGTCGTCGGCAATGGGCAGATCCGCGGTTAAAGGTTGGCTCATCTGCGAGAGAAAAATCAGTTTTACCAAAGATCTATATGGGCCGTCCGCCATCATGCGGGCGGCTCTCTTTATAGGGCGCTTTAGCTTGAAAAATCCACCAGTTAGTTATAAAGGGGGCTTCAGCATGATATCAGTGACACCCTTTTGAAGGATTGGCTTGCAATTTACCCTGATGGGGAATGGGTAACCCATAAGTTTTGGTTGCTTTGATTGCGTTATTCATTTCATTTTCAGTCGTTTGATTGGGCTTGGGCATAGAGAGGATATTGAAATGAGAGCCTCGGCAAATAGCGCAATCGTTTAGGGCGCCCAAAATTTTCATTTTCTTTTTTGGGGGGGGATACTCTGTGCGCAGCGGGGTTATTCTGTCCATTGCCGCCCGGCTGGGTTGACTGCCTCAATTTTCCTGTAGGTTGGGCGCATAAACGACGGCTGGGTGCAGATACTGATGCTGTCGGCGGCGGTAAGCGGATCCGCCTGAAGTCATAGAAAAAGTTTCGTAAGAAAAAGATAAATTGAAAGGGTCCGCGCCTTTTTTTCAGAAAGATATCGCCGCTTTCCGATACAGTCTCCTTTTCGCGGAGCGGCATATCGCGGAAATAAGGCGCTTAGAATTGATAACATGAAAAACGAGGAGAGACTTTTTCAGGATTTGACCGTTGCAAAATATGTTTTGTATGAGCAACGACATAAAAAATCAAAGAGTGAAACCTCATAAAATTGTTTAAAATTAAGTGATCCTTAAAAAAGCGAAGGATGATCGCTCTTAATGGTGAAAATCGGGACAAAAATGAGAGGACGAGCGCAAGAATTTGTGTGACTCCTCTTATTTTTTGTCTTTTGTGCAATTTTACGCCTGTTTACATTTTTGACGGAATATGGTACAATACCTGCAAAGAAGGAGGTATTGTATGACAAGTAAAAGGGGTTCGCGTGCATCAGCGGCGAAAGCGGCAAAAAAACTGCATCCGGCAACGCTGGTGCTCGCCGTCATCTTTCTCGCGGTCGGCATCGCTTGCGGTATCTTCGCGTCTGAGGCGCTGACGGCGGAAGACCGCTTTACACTCAACGGTGACCGAGAGATCCGGCTCGCTTGCGGGCAGGACTTTGATGACCCGGGTGTAACGGTCGTGTCTTTCGGAAGGGATATCTCTGCGCAGGTACAGGTCGGAGGCGATGCCGATCGTCTTGACACAAACGTAGCGGGAACCTATTACCTCGTCTATACCGTGAACGATCTGCGCTGGGGCGATTATCAGCTCGTGCGCACCGTCATCGTCAGCGGGGCAGAACCGGGAGGCGCCGCAGCCGCAAGTGGCGCTTTCGCAGTTGAGGAGGCGTAAGCGATGGCGAAAAAACGATTCAGGGTTGCATTCACGGTTTTCTGCTGCATTTTGGCGCTCGTCATCGGATTTGTCGCGGCATTCTTTCTGTATAGCTATTGGAAGCGCCCGCAGGGCGGCGATGCATATGTCAGCGGCGATCTCTCCTTTCACTTTATGGAATTGGGGAACAGCAGCACCGGCGACAGCATCTACATCAAGGCGGGCGACGCCGATATCCTGATTGATGCGGGATCCACCCGCAGCAGCTCGGATACGACAGCCGCATATATGGAAGAATATGTGACGGACGGCACGCTTGAATACGTCATCGTTACCCATGCAGACAGCGATCACATTGCTGGTTTTGCGGGGGACAGCGATTCGCCGAGCATGTTCGATCGATTCGAGTGCGAAACGATCATAGGTTTCCCTCGCACGAACAAGGATACTGTCATATACACCGACTACCGCGCGCAGCTCGAGGAAGCAGTTGCCGAGGGTTCGGCTTATTACACCGCTCTCGAATGTTGGAACGGAGAGAACGGTGCGCAGCGCACCTATACTTTGTCCGACGGCATTGAAATGAGTATCCTATACAATTATTTTTACGAACATGACAGCGCAGACGAAAATAATTATTCCGTCTGTGTCCTGTTCAGTCAGGGTGATCGGCATTTTCTCTTTACGGGCGATTTGGAGGAGGAAGGGGAAGAGTACCTCGTACAGTATAATGATCTGCCCCAAGTCGAGCTGTTCAAGGCGGGACATCATGGGTCAAAGACTTCTTCCAACGAATGCCTGCTCGAAGTTATCCGTCCGGAAATCGTCTGCGTTTGCTGCTGCGCTGGTACGGACGAGTACACGGATATAAAGGAGAACCAATTTCCGACACAGGCAATGATCGATCGCATCGCGCCTTATACCGATGCCGTTTATGTAACGTCACAGTTTGCGGATAATGGGGATGGGTATACATCTATGAACGGCAACATTGTCGTTACTTCGTCGGCGGGGAGCAATGTCACTGTTCGGGGTTCCGTCAACGACGTAAAGCTCAAGGATACGGCATGGTTTTTGGAAAACCGTACCATGCCGCAGGTGTGGGCGGCGTGACCGACGGAAAGGTCTGTGCGGATAAATAAGCAGAAAAAGCATCCGGGCGGCGGCAAAATTCTTGCCGCCGCCCGTTTTGCCGGATAAATCTGTTGCGAAAATTTGTAAAAAGTATTAAAATGATAGCGTTACAGTTTATTATTCTATGAAAGCAGGAGAAAAGAAATTGATCCGAAACGATTTACGCAACGTTGCGATCATTGCGCACGTCGACCACGGCAAGACGACGCTTGTGGACCAGATGCTGCGCCAGAGCGGGACCTTCAGAGAAAATCAGGTCGTCGAGGAACGAGTCATGGACTCGAATGCGCTCGAGCGCGAGCGCGGCATCACCATCCTCGCCAAGAACACGTCCGTGCATTACCATGGAGTCAAGATCAACATCATCGATACCCCGGGCCATGCCGACTTCGGCGGAGAGGTCGAGCGTGTGCTCAAGATGGTCAACGGCGTGCTGCTGCTTGTCGACGCGGCGGAGGGCCCCATGCCGCAGACCCGCTTTGTCATGCAGAAGGCGCTTGAGCTGAACCATAAATTGATCATTGTCGTCAACAAGGTGGACCGTCCGGACGCGCGCATCGCCGAAGTGCAGGACGAGATCCTCGAACTGCTCATCGACCTCAATGCTTCCGACGAGCAGGTGGATAGTCCCATCGTCTTCTGTTCGGGCAGGGCGGGCACGGCATCGCGCTATGCGGATCAGGAAGGAAAGGATCTCACGCCGCTGTTTGATACCATCCTCAATCACATCCCTCCCATGGTCGTAGATGAAACCGCCCCCATGCAGCTGCTCGTCTCATCCATCGATTATAACGATTATGTCGGGCGTATCGGCATCGGCCGCATCGAGCGCGGCGTTGTCCGCGCCAATCAGGAGGTCGCCATCTGCAATCATAATATTCCCGGCATGAACAAGCGGGGTAAACTGGTCAACCTCTATCAGATCGAGGGGCTTTCCCGTGTGCCGGTCGAATCTGCCAGGGCGGGCGATATCGTCTGCTTTTCCGGCTTGGAGGGGATCAATATCGGCGATACGGTCTGCGCGACGGATGCAGTGGAGGCGGTTCCCTTCGTCAAGATCAGCGAGCCTACGGTGGAAATGACTTTCTCAGTCAACGACAGTCCCTTTGCGGGCAAAGAGGGCAAGTTCGTTACTTCCCGACATCTGCGCGAGCGGCTATACCGTGAACTGCTCAAAGACGTTTCGCTGAAAGTGGAGGATACCGATTCGGCAGAGGCGTTCAAGGTCAGCGGCCGGGGGGAGATGCATTTATCTATCCTCATTGAGACCATGCGCCGAGAGGGGTATGAATTTCAGGTCAGCACTCCGAAGGTGCTGTACAAGACCATCGACGGCCAGCTGTACGAGCCGGTCGAGCGGTTGATTGTGGATGTGCCGGAGGACGGTACCGGCCCCGTCTTTCAGAGCATGGGCGAACGTAAGGGCGAGCTCGTGCATATGAGTGCGGTCGGTTCGCGCATGCGCCTTGAATTTTTTATCCCGGCGCGCGGTCTGTTCGGTTACAAGAGCGAGTTTTTGACCCAGACCAAGGGTGAGGGCGTCATGAACTCTGTCTTCTTTGAGTACCAACCCTATAAGGGAGACCTGAAACGCCGCGATACCGGTTCTCTCGTCGCCTTCGAGACGGGCGAAGCGGTCACCTATGGCCTTTTTAATGCGCAGGACCGCGGTACTCTCTTTATCGGGCCGGGTACGCAGGTATACGAAGGGATGGTCGTCGGCGTCTCTCCCAAGAGCGACGATATCAATGTCAACGTCTGCAAGAAAAAGCATATGACCAATACCCGTGCGGCCGGCAGCGACGATGCGATGCGCCTCAATACACCTAAGAAGATGAGCCTTGAAGAGTGCCTCGAATTTATCAATGACGACGAATTGCTCGAGGTGACGCCCGTTTCGCTGCGCGTACGCAAGCGTATTCTCGACAGCGAGTTGCGCGCCAAAGCCCGCGCCAAAGAGAAAAAGGCCTGAGTACAGCCTGGATTGTAACGATCGATCATTCCGCCGCGGCAGTGTCTGCGGCGGATTTGCTTGTAGAAGAAAACAACTTGCGGGGCGAGGGAACCAAGAGCGGAACGGGATGGGTAAGAACGCGCTGAATATATGGCGGCAACAGGCGATCACCATAAGCGGATAGATCCCTATACAGTCATGCCGATGAGCGGGATCGAGCTTCCCTTGACGAGGAAGGCAAAAATTTGCAAACGATCACAGAAAGGAATAGAAGGAGGACAATCCAATGAATTTTACGTATTATATGCCGGTGCGCGTTGTTGCGGGCGAAGACTGTGTTCAAAAGAATGCTGCGCTGTTCGCTCCGTTCGGTACCCGTGCGCTGATCGTTACGGGAAAGAGCTCGGCTAAAAACGGGGCGCTGGAAGATATTTTCCGTGTTTTGCGGCAGAATGGGCAGGAATTTGCTGTTTTCAATGAGATCGAGGCCAATCCGTCCGTAGCGACGGTGCAAAAAGGGGGATTGTTCGCCCGTTCCTTTGGAGCGGATTTTATCGTGGCGGCGGGCGGCGGTTCGCCGATGGATGCGGCCAAGGCGATCGCGCTGTGTGCGCGGCAGGATGTCGCCGATATCTTTTCGCATCCGATCGGGGAAGACGTACTTCCCATGATCCACATTCCAACGACGGCCGGAACGGGCAGCGAGGTCACACAGTATTCGATCTTGACGGATGACGTGTCGCAGACAAAGCGCAGCATCGCGGCTCCGCAGCTTTTTCCGAAAATCGCCTTTTTGGACGGGAAATATATGGAGGATTTGCCGCAATCGGTTACGGTGAACACGGCGCTTGACGCGGTTTCTCATGCGGTCGAAGGGATGTTGTCCGTGCGGGCAAATCTTTTTTCGGATGCGCTCGCGCGGGAAAGTTTGCGGTTGCTTTTCGGTGAGTATTCCGCCTTGCGGGCTGGGGTATATGCGCGGGCAGATCGTCAAATGTTGTTGTATGGCGCTGCGCTTGCGGGCATGGTCATCGCCAATACGGGGACGACACCCGTACACGGCATGGGGTATTCGCTCACCTATTTCCGAGGGGTTCCGCACGGCAGGGCAAACGGGCTGTTGCTGCCCGCTTTTTTGGAGGCCTGTAAAGGTAAGGTTCCGCGGCGCGTAAGTGCGATCTGTGAGGCGTTGGGGATGGATCTCCCTGCTTTTTCGCAAAAAGTTGACGATTTGATCGGGCCGCGGGATGTATACAGTGAGGCGGAGCTGCGCGATTACGCGGCTCGTGCAGCGAAAAATCGCAATGTAAAAAATTACCTTGCAGAATTTTCGGAAGAGGAGCTGTTTGAGGTGCTGTGCCGATCGGTGGGCGGCTAAGAAACTCTGTCATCATTAAAAAGGAGTTCTTTTGTCGTTTTGGCAGGTACGGTGTCTTTCGCGCGCGAAGGGCGGCGTATTGCCGCGAAAGCCCTTTCGTTGGGCGGGCGCATGTTCTTGTCATGTGCCTTTCTGCGTGCTATAATAGGCGCATGAGTTTGCCTTGGGGAGGGTCCGTGCGTTGGTTTTCATTGATTCCGTTCTTGCCTCTGTTTGGGAAATGCTGCGCGGAGTTCCGTGGCAGTGGTATGTTGCGTTGGCGGCAGGCCTCGGTGCGGCGGCGCTCGTTGCCGGTTTGCTGATTCGTGCCTGCTCTTTCCGGCTGATCTTGCATCTCGGGGGAGGCAAGACCGTATGCGAGAGGCATCCGGGCGATCACAAACTCGAGTTGGTCTCGCCTCCGCCGCGCAAGGGGTATCGCTTTATTGGCTGGTTTCGCGATGAAGCGTGTACGGAGCCGGTCACCGGCGTGTTGCGCGTACCGCGCCGCGGAGCAGAGCTTTATGCTCGCTGGAAGGCGGTGCTTCCGGTCGATACATCGCATGTCAGGGTGTCGCGGCAAACGTTCCCGGAGACACATCCGGCGGACCAATCGGAGGCTCGGCCGGTTGCGGTATGCACGCCCTTTCAATCCTCCTCGGCTCTGAGCCCCGAAGAGGATGATGGCGATTTTACGCGCGCTCTGCTCACTTCTGCGTCGGGTGAACTCATTTTTATTCGTCGCCGGCGCAGTTTTTTGGCGCGCATGGCGCTTGCCGATAGTGCGGTACAGGGATATTTTGGCGAAGTGCGCGCGGCGCTTTTGTCGCGTAAAGGTGTCCGCGAACGCGTCGGATGGGGAGGGGCGAGCTACATGGCAGGGCGCGCGGTCCTCGCCCGCGTCACGGCCAATACCAAGAGTCTCGTCGTCTTTTTTGCACTGGACCCGCGCGAAGCGCTTCAGTCCGGTGTTCGCTTTACGGATATGTCGGAACGGAAACGATATGCGGCTGTACCTGTCCGCTGTAAAGTTACCGGGCAGCGCACTTTGCGCTCTGTGTTGGTGCTCATTCAAAGGTTGGCGGATTCTCGCGGCCTTGCAACGGGGGGGCGGCCGGCAGCATTTGACTTTCCGCCCGCGGACAGTCAGATCCTTGCAGCGCGCGGCTTGATCAAGATCAGCGCGAGAAAAGAAAACGGCGAAGCGGTTTCCGGGGAAGAGCTGCACGCTTTGCTCTCTGCGGGTGCTACGCTTGAAAAGTTTTCATCCTCCTTTTTGCTTCGCCGCATGGGCCGAAAAGCGGCGCGCGGTTTATTAGGGGATAGCATTGTTTTGCCTGATTTTCATGAAACGGTCGGCCGATCTTCGGCCGCGCGCGCTCTGATCAATTTAGATACTATTGCGGCTCATTTTGCGGAGGGGGAACATGTCGATTTGGAGTCCCTGCGCGAGAAGGGGCTTGTCGATCGGCGCGCAACAGAATGTAAAGTGCTGGCCAGAGGCGGGTTGGACAAGGCTCTCACGGTGGAGGCGGAAGAATTTTCCCTTGCGGCGGAACGGCTCATCGCTTTGACGGGCGGAAAGGTTGTGAGGGTGCATCGGAACAAATAGCGTATACAAGGGAAGGCATGGAGTGTTATTGCTGACTATTTATGATCTCCATAAAAATCATTTAGAAACAGAGGTCCGCCTGAAAGGGCGGATCTTTTTTTAGAAAAGTTGCCTTAAATGCTTGACATATTGTATATAGTGTATATAATGTATATATACAGTTATTGCGGCGGGAGGACAAAATGGATGTAATCGTCAGCAACGCAAGCGATCGGCCGATTTATGAACAGATCTATATGCAACTCAAAGGGGCGATCTTGCGCGGAGAATTGCGGGAAGGCGATGCTCTTCCTTCCATTCGGGCATTAGCCAAAGATCTCCGCATCAGCGTCATTACGACGAAGCGCGCCTTTGACGATCTTGAGCGCGATGGGTTTATTTATTCCGTGCAGGGAAAGGGCAGTTTTGTTGCCGCTAAAAACAGCGAGTTGCTTCGGGAGGAGAATCTCAAGCAGATCGAACAAAAACTTTCTGAAGCGCTCATGCTCGCCCGGCAGGGCGGAATCTCTGACCAAGAATTGATTGAAATGTTGCAAGTAATATTGCAGGGAGAGTAATATGTCTGACAATATTTGTATCAAGGGGCTGACAAAACAGTTTAAAGGGTTTGCTTTACAGGACGTCACTTTTTCGGTGCCTCGCGGCGCAGTCGTCGGATTTATCGGCGAAAATGGTGCGGGCAAGAGTACGACCATCAAGAGTATTTTGGGACTGATCCGCCCGGAGAGCGGGAGTATTGAAGTATTCGGGAAAGATGTCGGCGCGCTAACGAAAGAGGAGCGCGGCAGGCTCGGTACCGTCCTCGGCGACGGCAGTTTACCCGAAAACCTGACGGCAAAGGATATGGACGCCGTCCTGCGTCACATTTTTGTCCATTGGGACAGTTCCGCGTTTTACGGTTATATCGATCGCTTTTCCTTGCCGAACGATAAAAAAATAAAGGAATTTTCCCGCGGGATGCGGCAGAAGTTTGCGCTTGCCGTCGCTCTATCACACGGGGCGGACGTGCTCGTATTGGATGAGCCGACTGCGGGATTGGATCCCGTTGCCCGTGACGAGATCCTGGATATTCTCTACGACTTTATGCAGGACGAGCGTCGTTCTGTGCTGATCTCTTCGCATATCGTTTCCGACCTTGAAAAACTGTGCGATTATATTGCCTTTATTCACCAGGGGAAACTCATCCTGTTTGACGAAAAGGACGCTCTATACGAAAAGTATGCCGTTATGCGCGCTTCGCTCGAAAGGCTGCGCGATTATAAGGACGCTGTTGTGGCTTTACACCGCGGCGAGTTCGGGGCTGGTGCACTTGTTTTGCGGGCAAAGCTGCCTGCCGATGTCCCCACGGAACGGGCGGGCATTGAGGATATTATGCTCTACTTTGTCCGGGGAGAGAAGTTATGAAGGGACTGCTTTTAAAGAGCTGGAAAAATGTCCTGCCGATGCTCGCCTATTATGTCTTTTTCTTTGTCGTGTTTTTTATCGTATCGGCTGTCAACCGCGATCCGCTGTATTTCGCGGCGGTCAGCGTCGCGTTTGCCGTTGCGGTCCCGCTCGCTGCGATGTCGCGGGACGAGACGGACGGCTGGGATGCCTTTGCTGTTGCGGCCGGAGTATCGCGCGGGAAGCTGGCGGTCAGCCGGTACCTGTTCTCACTTTTCTGCATCGTGCCGGCATGGCTGGCTTCCGTTGTGCTGATTTTCCTTGCCGAAGACCGTTTGGAGGCGGTCGCGACCGTTTTGCTCTTTATGGGGGCTGGGATGATCGCTGCCGCCGTGCTGATGCCGCTCTGTTTCCGCTTTGGGATCGAAAAGTCGCGCGTGCTGCTCATCGTCGTGCTGCTCCTGATCTTTGCGGCAGCTTTTGCTGTCGGCGTCCTGCTCTTCGGGGAAGATCTCGGCGTTTCCTGGAACTTGCCGCTCTTTGTTCTGCCGTGTGTGGTTCTTGGGGCCGGTGTGCTTGCCGTAGCGGCGTCCCTGCTCATCGGCATCCGTATTTTGCAAACCAAAGATCTGTAAGGAGAAAATTACCATGTTTGGGCTGATTTTAAAAGATCTTAAAAACGTCGCCGGTCAGGCGATCTATTACCTTGCGATCCTCGCCATTCTGTATGTTGTCGCCTTTTTGACAAAAAACGTCTATTTCTATGCTGGCGCGGTTGTCTTTTTCAGCATATCAGTGCCTGTTTCTGCGATCGCCTATGATGAAAAGGACGGGTGGGATGCCTTTGCGCTGGCGGCGGGAATGCGCCGCCGCGACCTTGTCCTGAGCCGATATCTCCTTTGCTTGTTCGTTGCCCTTTTTCTCTTTCTTTTATCCGTCGCTTTTTGTGCGGTGGAGGAGATGCGCACGCAGGAAACGCTCGCCGTATTCCTTGCCTACGGCGGGATCACCTTTTTAGTTTCAGATTTCCTGCTGCCGTTTGTGCTAAAAGTCGGCACGGAAAAGGCGCGCGCTGCCTTTACAGTCATGATTGTATGTGTCTTGGCGTTGGGAGGCGGAGTCGCTGTGTTGACACAATCGCTCCCGGGGGGAGCGTTGCTGGCATCATGCATTTTGCTCGCGCTCGGCGTTTTTGGCGGAGTCGTTTCTTATTATGTCGCTTTGCGGCTGTATTCCGCTAAGGTTTTTTAAATGTGTAAAGTACTATGTCAGGCAGAATGTGCCGGCTCGATGGATTTTTGGTGAAAGCTTCCGCAAGAGCGGGAGCTTTTTCGTTTCTTGCTTTACAAATTTGGCTGCGTGTGTTATAATACACTTAACAGTCAGAATGTTGCATTACAGTTCGATGGAGGGAAAGAACGTTTGATGAAGGAAGCAGAGCAGACAAAGGAACATTATCTTCCGCCGATCCACGATGAGGAGGTCGATTTAAAACAGTTATCCGTCGACGGAGAAGAACTTTTGCATGCATTGGTGCAGGAGGGGGACAGTGCGGAAGACGTATACGATCGCTTCAATCATTTTGCCGAATTGTTGATGCGTTACATGGCGGCGATTCGCGAAGTGCGCACGAAGTTTGAAGTGCTCAACGAAGAGTTTTCTTTCCGCAACAGCAGAAATCCTATCGAAAGCATCTCTTCGCGCGTTAAAAGGCCGATGAGTATTGTGGGGAAATTGCGCCGCCGCGGGTTACCGATGACGGTCGAAGCGATCGAAAAGTGCCTGAATGACGTTGCCGGTGTTCGGGTCATTTGTTCTTTTATCGATGATATCTATGCCGTTGCGGAGATGTTTGCGAGGCAGGATGATATCACCGTGCTCGAGGTCAAGGACTATATCCGCAAGCCGAAACAGAACGGGTATCGGAGTTATCATATGATCGTCGAGATCCCGGTCTTTTTTTCTGACGGAAAGCGTCCGATGCGCGTTGAGATCCAGTTGCGCACCGTTGCCATGGATTTTTGGGCGAGCCTCGAACATCAAATGAAATATAAAAAGGACAGTGCAGATCGGCCGGAAATTTCGGCGGAACTGAAAAGCTGTGCCGAAACGATTGCTGCGACGGATGCGCGCATGCTGGGCATCCGTAAGCGCATTGAAAAATTGGAAAAGGACCGCGCAGATAGTGGCCTTGGCGGGCAAAAATAATGTAAAGGGAACCTTCGCGTATTACATTGCAAAGGTCGCGGGCGCATTTGGACGAGCAGAAGCGGAAATGGCTGGTAATCGCCCGCTGGAAGTCAGCATGTGTTTGCTTTCTTACCTTAGCGTGTTCTGCTGTCGGGAAAAGGAATTTTTCTGCGCCCGTGCCCGCATCCGCAGTGCATGGCTGCAGAGAATCACTTGGCGGGTGTAGAGGCGAGATCGCACAAGAGGCGCGCGATACGGAGAGTGCGGTCTGCGTTTTGGAGGCAGAGAGCGAAAGAGGCTCCGACTCGACGAATAAGACACTGCATGAGGCATTGTAAGAAGAGATTTTAGCTCAGAAATTTACAGAAAAAAACATTGAACTGCGTATTTTTGTTGCATAAGCAACAGTAAAGTTGCGCGTTCAATGTTACAATAATAGCGACAAAGAGAGGGCGCCGCGCAGGGCCGCGGCGCACTTCTAAATAAAAAATCGAGAGAGGTTATTATCATGAAGAGATGTGCGATTTGTGGCGAAATCGTCGCCGATGATGTTGAAGTTTGCCCCGTCTGCAAGGCGACCAAGTTTGTTCCCATCGATGAGAGTGCTGAGATCAAATTTGCCTGCGTGCATGAAGTCGGCGTTGCCAAGGGCTTGGACGAGGAAGTCGTGAATGGCCTGCGTGCAAACTTCGAGGGTGAATGCACGGAGGTCGGCATGTATCTGGCGATGGCGCGCGTTGCCGAGCGCGAAGGTTATCCGGAAATCGCCGAGGCTTACAAGCGCTATGCATACGAAGAGGCTGAGCATGCATCCAAGTTCGCAGAATTGTTGGGGGAGTGCATCACTGATTCCACCAAGAAAAATCTCGAGCTGCGCGTTGCGGCTGAAACGGGTGCTTGCGAGGGCAAGCTCGCGATCGCCAAGCGTGCAAAAGAGCTGGGCTACGATGCCATTCATGATACCGTTCACGAAATGGCAAAGGACGAAGCGCGCCACGGCGCCGGCTTCAACGGCTTGCTGAAGAGATATTTTAAGAACTGAGTTCGTTCTTTACGAAATGACGCAAAAAAGGCGCCGCTTTTTGTAACAAAGCGGCGCCTTTTTTGCGCTTTTTGGGGAGGTTTTACACCTCGCCATCGTCGTCTCGATCGCTGGTCGAAACGTCGTAGCGGATATTTTTGTTGCGTGCGAGTATCTCCTTCGTCAAATCGCGGTACCACTCCGGCTTGACGACGATCACAGTGTACTTATCATCCTTTAAGTAGAGGACAAGTTTATTTGTCTTTGAAAACAGGCGGATGGATTCGATATCAGACAATTTATAGGTGGATTTGATGAATCCAAACCACAAGATCAGTTCCTTGTCGGTCAATTTATAGACGGAACGGATGAGAATGGATGCAAAAAGTGCGACGGCGAGAGCGGAAACGAGCAGCACGACGACATGCTGAATGATCAGCTGAGCCGAGGAAAAGCCGTATTTCCAGATACGATATGCAGTTACGCCGATCCCTGCGAGCCCGAGCAGGATGCCGGCGATGCAGCCGACCGTCGCGGCGATGGATAGTTTGAAGCGGTATGTCTTCATAGTCATTTCTCCGTGTGCAAAAATTGTAGCATATTTGCACATAAAAAGCAAGAGTCTTACAAAATTTTACCCCTTTTTTTCTACGAGGAAGTACGCGGTTCGCGGCAGATTTGCCGGTACTGTGTCGATTTGACGTGAAAAAAACTTGTAGAGGGTATAAAAATATTTTATTCTTTGCCTGTGATCATTTACTTGAAAAATTTTCGGGAAAGTAGTAAAATGGGTTTAATTTCAAACAGAGGACATGCAGATGCCGGAAGAAGAAAACATTTTTGCTGAATTGAATGATAAGGTCTTTCCGAGGAAGGTCATCGATTTGGGCTGGCTCACGATCAACGAGAGTGTCATTTCCGGGTTTATCGTTGTGGCGGTCATTCTTTTGGTGGCGCTCATCCTTCGGTTGACGATTATCCGCAAATGGAAGACGACGCCGACGGGGGGGCAGATGTTTCTCGAGTGGCTGGTCAGTTTTTTTGACAAGAGTGCGGACGAGATGACGGAGCGGTACAGCGGGCTGATGGGGCCGTATACGTTCGGTGCGGCGGCTTATATTTGCTGCGGAGTACTCATCGAATTGTTCGGGCTGCGCCCTGCGATCGCCGATCTCGGTGCCTGCATTGCCCTCGCGCTGTGCAGCTTTTTATTTATCCATACGCTCGGTTTCTGTAAAAATAAGGGACGGCGCTTGCTGCATTATGTCAATCCCATCAACATAATTACCGATTTGGCAGTTCCCGTTTCCATGACGTTCCGTCTGTTCGGAAGTATTTTGAGCGGCATGGTCATTATGGAAATGGTCTATATTTTGGTCATTACTCTGTTTGAGATGATGCCGGTGCTCGGAGTGACCGTCATCTTGGCGGCAGTTTTGACGCCGCTGTTTACATTGTTTCATGCATTTATTCAGTCGTATGTTTTTGCGTCGCTGACATTGACATTTGTGCAGGAAGCGATCGAGACTCCGCCCAGAAAGCCAAAACGCGTGAAAAACAAGAAGAGCGCGCGCGTTGGCGTGGCCGACGGAAAAGCTGCCTGATCCCGTTTCCCGCCCGTTTGTTGCGGGAGCGATTCGATAGATAGTTACTACTCATATTTGCGGAGGTACGTTTGATTATGGAACTTTTAGTTACGATGGTCGCAAATTTACTTGCAGAAGCGGCCGGCACAGTCGATATGGCTTCCCTCGGCGCATTTATCGGCGCCGGCATCGCTGCGCTGACCGGTTTGGGCGCCGGCGTCGGCATGGGCATCGCGACGGGCAAGGCGGTCGAAGCGACGGCTCGTCAGCCGGAGGCGGTCGGCCAAATTCGTACGATGTTGCTGCTCGGCCTTGCATTTGCCGAAACGACGGCAATTTACGGCTTGCTGGTCAGCTTGCTGCTCATCTTTGTTGCCTGAGAGTTCTATTTGATTTTTCGCGAAAAACAAGTCTAAATTTAAATTTGCAAAGGTGCAAACATGTTGATGACATTGGTAGAGGGCCAGCTGTTGGCGACGCCGCTCAGTGAGATTTTTGAACCGTCCAGTATCGTTTTCCATCTGATTGCGCTCGTCATACTGACGGTGGGCCTGTATCTGCTGCTCTTTCGTCCGGTCAAGCGGATGATCAAACAGCGTCAGGAAAAGATCCGCAAGATCGAGAAAGAGAACGCAGACCTCAACGAAGAGGTCAAGGAGATGAAGTCGAATATCGAGCACGTCCTCTCCGATGCAAAAAAAGAAGCTGCCGCTATCCAAGAAAATGCGGTCAGGGTTGCTAACCAAAAGGCGGATGATATCGTCACTTCTGCGCGCCGTCAGGCCAAGAATTTGGTCGAGCGGACCGAACAAGAGATGGAAGAGGAATACCGCAAACTGCAGGAGAATATCGAAGGGCAGATCGCCGACGTTTCTTTGGCGGTGGCACAAAAGGTGCTGGCTCGGCAGATCACGCCGGAAGACGACAAGCGGCTGATCGAAGAATCCCTTGCGCAATGGAGCAAAGAGTGATCCCCATGGAAAAACACGGAGTTACGGCGAGGGTCATCCTTGCCAGGAAGCCGGATTTGGAGCTCGTCGATAAAATCTCTGCATTTGTAGGCAGCCGCGGCTGTTCGGATGTACGCTATACGATCGATCCCAAGATCATCGGCGGCATCATCATTTATATCGGAGACAGGATATTTGACGGTTCCGTGCGGAGCCGGTTGGAGAACATCAAACAATCCTTGTGATGTTCTGTTCACAGGAGAACTATGATCGACGTAAATGCAATCGGAAGAGAGCTGCTCAAAAAAATGGATTCCGTGCAGGATGTTCGAAATGAGCGCTCTTGCGGCAGGATCGTATATGCGGGCGATGGGATCGTCCATATTACAGGCCTGCGCGACGTAAAGTATAACGAATTATTGGAAATCCAGGGAGGTTACCATGCGCTGGCACTCAACCTCGAGAAGTTCAGCGTGGGTGCCGTTCTTCTTTCGGGAGAGGATAAGGTTCGCTATGGCGATCTTGCTTATTCGACGGGGAGAACGATCCAAATGCGGGTGGGGGAAGAGCTGCTCGGCCGCGTCGTAGACCCGCTCGGCGAAGCGCTCGACGGCCTCGCGGCTTTGACCGGCAGCGAATATCGTCCGGTCGAGTTCCCGGCCCCTTCCATCATGGATCGTGCCAAGGTCAACAAGCCGCTGCAGACGGGGATCCTCGCCATCGACAGTATGATCCCGATCGGCCGCGGGCAGCGTGAACTGATCATCGGCGACAGGCAGACGGGCAAGACGGCCATCGCCGTCGATACCATCCTGAACCAAAGGGGACAGGACGTCATCTGTATCTATGTTGCCATCGGTCAAAAGGCGTCCTCGCTCGCGAAAACGGTCAATATCCTTCGCAATGAAGGCGCGTTAGAATATACGTGTGTTGTCTCATCCACAGCGGATGACCCTGTTCCATTGCAATATTTGGCTCCGTACAGCGGCTGCGCCCTTGCCGAATATTTTATGTACCAGGGCAGGGATGTTCTGATCGTCTATGATGATCTGTCCAAACACGCCGTGGCATATCGAACGATGAGTTTGCTGTTAAAGCGCCCTGCCGGGCGTGAGGCGTATCCGGGCGATGTGTTCTATCTGCATTCCCGACTGTTGGAACGTGCGGCAAAGCTCAGCGAGGAAAAGGGGGGCGGTTCCATTACCGCGGTCCCGATCGTCGAGACGTTGGCAGGCGATATCTCCGCCTATATCCCGACGAATGTCATTTCCATCACGGATGGGCAGATTTATCTCGAGAGCGAGCTCTTTAACAGCGGCGTGCGGCCGGCAGTCAATGTCGGTTTGTCCGTTTCCCGTGTGGGCGGCAGCGCACAGCGCGCTGCGATCCGGCAGATCTCCGGGCAGCTGCGTGTCAACCTTGCGCAGTACCGCGAACTTGCTATCTTTATGCAGTTCGGCTCCGATCTCGATGCCGAGACGGCTAAGACGCTCAGCCGCGGCGCTAAAATGACGGATGCACTCAAGCAGCGACAGTATCGGAATTATTCGGTGAAGGATATGGTCGTTCTCCTCGCCGTTTCGCAGAGCGAACTGGTAGATAAAGTTCCGGAAAAGCGCATGACAGCATTTGTCGAGGGATTGCCCGATTATATGCGCGTCAATCATGCGCAGCTTCTCGAAGAGATCGATCCGGATAGCAAACTTACGGACGACATGCGGGATAAGATCCTCACTGCTGCTTCCGAGTATATCGACTGTTCAGTCGGCACGGCGGAGAGCTCGGTATTGGCGCCGGGCCGTGCAGAACAGCCGGAGGAAAATTGATATGGCAGACATTACGGAGATCAAACACCGGATCAAGAGCATCCAGGATACCCATCAGATCACCAAGGCGATGGAACTGATCTCCGTCGCCAAGATGCGCAAGGCGATCCAAAAGCAGTCTTATAGCTCTGTCTATTTGGATTCTGTGCGCTATACACTGAAAGATATCATGCTGCACAGCACGGATATCCACCACAAATATTTGGAGCACAGGTCGAACAATCGCGCGGCATACATCGTCGTCGCGGGAGATAAAGGGCTTGCAGGGGCGTTCAATAACAACGTGCTCAATCTTGCGTGGGAACACATGCAGGAACACCCCGTACATTATGTCATTACCATCGGCCAAATGGCGCGCGCCTATTTTGAAGCGCGGCATCAGACGGTCGACCTCGAGTTTACGCATGCAGTCGCAAGCCCGACCATGCATGATGCGCGAGGTATCACGTGGGATATCCTTGACCTTTACGACCGCAATCTCATGGATGAAGTGTATGTCGTATTTACGCGCATGCATACGACAGCCCTGCACGAGCCGACGCTCGTCAAACTTCTTCCCATCGAGGCGAAGGATATCGAAGTGGATCTGCAGAACACCTATTCGGGGCAGCTGAGCTATGATCCTTCCCCGAAAGAAGTGCTGAATGTGCTTGTTCCGCAGTATTTGATCGGCGTCATTTATTCGGCGCTCATCCATTCGGCGGCGAGCGAACATGCGGCGCGCATGATGGCGATGTCGAACGCCAATAAAAATGCGGAAAAGATGCTCGACACACTCAATCTGGAATACAACCGTCTGCGTCAGAGCTCCATTACGACAGAACTGTTAGACCTATCTTCCGGAAGGTTCTTCTCTGAAAACAATCTACATCAAAAGGTAGGGCAAAGACATGGCAAAGCAAGGTAGGATCAGTCAGATCATCGGCCCGGTCATCGACGTGGAGTTTGATGATGATATGCCTCCCATCAACGAAAAACTGGTAATAGACGGCACGGATGCTGTCCTCGAAGTATATGCGCACGAAGAGAAGGGGATAGTCCGCTGTATCTCCATGACGGCGACGGATGGACTGTCCCGCGGAATGAGCGTCAGCGATACGGGCGGACAGCTCACGACTCCGGTCGGGGAGGAAGTGCTCGGCAGGGTGCTCAACGTTCTCGGTGAGCCGATCGACAATAAGGGCGAGATCAAAGCAAAAAAGCGTTGGAATATTCACCGCAAGCCGCCGGCTTTTTATGATCAGAGCCCCTCAACGGAGATCTTTGAAACGGGTATCAAGGTCATCGACCTGATCGCTCCGTATAGCAAGGGCGGTAAGATCGGCCTTTTCGGAGGAGCCGGCGTCGGTAAAACAGTGCTCATTATGGAGTTGATGCACAATATTTCCAAAGAGCACGGCGGTTATTCTATCTTTACCGGTGTCGGTGAGCGTTCCCGTGAGGGAAACGATATGATCGCCGATATGGAAGAATCCGGTGTCATTTCCAATACGGCTTTAGTTTATGGGCAGATGAACGAGCCGCCCGGGAGCCGTATGCGCACGGCGTTTACCGGCCTGACTATTGCGGAGTATTTCCGCGACGTCAATCACCAGGATGTCCTTCTCTTTATCGATAATATTTATCGGTATATCCAGGCGGGCAGCGAGGTTTCCGCTCTGCTCGGGCGTATGCCTTCGGCTGTCGGTTACCAGCCGACTCTCGCTACGGAAATGGGCGTTTTGCAGGAGCGCATCGCATCCACCCGCCGCGGGTCCATCACTTCCATTCAGGCTGTGTATGTCCCTGCGGACGATATTACCGATCCGGCTCCGGCGGCGCTCTTCTCGCATCTCGATGCGACGACCGTCCTTTCCCGTAAGGTCGTCGAAATGGGCATCTATCCTGCGGTCGACCCGCTTGAATCTTCCTCGCGCATTCTCGATCCGCAGATCGTCGGCCGCGAACATTATGACATCGCCAATCAAGTTATCGCGACCTTGCAGCGCTATAAAGAGTTGCAGGATATCATCGCGATCCTCGGTATGGATGAGCTGTCCGACGAAGACAAGAATACAGTCTTCCGTGCGCGCAAGATCCAAAAATTTATGTCTCAGCCCTTCTCAGTGTCCAAAATCTATACGGGATTGGAGGGGCGATATGTTCCGCTGCAGGCCACGATCGAAAGTTTTAAGACCATTCTTTCGGGCGAGGTAGATGATCTCCCCGAAAATGCTTTCTTTAACGTCGGCGATATTGACGATGTTCGGGCAAAAGCCCGCACGATGAAAGCGGAAGATTAAACGGCTCGGTTTCGGGCAGGAGGGCGCCGTGCGTACATTTTTTCTTGAAATTATCACTCCGGAAAAGACATTTTTCCGCGGTGAAGTGGAGAGTATCAATATTCCCTCAGTCGGCGGGGCCTGCACGGTCATGGCGGGCCATCAGCCCATGGTCTTTGCTGTCGAGCCGGGGGCGATCCGCATTACGGCAGACGGAAAAACGCGCGAAGCGTTTATGAGCGAGGGCTTTGTGGAGGTGCGCCCGGACGAGACGATTGCCTTTTCGCAGGCGGTCGAATGGCCGGAAGACATTAACGAGCGCCGGGCCGTCGATGCAAAGGAGAGGGCGGAGGAGCAGTTGCGGCGTAACCGAAGCGCAGCCGAATATCGCCTCAACAGAGTTGCGCTCGCGCGCGCGTTCGCGCGGCTGAAAGTCAAACATCACAATTACATGTCCGGAGATTGATGGAAAAGGGCGGGGCTTCACGGCTTTGCCCTTTATCTTTTGAAAAGGGATGGTGCGGCGGATCGTCATGGCGGGGATATGCGGGCGAATGATTTGACAAAGCGGGGCAAACCGTTATATAATAGTATCATATCCATTTTATTTTTGCGTATAAGGAGACTTGGCAATGATCAAACTCATCCGCGGCGGCTGCTATTATATGGGCGGCGCGCTCGTTAAAGAAAGTCAGGCGTTTTTGACGGCTGATCAAAAAGAAGCGGCTCGTAAGGGCACGATGGCCTATCGTATTCTGCAAGCGCACAATCGCGGTTCGGAAGAAGACCTCAAGCTTAAATTTGATGCGATCGCTTCGCATGACATCACATATGTCGGCATCATCCAGACAGCGAAAGCGAGCGGGCTGAAGGAATTTCCTCTTTCTTATACGCTTACAAATTGCCATAATTCGCTCTGTGCGGTCGGCGGTACCATCAATGAAGACGACCACGTTTTCGGCCTATCTGCGGCAAAAAAATATGGGGCGAATTTTGTTCCGCCGCACATTGCGGTTATCCACCAGTATATGCGCGAGGTTGAGGCCCGCGTCGGCCGCATGATCCTCGGCAGCGATTCGCATACCCGCTATGGTGCACTCGGTACGCTGGCGGTCGGGGAGGGCGGTCCCGAGCTCGTCAAACAGATCTTGAATAAGACGTATGATATCAAGCGTCCGGAAACGGTTGCCGTGTATCTTCGCGGCAATTTAAAAAAGGGTGTCGGGCCGCAGGATGTCGCCATTGCCCTGTGCGGCGCCGTGTTTAAAAACGGTTTTGTCAAAAATAAGATCCTCGAATTTGTCGGCCCCGGCATCAAAAATCTCTCCATGGATTATCGAAACGGGATCGATGTCATGACGACGGAGACGGCCTGCCTCTCTTCCATTTGGGAAACGGATGAAAAGACGCGCGAATATTATAAGATCCATGGCAGAGAGGAGGATTATAAGGAGCTGCATCCCTCCGATCCTGCATATTATGATTGCGGAATTACGATCAATTTGAGCACGATTGAGCCGATGATCGCGCTGCCCTTCCATCCGAGCAATGCATTTACCATTCGGGAGTTGCTTGCACATCCGCAAGAGATCCTTTCTGAGGTCGAAGCAGCTGGGCGCAAATTGCGCGGCGATGATAAATTTACTTTGACAGACAAGGTCCGTGACGGCGCGCTGTACGTCGATCAGGGTGTGATCGCCGGCTGTGCGGGCGGCATGTACGAGAATATCGCTGAAGCGTACGAGATTTTGAAAGGCGGCTCGACGGGCGCGGGGGAATTTTCGCTCAGCGTCTATCCTTCCAGCCAGCCAGTCTTTAAAGCGCTCGTCGATAACGGCTATATCGGCGGCTTGATGGATGCGGGTGTCGTCGTCAAGACGGCATTCTGCGGGCCTTGTTTCGGTGCGGGGGATGTTCCCGCCAACAACGGCCTTTCGATCCGTCACACCACGCGTAACTTTGAGAGCCGCGAAGGGAGTAAACCGGCGCAGGGTCAGCTCTCGGCGGTCGCGCTCATGGATGCGCGCTCCATTGCGGCGACGGCTGCGAATGGCGGCAGACTGACCCCTGCAACGGAGGCGGAATATACCAAAAAGGTCAAAAAGTATTTCTTCGATGCGGAGATCTACCGCAAGCGCGTCTATCGCGGCGCCGGTGAGGCGCATCCGGAGGCGGAGCTCAAATACGGTCCGAATATCGCAGATTGGCCGGAGATGATCCCTCTCGGCCAAAATGTGCTCATCAAAGCTGTCAGCGTCATTACAGATCCGGTCACGACGACGGACGAACTCATACCGTCGGGAGAAACTTCATCCTACCGCTCCAACCCGATGAAACTTGCAGAATTTGCGCTTTCCCGTAAAGATCCCGGTTATGTCGGCAGGGCAAAAGCGGTCAAGGCGGACGAGGATGTTCGCCGTGCGACGGGCGAGCTGCCGGAAGACGTTCTGCGTGATGTCGAGCCACTGCATATCCGCAAGGAGGGAACGATCTACGGCAGCTGTGTCGTTGCGGTCAAGCCGGGAGATGGTTCTGCGCGCGAACAGGCAGCTTCCTGTCAGCGCGTGCTGGGCGGGATTGCCAATATTGCTGAAGAGTATGCGACCAAGCGTTACCGCAGCAACTTGATCAACTGGGGAATGCTTCCTTTTACGGCCAAAAAGCTGCGTCTGTCTCTCGGCGATTACATTTATATTGAAGATATTGCCAAATACATTGCCGAGGGGGCGGAAAGCGTCCCGGCAAAGGTGCTCAGCGGTAAGAGCGTTAAAGATATTACGCTTACGCTCGGTTCTCTGACGCAGGATGAGCGCAGCATTATTTTAAAGGGCTGTCTTATCAATTTCAATGCTGCCCAATAATTGTATCAATAAAAAAGAACGCCCTATGGGCGTTTCTTTTCATCCACCGGTATTTGCAAAAGAGGAGGTATGGTATGCTCTCTTTGGACGAATATAAAAAAATAATCGATTTACGTTATAAACCCCGCCCTGCGGTGCATCTGAGCGAAGAGGAGAAGAGCGCCATCTGCGATGAAATGCTCGGCGTTCTTTTAGAGGAGCGCAATGAGATCGCTGCTTTCAGCTATCCATATACGATCAAGCGCGATCTTATTTGGGGATACCTAAATGAGCGTATGCCGAATCCCGTAACGCCGCGCTTTTTAGAGATCCAAGATAAGTTATTCCGGGCGGAGAGTATTGAGCGCGGCATTGTGAACGTTTCGGCGCTTGACTATAGGGAACGCATCGCTCTTTGGCAGGGAGATATTACCCGTTTGGATGCGGATGCGATCGTCAACGCGGCAAACAGTTCGCTGCTCGGCTGCTTTATCCCGCATCACAAATGTATCGATAATGTCATTCATTCCCGCGCGGGCGTTCAGGTGCGCTTGGATTGTTCAAAAATCATGGGGGCACAGGGGGAGCCGGAACCTTCCGGATGCGCCAAGATCACGCTCGCCTATAATCTTCCATCTAAATATATCCTGCATACGGTTGGGCCGATGGTGGGGGTGCGCGTGACGGATGAGGATCGCCGAGTACTGCGCAACAGCTATCTTTCCTGCCTCAACTTGGCTCGTGAGATGGGGTTGCATACTGTAGCATTCTGTTGCATCTCGACGGGCATCTTCGGTTTTCCCGGTGACGAGGCGGCGGCGATCGCTGTCGGTGCGGTCAAGGGATGGCTGCTCGAGGCGGGCAGCTATGATATGCGCGTTGTCTTTGATGTGTATTTGGATAAAGATTTTGCTATTTATCGCGACGTATTGCAAAATACCTGATCGTTCGGTTATGTTTGCCGCAGAATGGGGCGCAGATGCGGCATGTGCGGCAAAGTGCGCAGGGGCGGCAGTTTGTGGGGGAAAAACCCGGCAGCGACGGCCGGAACTTGCGGTGCGGCATTTGCTTCTGTTCCGTAATTTTCTGCGATCAGAATGGCGGCACACAGGCAGATACCAATGGCGGCAAGCAGCAATATTTTTTTGAGCATATCCATATTTTGCTTTGTTTGCATAGAACTATGCGTGATATAAGACTGGGATCATTGAACTGATTGCGGAACGTATTCGGCTCGCTTTTTGGATATGTATTTGCTTGCATTTTGCAAGAGAAGACGTTATAATCTATTGTACTGGAATCGAATAAGCCTGAATCAAAGGGTTCGCCCGACGGTAAAGGATCGCAGATAGTCGTATTATGATTATGCGGCCAAGCCTCCTTTTGCCGAACGGGCAAAGGAGGTTTTTTATGTCGGAAAACAGGGTGGCTGTCGTCAGTTTGATCGTCGAAGATACGGAGCATGTGGATCGGCTGAATGCGGTGCTGCACGAATATGGCGGATATATCATCGGGCGTATGGGTATCCCATATCATGCAAAGAATATTTCGGTGCTGTCCGTCGTTATGGATGCTCCGCAGGAAGCGATCAATGCGCTTACCGGTAAGCTGGGTATGATCGGCGGCGTTTCGGCTAAGACGCTCTTTTCTAAATTTTGATTTTTTGTAAAAACAACAGGGAGTTTTGGAATTATGAAAAAATTTTTGTCAGTGGCGCTCTCCGCGCTTATCCTCGCCTTCGGCACAGTGTTTTTTGCGGCATGCAACATAGATCCGGATGATCCGAACGATCAGCATGGAGATAATCCCGGAGGAACGGAGGAGCCCGTCGTCGCCGATATCTATGCGCCTGATGGCGCGCCCGCGTTGGCTCTTGCGCAGCTGATGAGCGAAGAGATGCAGTTCGGCGGCGATGTCACTTACAACGTCGTAGACGCATCGACCATCCAGACCTTTGTCACCGGCAGAGAGCCGCAGGCGGAGCTGGCGATCCTGCCCGTCAACCTCGCGGCAAAGCTGCTCGGAACGGGGGAGACTTATCAGATGCTCGGCACCGTCACGCACGGAAACCTGTATATCCTCGCAAAGACGGGCGATACGCAGATCACGCAAGCCAACATCAAGGAGATGTTCGAGGGCAAAAAGGTCGGTTGCCTGCAGTTGAACAACTTTGTCGGCTATATCCTGCGCACTGTCCTCAACAATGCGGGCGTCAAGTTTGAGGTCAGGCAGGACAAGGAGGAATCGAACGGGACGATGGACACCGCTTATTTGTACGACGTGACTGGTACCGAGATCACGCCCGCCGCCGATTATGACCTGATGATCGCCGCGGAGCCGGCTGTCCATAAAAAGACGACCGCCACCTCTTTGAAGGTCGTTGGCGACCTGCAGGCGCTGTACGGGGAGAATGGATACCCGCAGGCAGTCCTCGTAGCAAAGAAGACGCTTATCGAGGAGTCGCCTGACTTTATCGGTAATTTCGTCAAAGCGGTGGATGCGAACGCGGAATGGATCAAGACGGCGGACGCTCAGACGATCTATGACGCCGTGCAGGAAAACTACGGAGCGACGCCTACTTTTGCGGTGACCGATCTTACGGCGGAAGTCATCGCGCGCTGCGCTATCCGCTTTGAGGCGTCGGTGGAGTGTGCGCAGAGCGTCAAGACCATCCTCGCTGAACTTTCTGAGGCTGCAGACCAGACCTTTACAGTAACGGATGCCTTCTTCTACGGATTGGAGGAGGACCTGACGCAATCGTGAAGA
Organism: uncultured Clostridia bacterium; assembly: GCA_904419945.1. Lineage (GTDB taxonomy): Bacteria > Bacillota > Clostridia > Christensenellales > Borkfalkiaceae > Borkfalkia. The sequence goes on from CAJFTM010000001.1 coordinate 158,886, forward strand.
TGCGCGCGTTCTTTGCAAGCAAACAATTTAATTATATCTTTTCTGTGCTCGCGATCCTCGCGATGTGGGCAGTATGGCTGATTGCCTACGCCGTCGTCGGCAATGATTATATCGTGCCTTCCTTTGCGGATACGATGCGCAGGCTGGGAGAGCTCCTCACCGAGAGCTTTTTTTGGCGTTCTTTTGGGATGACACTCGCGCGCGCCGTCGAGGGGTGGCTGCTGGCGTTCGGCTGCGCCGTCGTCGGCATCGCATTGGGGGCGCTGAGTGAAAAGTTCCGTTTCTTTCTCGGGCCTTTTGTCGCGGTGTTGCGCGTGATCCCTACCCTCGCGGTCACCCTCATGCTGCTCCTTTGGTCGTCCGCGAACACCGTCCCCGTCATCGTCACTTTCATGATGCTCTTCCCCGTCTCCTATGCGCAGCTCGGTGCGGCGTATCGCGCCGTGGATGTGCAGTTGCTGGAGATGGCGGATGTGTACGGCCTTTCCCGCACGGATCGCATCTTCCGCATCGCCGTCCCGCAGATGCTGCCCGCGCTCTTTTCGCAGGCGGGGCCTAACCTCTCTCTCGCGATCAAGGTGGCGGTTTCCGCGGAGGTTTTGGCAAGGACATATATTTCGATGGGTGGGATCCTGGCCGATGCGAACGGTACCCTCGAGATCGCGCGCATGTTTGCCGTCACCCTCGTCCTGCTCATCTCGGGTGGACTGATCGAATTTGCCCTCGGTCATCTCACGCGCATCACAGACCGCTGGACACATGGGCGCGGCAAGGAGGGGGTATGATCGAACTTCGCAACATTACGCAAAAATATGGCTCCCTCGCTGTGTACAGCGATTTTTCTCTCTCTTTGGAGGAGGAAAAAATCACCTGTATCCTCGGTGCAAGTGGCTGCGGCAAGACGACGCTCTTGAATATGCTCGCGGGGCTGCTGCCTTTTTCGGGAACGATCGAACCGATACAGCCGTGCTCCTATATTTTCCAGCAGCCGCGCCTTGTTCCGAACCTTACTGTGTCCGGCAATCTGCGCTTAGTCTGCAGGGATGCCGCGCGCGTTGCGGATATGCTGGCTCGCGTTGGCCTCAAGGATAAGGCGAATGCCTATCCGGTCGAACTTTCTGGCGGGCAGGCGCAGCGCGTCTCTGTTGCACGCGCGTTTTTGCATCCATCCAAACTGCTGCTGATGGATGAACCGTTTTCCTCACTCGACACGGCTTTGAAGATCCGCCTGATGAGTCTGTTCGGGGATATTTGGCGGGAAGAACGCCGTACTGTTCTGTTTGTGACACACGATGTGGAAGAGGCATATATGCTTGCGCACCGCGCGATCGTGTTGCGCGGCGGTAAAATCGCGGCAGATATCGATTGTGGGGACGGGCCGTTTCCGCGCCCGTATGGACAGGGGGCGGCTGTAAAAGATTCCCTTCTCGCGGCGCTTTTTGCAGACCGAGAGGAATAAATGTGGGTTTATGGGACATATGTTCCCTATGACGATCTGCGGGCGGCAGTTGCCGCCCGTTTTATATGTCTCGGATCGGGGACCGTTGTCTTGCTGATTTTATACGGGGGAAAATATTCACAAATGTTTTTGATGCCGATCGATTGAAAAATTGCGGCAGATGTGTTATACTGTAAAAAACTGCAAGGAAGGGCCGTGAACGTGAAAACATTATTCATTTCCGATTTGGACGGCACGCTTCTCACGTCAAAGGAGAACGTGTCCGCGTACAGCCTTGCCGAACTCAATGAGATGATCGATGAGTGCGGGTTGCTCTTTACATACGCGACCGCCCGTTCCTTGAATTCTGCAGCAAAGGCTTGTTGGGGGTTGCGTCAAAATTTGCCTGTAATCCTGTATAACGGGGCTCTGATCATGGAGCCGTGGAACCGCAGGATGCTCTATAATAATCATTTCAATGAGGGGCAGCTCTCCTTTTTAAAGAAACTTTTTGAAAAATACGATGTTTGGCCGCTCGTCTATTCTTTCCGCGGCGCCGTGGAGCGCGTTTCATGGGTAGAAGGAAAGGAGACGACGGGCGTTCGGCGCTATCTTGACCGACGCAGCGGAGATAGGCGCCTCAATCCCGTGCGCAATCGGGAAGAAGTTCTCGGGGATGAGATCTTTTATTTCAACTGCATCGGCAGGAAAGAGGAGCTGGATGCGCTGCATGAAGAGGTCGAGCGCAGTCTCGATATCAAATGTATCTACGAACCGGAAACATATCATACTGATTATTGGTGCGAGATCATGCCTGCCAATACGTCTAAGGGGATGGCGGCAAAGGCTTTGCGCGGTATTCTGGGTATAGACCAGATCGTTGCTTTCGGCGACGCAAAAAATGACCGTGAGCTTTTTCGTGAGGCGGATGAGTGTTATGCGGTCAAAAATGCCGATGAAGCATTGAAAGAGATCTCGACAGATGTCATCGGTTACTCGGAAGAGGATGCGGTCGCCAAATTTATTCGCGAAAATCTCAGCCGCTATGCGGGCTGAATTTTTGAGGGGATTTTGGAGGATACGTTATGAAAAAGGAAAAGAAGAAGAGCACATTTTGGAAGGATTTTAAAGCGTTTATTTCGCGCGGCAACATTATTGACCTCGCCGTAGGCCTGGTTGTCGGCGCTGCGTTTACCGCCATCGTCAACAGTTTGGTAAATGACATTATCAAACCGTTGATCGCTCTTCTGGTCGGCGGCAATTTCAGCGAATTGGTCGCTGTTCTTCGCCCGGAACAGCTCAACGAAGCCGGGGAAGTTGTCGTCGAGGCGATCACTCTCAATTACGGCAATCTGATCATGGCGATCCTGACATTTTTGATCGACGCATTCGTCATCTTCACAGTCCTGCGAATCGTACGCAGTGCGCAGCGGCGTATGAAAGAGAGCGGAGAAAAACTGAAAGAAAAATTAGCAAGGAAAGGCGAGGCTGCAGAAGCGGCGGAAGAGACGGTCGAAGCGGTTTCCGCACCGGAGCCGGTACCTTCGAAGCCGACGGCAGAGGAGTTGCTTGCGGAGATCCGCGACTTGCTGCGGGCGCAGAGCACAATGTCTGAACCATCCGGCCCGGAGGAAAAGAAGGCGGAATAAACAAAATAGAAAACGCTTGATTTGTGTCAAGCGTTTTATTCGCGGGCGGAGCAAAAATTCAGTTGAAAATTTTTTGCAAAAGGGGCCTTAAACAGTTTTATAAAATTTGTGTTTGTGCTATACTTGATAAGGAGAGGGGAAAGGTCTGCTGCGGGCGTGTTCGCAGGTCCCTTTCTTCGCTTCACTAATGAGGATTAGGATGAATGGGTGGCAGATGATGCTTGTTTCGAACCATGTTCCGCAGGGTTTATGTGCGAGAGGTGCTTTATTCGCCGCAGTTTACTCTTCCGCCGCGAACGGAACAAACCATTTGTCTTTGGAAAGCAGAACAGGTTCGTAACGGTGCGAGTGTACCTTTACGGGCCTTTTTTATTGCTTCATCAGAATGGCAGCAGTGCGATACCGCGCAGGAGGAAGAACGTAATTCCCACATTTACAACGGCGAGCACTGGCAGGAGAAGCATGAGCAGCATATCATCTGTTTTAAAGCGCAAGGCGAGCAGTGCGGCATAGGCCGCGGCCGATCCGCCCAGTGCTCCCGCTAAAATGATCTTGCGCCGCCCGCCGCGCGCGGAATCTTCTCGGGATGTTTGCTTTTGAGAACGTACGAGCAAAAAGGCGTAAAGGTTGATCGCAAGCAGGTAGACACCCGCCAACACATATGCAAAAATAAGCAGCATACAACGGCTCCTTTTGCCGCAGTATGTGTTGGGGAGGAAAAAATATACAAGACAGGTTGCGGCATGGCCGCAGGGAGGAGCGTATGGCTAAAGTAGCGATCTTAATGGGCAGTAAGTCAGATTTTGCGGTCGTCAAGCCCGCCGTTGTGACATTGCAAAAATTCGGCATCGAGACGCAGGTGCGGGTCATCTCCGCACACCGTACGCCGGATGCAGCGCATGCGTTTGCGGCGAATGCAGAGGCGGACGGCGTTGAAGCGATCATCTGCGCTGCGGGTAAGGCAGCGCACTTGGGCGGCGTGATCGCCGCCTATACGGCGTTACCCGTTATCGGGCTTCCCGTGAAGACAGATATGATGGGCGGTTTGGACAGCCTGCTCTCCATCGTGCAAATGCCTTCCGGTATCCCGGTCGCAACTGTCGGGGTAAACGGGGGTGAAAATGCGGGCCTTTTGGCAGCGCAGATCCTTGCGCTCCGTTATCCGGAAATCGGCGAAAAATTAAAGGCATTCAAAAAACAGATGGCGGATAAAATTTCCGCCGACGACGCGGCGTTGCAGGAAGAACTGCGCGCACTTTGAAAAAGTTATCAATTTCGGAGGAATACATCCATGAAAAAACTCGGTCAGCTTTATGAAGGCAAGGCAAAAAAAGTCTTTGAGACGGACGATCCGGACATCGTGATCGTCGATTATAAGGACGATGCGACGGCTTTCAACGGTCTGAAAAAGGGCACGATCGCCGGAAAGGGCGTCATCAATAACAAGATGAGCAACATGATGTTCCGCCTGATGGAGCAGCACGGTATTCCGACGCACTACGTCGAAGAGCTTTCCGATCGCGAAACGGCAGTGAAAAAGGTGCAGATCGTTCCGCTGGAAGTCATCATTCGCAATACGGCTGCGGGTAGCTTTTCAAAGCGTTACGGCGTACCGGAAGGTAAAAAGCTTCCCGTCGCCGTGCTTGAATTCAGCTATAAAAACGATGACCTCGGCGATCCGCTGATCAACGATTATCACGCCCTAGCCATGGAGCTGGCGACCCCTGAAGAGATCGAGACCATCAAGAAGATGGCGTTCAAGGTCAATGAGATCATGAAGGAGTTCTTCAAGACGCTCAACATCGACCTCATTGATTTTAAGCTGGAATTCGGCCGCTTCAAGGGCAGCATTATCCTCGCGGATGAAATTTCTCCCGATACGTGCCGTTTTTGGGATATGACGACGGGCGAAAAGCTGGATAAAGATCGTTTCCGCCGCGATATGGGCGGTGTGGAAGACGCCTATAAGGAAGTGTTTGCGCGCCTCACCTCTAAGTGAGCGGAGGACTCATCCATGTATTTGCGAGACGGTAAACTTCCGTTTGACGGTATGCATGAGGAATGCGGCGTATTCGGCGTCTACAGCACCGAAACGCGCGACGTCGCGCATACCGCTTATTACGGGTTATACGCTCTGCAACACCGAGGGCAGGAGAGCTGCGGCATCGCAGTGGCTTATGCCAATCAAATACAGTATCATAAGGGGATGGGGCTTGTGCCCGAGGTGTTCGCGAACGGAAACCTCGAGTCCCTTCCGGAAGGGGATATAGCGATCGGCCATGTCCGATATTCTACGACGGGGGCGAGTTCGCTGCTCAATGCTCAGCCCGTTGTGTTTACGGGCAAATGCGGCAAGATGGCGCTCGCCCACAACGGCAATCTGACCAATGCTCGTCAGTTGCGCGAGGAGCTGATCCGCGGCAATGCCGTTTTTCAAACAAGCATCGACTCGGAAGTCATGGCGCTTCTCATCAACCGCTGCAGCGACGGCGATATCGTCAAGGGGGTCCTGGAAGCGTGCAACCGTTTCTGTGGTTCCTTTGCACTCGTCGTTATGACGACGGATAAGTTGATTGCCGTACGCGATCCGTACGGGATCCGCCCGCTCGTGTTGGGGAAGAGTTTAGACGATACCATCGTTGCGAGCGAATCGTGCGCGATCGACGCGATGGGGGCAACGTTTGTGCGTGACATCAAACCGGGCGAAGTTGTCGTCATCGATTCGACCGGTGAAAAGTCCTATTTCCTTGAACGGAAGGATCGCACGGCCGCGTGTATCTTTGAGTATGTCTATTTTGCTAGGCCGGACAGCATCATCGATGGCTGCGGAGTATACGAAGCGCGCAAGGAGGCGGGACGGATCCTGGCTCGTACCTGTAAGATCGACGCGGACATCGTCAGCGGTGTACCGGATTCCGCGGTCGTTGCGGCGCGCGGGTATTCGGAGGTATCCGGCATTCCGTATGTGGAGGCTTTGGAAAAGAACCGATACGTCGGGCGCACCTTCATTCAGCCGGATCAGCATATGCGCGAGAGCAGCGTCAGCCTTAAGATGAATGCTTTGCGAGCCAACGTGCATGACAAGCGGATCATTATTATCGATGACTCCATTGTCCGCGGGACGACCAGCCGGCGCATCGTGCGCATGCTGCGTGCGGCCGGCGCAAAAGAGGTGCACATGATGGTCTGTTCGCCCGTGGTGCAGAATCCCTGCTATCTCGGTATCGATATGCAGACGCGCTCGCAGCTTATCGGGGCAGGCCGTTCGGTTCAGGAGATCTGCGATTATATCGAAGCAGATTCCCTCCATTACCTTACAGTCGATCAGCTAAAAGAGACGTGCGGCAATTGTAAACTGAACTTTTGCACCGGTTGCTTTGACGGCGATTATCCTTATTCGCTGGAAGGTTACCGGGAAGATAAATACAAACTGGAGTGACTTCTGTCATTTCAACGGAGAAAGAACCAATGGCTATTTCCTATCAAGACAGCGGTGTCGACGTCGAGCGCGGCTATAAAGCGGTCGAGTTGATGAAAAAACATGTGCAGAGCACGTTTAATGCGAATGTGCTGGGCGATATCGGCTCCTTCGGCGGCTTTTATTCGATCGCCGGGGAAAGGATGGCTGAGCCGGTGCTCGTTGCGGGGACAGACGGCGTCGGGACAAAATTAAAGTATGCTTTTCTTGCAAATAAGCATGATACGATCGGCATCGATGCGGTCGCTATGTGCGTGAACGACATCGTTTGCCAGGGCGCAAAACCACTCTTCTTCCTCGACTATTTTGCGACGGGCAAGCTTTCGCCCGAAGTGGTCGCGACTGTCGTGTCCGGTGTTGCGGAGGGGTGCCGTCAGGCCGGTTGCGCCCTGATCGGCGGGGAGACGGCGGAGATGCCCGGATTTTATGCGGACGGCGAATATGATATTGCCGGTTTTGCCGTGGGCATTGTCGATAAGAAAAAAATCATCAACGGAAACTCGATCCGTCCCGGCGATTCGCTCGTCGGTATTGCGTCCAGCGGGATCCATTCCAACGGCTATTCGTTGGTGCGCCGTTTGTTCGGCGACAGCGGCAACTCGCACGATCTCGACCGCTATGACGACCGATTAAAGGATAAAGTCCTCAACGTGCTTTTGACTCCGACAAAGATCTATGTGCGCAGTATTTTGTCGCTCATCGAAAAGGTAAGTGTCAAGGGCATCGCGCATATTACGGGCGGAGGCTTTATTGAAAATATCCCGCGCATTTTTCCGAAAGGGATCGGGTGTGAGATCCGCAAAGATTCCTATCCTTTGCCGGAGATCTTCCGCATCATGCAGGAAAAGTCTGAACTGAACGACGAGCAGATCTACAATACCTTTAATATGGGTGTTGGCATGGTCGTCTGTGTAGATAAAAAGGATGTTGCCGAGACGATCGCCGCTCTTGAATCTACGGGTGAATGCGCCTATGAGATCGGCGAAACGGTACAGGGCAAAGGAGTCACGATCCTGTGAAAAAGATAGCGGTATTTGCGAGCGGCTCCGGAAGCGACTTTCAATCTGTGATCGATGCGAATGAGAAGGATCCTTTCTGTGAGATCGGGCTTCTCGTTGCGTCGAAGGAAGGGATCTATGCGTTAGAACGCGCTCAGCAACATGGTATCCCGGCAATTGTCTGTCGCGCGCGCGATTTTGCTTCTGCCGAGGCATTCGGAGAAGAATTGATTTCGCAACTGCATGCCCGCGGCATCGATTATGTCGTGCTGGCGGGTTATCTGTCTATGCTGCCGGAAAATCTGATCCGGGCTTTCCCGGACCGCATCGTCAATATCCACCCGTCCCTGATTCCGAGCTTTTGCGGAAAAGGTTTTTATGGAATCAATGTACATCGCGCGGCGATCGAGTACGGCGTCAAAGTGTCCGGACTGACGGTACACTTTGTCGATGAGCATTATGACAACGGCGCCATCATCTTACAGCGCACCGTACCTGTTTTGAGCGAGGATACCCCTGAATCTTTGCAGGCTCGCATTCTTGAAGAGGAGCATAAGGCACTTCCTGAGGCGGTACGGCTACTCGCGACGGGTAGATTGCAGAAAGTCGGACGCAAGGTCACAATTCTGAGCTAATACAGCGACCGCTTGCTGCGGCAAAAAAATACGATCGGGGGTCAAACCAATGAATGTCTATACCATTTCCGATATCGGAGAACTCATTCGCGATAACAGCTACGTCGGCCGCGGCATCGTGATCGGAAAGAGCGAGGACGGAAAAAAGGCTGTCTTTGCCTATTTTATCATGGGGCGGAGCGAAAACAGCCGCAATCGCATTTTCAGTGAAGAGGGCGAAACCGTCACGATCTATCCCTTCGATGCGAGCAAGGTGGAGGATCCGTCTCTCATTATATATTCGCCGGTTCGACGCGTCGGCAATGATATCGTCGTCACGAACGGGGATCAGACGGATACGATCTGTGAATTTTTGCAAAAGGGGAAGAGCTTTGAACAGGCGCTCGAAACGCGCTGCTTTGAACCGGATGCCCCCAACTTTACACCGCGTATCAGCGGGATCCTGCAGTTTGCGGCGGATAACTTTACTTATAAATTGAGCATCCTCAAGAGTGCGGATGCAGCAGGCTCTGCCTGCAATCGCTATACATTTGCATATACGCCGTTGAACGGTGTCGGGCATTTTATTCACACGTATAATTGTGACGGCAACCCGATTCCGACCTTTACGGGGGAACCTGAGCGTGTCCGCATCCCGAATAATTTGCATGAGTTCGCGCAGACGCTGTGGAGTAATCTGAACGAAGACAACAAAATTTCGCTGTATGTGCGCTATATTGACCTTGCATCCGGCGCGAGCGAAAACGTCTTGATAAATAAAAATAAGTAAGGAGAAGGAGAGAATGAAAGAATTTCAGCTCAAATACGGCTGCAACCCTAATCAAAAGCCGTCTCGTATTTTTATGTCGAACGGCGCTGATTTGCCGATCGAGATCCTGAACGGGCGTCCTGGCTATATTAATTTCCTGGATGCGTTCAACAGCTGGCAGCTCGTAAAGGAGCTGAAGGAGAGCACGGGCATGGTCTGTGCGACCTCTTTCAAACATGTCAGCCCGACTTCTGCGGCTGTCGGCAAAAAACTGTCCGACCGGTTGAAAAAAGCATGTTTTGTGGATGACATCGAAGGGCTGGACGATTCTCCGCTCGCCTGTGCTTATGCGCGGGCTCGCGGCACAGACCGCATGTCTTCTTTCGGTGACTGGATTGCTCTCTCCGATGAATGCGATGAGGTGACGGCGAACATCATCAAGCGTGAAGTTTCTGACGGCATTATTGCGCCGGGTTATACGGCCAAAGCTCTCGAGATCCTGAAAGGAAAGAAAAAGGGGGCATATAACATCGTCAAGATCGATAAAGATTATCGGCCGGATCCGATCGAGCACAAGCAGGTATTCGGGATCACGTTCGAACAGGGGCGCAATGAATTTAAGATCGATGCGGATCTCCTGCGGAACATCGTTACTAAAAATAAAGATCTTCCCGATGAGGCGAAAACTGATTTGATCATTTCCCTCATCACCTTGAAATATACGCAGTCGAATTCTGTCTGCTTTGCGGCAGACGGTCAGGCGATCGGTGTCGGGGCCGGGCAGCAGTCTCGCATCCATTGCACCCGTCTTGCGGGTAATAAGGCGGATCTGTGGCATCTTCGTCAAAGTGATAAGGTGTTAGGTTTGCAGTTCGCTGAAAATGTTGGCCGTCCCGATAAAAATAATATCATCGATATCTATTTGTCTGACGAATGTGAAGATGTCCTCGGCGACTCCGTTTGGCAGCAATATTTTGCTGTTCGCCCGGAACCTTTTACGAAAGAGGAGCAGCGCGCCTATTTGTCCAAGATCAGCGGTGTTTCTTTGGGCAGTGATGCATTCTTTCCCTTCTCAGACAATATTGAGCGTGCCCGCAAGAGCGGCGTGAGTTATATCGCGCAGCCGGGCGGTTCTGTGCGGGACGACCTCGTCATCGAGGCTTGTGACAAATACGGCATGGTGATGGCTTTTACAGGAATGCGCCTGTTTCATCATTGATAAAAAAGCTCGAGAGAGCGCCGTTTAATAGGGCGCTCTCGCTTTTTTCTTAAATATGCACAATACTCTATCAGACATAATATAGGTTTTAATACGGAGGAAAGCAGTTTTGCAGCTGAACGTTTTGGTGATCGGTAACGGTGGCCGCGAGCATGCCATCGCAGCGGCTCTTGCCAAGAGCCCGTTGGTCGGTAAATTGTATTGCATGAAAGGGAATGCAGGCATCGCAGAGCTCGCAGAGTGCGTCGATGTCGACTATTGCGATTTGCAAGCGGTCGGCGATTGGTTGGATGCGCATCCCGATGTCGGATATACGGTTATTGCACCGGACGATCCGCTTGCGCTGGGACTTGCAGACGAGTTGGAAAGGCGCGGGCATAAGGTCTTTGGCCCGAATAAGCGGGCTGCGCAGATCGAATCGAGCAAAGCGTTTGCAAAGGAATTGATGAAGAAATATGGCATTCCGACGGCGGCGTATGAAACGTTTGACGATTACGGCGCCGCGCTCGCTTACATCGAAAAAGGAAAGTTCCCCGTGGTGCTGAAAGCAGACGGCTTGGCTCTCGGCAAGGGTGTGCTGATCTGTGAGACGCTCGAGGAGGCGCGGGACGGATTGCGCCGTATCATGTTGGATAAAGCGTTCGGTGCGGCGGGAAATAAAGTTGTCGTTGAAGAATATCTGAGGGGTAAAGAATTTACCCCGGGTGAAGAGGTCTCCGTTCTTACTTTTACAGATGGCAAGACCATCGTTCCGATGATTGCGAGCTGTGATCATAAGCGCGTCTTTGACGGCGACAAGGGGCCGAATACGGGCGGAATGGGGACATTTACGCCTTGCCCGTTTTATGACGATGCCGTTGCGGAGGAAGTGAGGGAGAAGATCTTGCTGCCCACTGTCCGCGCGATGAACGCCGAAGGGCGTCCGTTTAAGGGTGTGCTCTATTTCGGGCTCATGCGCACGCCGGACGGCATGAAAGTAGTCGAATACAATGCGCGTTTCGGTGATCCGGAAACGCAGGTCGTCCTGCCCATGCTCAAGACCGACTTGATGGAGATCTTCCTTGCCGTGACAGAAGAGCGCCTCGCGGATATCAAGATTGAATGGGAGGACGGAGCATGTGTTTGCGTCGTCCTCGCGAGCGGCGGCTATCCGCAGCATTATGAAAAGGGAAAGCCGATTGAGATCGGCGATCTCGACGAAGGCGTATTCCTTTATCATGCGGGGACCAAGCGCGAAGGCGGCGTTCTCAAAACGAGCGGCGGCCGTGTCATCGGCGTCTGCGCCAAAGGAGCTACTGTTGCGGAGGCGCGCGAAAAGGCATATCGCAACGTGGAAAAGGTCCATTTTGAAGGGATGCAATATCGCAAGGATATCGGTATTAAATATGTTCATGAGGAGCACTGAGGAGTGCAGGATCGCAAAATAACCGGGAGAAGAGAGAGCATGATCTACAGAGTTTTTGTTGAAAAGAAGGAAAATTTGCAGGCTAAAAAGATTCGGGACGATCTCGCGGCTCAGCTCGGGATCATCGTAGAAGATCTGCGCGAAATCATCCGCTATGATGCGGAGGGGCTTACGGCGGAGGAATTGGAAGGGGCGATCATCAATGTTTTTTCCGAGCCGCCCGTCGATCATGTGTGGAGAGAAGAACTGCCCGTCAGTGCGGATTATAAAGTTTTTGCCATCGCTTTTTTGGATGGCCAGTATGATCAGCGGGCGGACAGTGCCGCACAGTGTATCCAGCTTCTGACACAAAAGACCCGCCCGCTCATCAAGTGCGCCCGCATCATTGCGGTCAAAGGGGTGACGGATGCACAGTTAGAGCGTATCAAAAGGCACCTCATCAATCCGGTCGAGAGCTCTGAGGTCTCTCTCGAAAAGCCTAAAACGCTCGTTCGCGCCAAGATGGAGACGCATGATGTTGCCAATGTGGATGGCTTCATTCGCATGAGTGAGGAGGAAATCGCTGCATACCACCGCAAAAACGGCTTTGCAATGAGCGTGGAAGATCTCATCTTTGTGCGCGATTATTTTAAGGACGAGGGACGCGATCCGACGGAGACGGAGATCAAAGTGATCGATACGTATTGGTCGGATCATTGCCGTCATACGACCTTTGCGACGGAGATCCGTGATGTAGATATTCATTCGGATAATCCGCATATTGCAAAAGCATACCGACTGTATCGCGAATTGTTCAATGAATTTAATGCGCAGCGGGCGGATAAATATCCTTGCTTAATGGATATTGCGACGATCGCCGTCAAAAAATTGAAAAAGGAAGGGCGCTTAGACAATCTCGATATCTCCGATGAGATCAACGCTTGTTCCATCTGTATCGATGCGGAGATCGACGGTAAGGTCGAAAAATATCTCGTGATGTTCAAGAACGAGACGCATAATCACCCGACAGAGATCGAACCGTTTGGCGGCGCGGCGACATGCCTTGGCGGGGCTATCCGCGACCCTTTGTCCGGCCGTACGTATGTCTATCAGGCAATGCGCATCACCGGTTCGGCGGATCCCCGTGAAAAAATCGAGGATACATTGCCCGGGAAGCTTCCGCAGCGCGTCATCACAAAGACGGCTGCTGCAGGCTTCTCTTCCTACGGCAATCAGATCGGGCTGGCGACGGGCATCGTCGATGAGGTCTATCATCCCGGCTATAAGGCAAAGCGTTTGGAGACGGGGTTCGTCGTGGGCGGCGCTCGCCGCGATATGGTCTATCGCGAAAAGCCGGGGAAAGGAGATGTCATTATCTTGCTCGGCGGAGAGACAGGGCGTGATGGCTGCGGCGGGGCGACCGGTTCTTCTAAGGCACACGACGCACATTCCGTGGAGACATGCGGAGCAGAAGTGCAGAAAGGGAATCCGTTGACGGAGCGCAAACTGCAGCGCCTGTTCCTGCAGCGCGAGGCGACGCGCATGATCAAAAAGTGCAACGATTTCGGGGCCGGCGGTGTTTCCGTTGCCATCGGTGAATTAGCTGACGGCTTGGTAATCGATCTCGATAAAGTTCCTCTCAAATACGAGGGGTTGTCCGGTACGGAACTGGCTATTTCCGAGTCACAGGAGCGTATGGCTGTGGTGGTGGATGCAAAGGATTGTGACGCATTCATTGCCCTGGCTGCGCAGGAAAATCTCGCGGCGACACCTGTTGCCGTCGTCACGGACGACCGCCGGATGAAAATGCTGTTTAAAGGACGCGAGATCGTCAATATTTCCCGCGATTTCTTGGATACAAACGGCGTCAAACAAGTCGTCACGGCAGAGATCGATGACAGTGTGCCGCATTATTTTGATGTAGCGGAGCAGAGTTTCCGCAGCGGTCTTATCCAATCTTTAGCAGATCTGAATGTCTGCTCTAAGAAAGGCTTGTCTGAGATGTTCGATTCGACCATCGGGGCCCGTACAGTCTTTATGCCCTTTGGCGGCAAGACGCAGTTGACTCCTGCGATTGCCATGGCCGCGAAGATCTGCGGCGGCGAAACGGATGTTGCGACCGTATCCGCCTATGGTTATTGCTCGAAGTTGATGAGCGAAAGCCCTTTTACGGGGGCAATTTACAGTATCGTCACATCGGTCGCAAAGCTGATCGCTGCGGGCTGTGATTTCGATGCGATTCGCCTTACATTCCAGGAATATTTCATGCGCCTGAATCGTGATCCGAAACGTTGGGGCGTGCCTCTGTCTGCTTTGCTCGGTGCGCTGTATGCGCAGATCGGTCTCGGCTTAGGGGCGATAGGCGGTAAGGATAGCATGAGCGGTACTTTTGAACAGATCGACGTTCCGCCCACACTCATTTCTTTTGCTCTTGCCCCCGCTAAGGCGAGCAAATTGATCACCAATGTGATCGGTGCTGCCGGCTTGAAATTATATCGCCTGCCGATGCCCCGCGACGAGAGTATGATCCCCGATTTTGCGGCGCTTTCCGATTTGTATCGCAAAGTATACAGCAATGTACAGAGCGGCAACATCCGTTTTGCCACAGTTGTTGAAAACGGCGGCATTGCCGCGGCAATTGCAAAATCCTGCCTTGGCAACGGTTTCGGTTTTCATTTTGCTAGGGATGCGTCTGAGCTTCTCGGTGAGCAGTACGGGGAACTGATTGTTTCGCTCGACGAAGTTTCGGCTCTCGATTGCGAAAAGGTTTATCTCGGCGAAACGACGGCGGACGGCAATTTTGTATGCGGGGATGAATCCGTTTCACAAGGGGAAGCGACGGAGGCATTTTGCGGTACGTTGGAAAAAGTTTTTCCCAATACGGCTGATGCGGATGGCTGTGCAAAGTCGGTCGACTTTGATTGCAGAGGCAAACGGTACGAGAATATTTCGACGAAAACGGCAAAGCCGCGCGTATTTATTCCTGTATTCCCCGGAACGAATTGCGAGCTGGATACGGCGCGTATGTTCCGGCTTGCCGGTGCAGAGTGTGAAGAAGTCGTCGTGCGCAATCGCAGTGCGGCGGATATCGAGGATAGCGTCCGTGCAATCTCTGCGGCGATCGCACGCAGCAATATCATTGCCTTTCCGGGGGGATTCTCCGGCGGTGATGAACCGGATGGGAGCGGGAAATTTATTGCGACGACATTCCGCAATCCTTATATTGCCGAACAGATCCAGCGATTGCTCGAACAGCGCGACGGCTTGATCCTCGGCATTTGCAACGGATTCCAGGCTCTGATCAAACTCGGGCTCGTGCCGTATGGGGAAATTCGTCCTCTCACGACAGAGAGTCCGACGTTGACTTACAATACCATTTCCCGCCATGTTTCGACGCTCGTCGATATCCGCGTGGCTTCGAATCGATCTCCCTGGCTCTCCGCGTGCCGTGTCGGCGACGTATACACCGTTCCCGTTTCACATGGGGAGGGGCGTATCGTAGCTCCTGCTTCAGCTCTCGAACAGATGGCGGCAAACGGTCAGATCGCGACGCAGTATTGCGATGCGTCCGGTCAGCCGACGATGAAGTATCCGTTCAATCCAAATGGTTCTTTATGGGCGATCGAAGGGATCACCTCGCCGGATGGCAGAGTGTATGGCAAAATGGGGCATACGGAACGTGCAGGAAACGATCTGTATAAAAACTGTTCTGGCAATTTTGATATGAAATTGTTTGAGAGCGGTGTTCGCTATTTCCGCTGATGATCATAGCGGGGCTTGTTAACGGCAGGCTCCGCTATTTTTTTATTTTGCATAGTATTTTGTCTGGCATAAATAATTATAAATATAGAGTTTGTTGGGTATGGGGAGCTAAAAATTGGAGCTAAAAATTTTTGGGATAAATTTGCGCGACCGCTTTACAAATTCTTTATATCGTGGTATACTTTATTCATCATACTATATACTGTATCCGGAGGGCGCTCATGAAGTGTATGTATTGTGGTTGTACGGAAAGCAAGGTGATCGACAGCCGTTCGACGGACGAAGATCGCGCAATTCGCCGCCGCCGCGAATGTATGCAGTGCGGCAGGCGGTTTACGACGTACGAGACCATTGAAATGACGCCTGTACTCGTCGTCAAAAATGGCGGCAATCGGCAGACCTTTGATCCGGGCAAAGTGAAGAACGGGATCATCAAGGCTTGCGAAAAGCGCCCCGTGCCTATGGCAAAAATCGATAAATTGGTCGAAGACATCAAAAAACAAGTTTACAATTCTCTGGAGCAGGAGATCTCTTCTAAGCGCATCGGCGAAATGGTCATGGACGGGCTAAAGAAGATCGACGAAGTCGCCTATGTGCGCTATGCATCCGTATATCGGCAGTTTACGGATATCTCTTCTTTTATGAATGAGCTTGAGTCTCTGATGAGGGAAAATCAGCAGAACAAAGATAAGGCAGAACGGAAGCCCGATCGATGAGGGCTTCCTTCTCTTTCTGTAACATAGTTTTGGGAGTGAAAAGCTATGACAAAGCGGATCAATATCGGCGGTGTCACTGTGGGTGGCGGAGCGCCCGTGCGCGTACAGTCGATGACGACAACGCCGACGGTCGATGTCAGGAGCACGGTGGAGCAGATTGTTCGCTTGGCAGAAGCCGGCTGTGAGATCGTGCGCGTTGCCGTGCGTGACGAGGCGGATGCGCGCGCCATTCGAACGCTGCGCGACCATTCACCTGTGCCGATTGTTGCCGATATCCATTTTTCTGCAGATCTCGCGGTCCTTGCGGTGGAAAACGGGGCGGACAAAATACGCATCAATCCGGGGAATATCGGGGGCGAAGCTGCGGTTCGCCGCGTTGCGGAATGCGTGCGATCGCACGGCATTCCGGTGCGTGTTGGGGCAAATACGGGGAGCATTGAGCAGGAGTATCTGCAAAAATACGGCCGCACCGCGCGTGCCTTGGTGGAAAGCGCCCTTCTTGATGTATCCCGTTTGGAAAAATACGGCGTCGAAGATATTGTCATTTCCGTAAAAGCTTCATCTGTGCCGGTTACGGTGGAAGCGTATCGGATGCTTGCAAAGCGAACAAATTATCCGCTGCATCTGGGCGTCACGGAGGCGGGAACGGCTGAAAACGGTATTGTAAAGAGCAGTATCGGGATCGGAGCGCTCTTGTTGGACAATATCGGGGATACGATCCGCGTTTCGCTGACAGATGACCCTTTGGAAGAAGTGATCGCGGCTAAGCGCATTTTGCGCGCCTGCGGATTGGAAAAAGACTATGTCGAGGTCATTTCCTGCCCGACGTGCGGCCGCTGCGAGTGGGACTGTATGGGGCTTGCTCGTCGGGTCGAACGAGCGGTGTTCGGTATTCGTAAGCCGCTGAAAATTGCTGTCATGGGCTGTGTCGTAAACGGTCCTGGCGAAGCGCGTGACTGCGATATCGGCATTGCCGGAGGAAGAGGGAAATGCGTGTTGTTCCGCCGCGGGGAGGCGGTGCAGACGGTTCGGGCAGAGGATGCGGAAACGGTTTTTCTTTCGGCTGTGCATGCTTGTTTGGAGGAGAATGGGAGGAGTCGGCTCGAAGAGGATACAAAGGAAGATGACTGAACAAGAGTTTTTGGCGGCTCTGCATAAACTGGATGGGCTGCGGCATGCTGTTTTGCAAAAAATAGTTGTGGATACAAAGCTTCGCGGTTGTACGTTTGAGATTGTGACGGATCGGGCGTATTCGACGGCGGATGAACGCGCTGCGGCGGCAGTTGTCCGTTCGGCTGTCCCGCATTCGTTGGGAACGGCCGTGCGCATACATAAGTTAGTCGCTGATGCACAGCTTATCCGCCGCAAGATCGTAGAGTATCTCGCGCGGAATCATCGCGCAGCAGCGGCGTGCGTTCGTGCGGAGGATATCGATGTAAAAATCGAGGGGGATGCAGTCTATTTCACTTTCGGTGTGGACGCAGCGGAGCGAGGTTTTTTTGAAAAAAATGAGCAGCTTTTGCCCGGCGTCGAGCGTATGCTTGCGCATAATTTTTGCAATCGCTTTTTTGGTTCTTTGACGGAAAAAGAGAAGGGGGGGATTGTTGAGGACGAGCCGGAAGAAGAGGAAGAGCCGTTTGATTATCGTCCGGCGCGCTCGTTTCCCATCGTGGATTTTGAAGCGATCGACGAGCCGAACGTGCCGAAAGTTGCGACATATTTGTCCGACTGCGACTTTCAGAGCAGTTCCCTGACAATATGCGGGCAGATCGTGCATATCGAAGAGCGCATGACGCGCGCAAAGACGGATGCTTCCGGCGCGGTTAAGGAGGGGCGGCCGTATCTGCGATTTACGATTGCAGACGCGACCGGACGCATGTCCTTTTCTTATTTCCCGCGTAAAAAGACGGCGGATAAGATCCGCGCGCTGCAGGCGGGGGATAGCATTGTCTGCACGGGGGCCAATGAACTTTTCAATGATCGTCTCAGTTATACGGCTCGCTATATCAATCGTGGCGCTCCGCCTGCCGATTTCGTGCCGGAAAAGCGTGCAGGAAAGGCTCTGCCACTGCATTACGGGCGTATTCATCCGGAAAAGATCACCGATTATAATCAGATGGATCTCTTTGCGCAGACTGCTCTGCCGGATGACCTCGTCGAAAACACCTTTGTCGTATTTGACTTAGAGACGACGGGCCTCGTCAATGTACCGGCTCCCGGTCGCACGATGGATGCGATTACCGAGATCGGGGCGGTCAAGATCATAGGCGGTGAGATACGTGAAAAGTTTACGACCCTTGTGGACCCGGAGCGTTCCCTCAGCGAAGAGATCGTTAAGCTGACCGGCATTACGGACGACATGCTCAAGGGGGCTCCAAAGATCGGAGAAGTGATCGGCGATTTCTGTAAGTTTTGCGACGGGTGTATCCTCGTGGGGCACAATGTACAATTCGACTATAAGTTTATTCAATATTATGCCGCGCAGGAGGAATATGCGTTCGAGCATAAAACGTACGATACGCTTTCCATTGCGCAGGGAACGCTCTTTCTTCCCAATTATAAGCTGAATACATTGGCGGACCATTTTAAGATCTCTTTTAACCATCACCGCGCATGGGACGATGCGTATACAACGGCAAAAATTTTTATCGAGTTGATAAAAACCAAAAAATGCTTGCCAAATGCGTAGCTTTATGTTATAATAAACATACTGAATACGTTAGCTTGAGATTGAGAGTGGGTAGCCGCTCTCAAATCTTTTTATGTGCGGCTTTTCCGCACAAATGAAGGAGGCTGTATGAAGGTCAAGCCGGTGCAGGAGATCGAAGAAGCGCTTGCCCCCGTGGCGGCGGCTGTCGGGGTCGAAATTTATGAGGTTGTATTTAAGCAGGGCAAAAATCCTTCGCTGACAGTGTATCTCGATACGGAAGCGGAGGGGGGAATCGATTTGGATACCTGCGAACGGTTTCACAATGCGGCGGATCCCGTGCTCGATGAGCTCGATCCTACATTCGGCCAGGCATATACGTTTAATGTCAGCAGCCCGGGACTGGATCGGCCATTCAAAAAGGACAGGGATTTTTTGCGCAACATCGGTAAAAAGGTCGAATTGAAATTGTATGCGCCGCGCAAAGGCGAGAAAAATTTTGAGGCAGTCCTGCTCGCATATGATCCCGACGCGCGTTGCGTAGAGGTCGACAAGGCGGGAGATGTTTTTAAGCTCAACTTGACGCAGATCGTCAAAATATCGCAGGCGATCGATTTCGACTGAGCGGCAACCAACGAATAAAGAGATTTTCGAGGAGAAGACAATGGTTAGCAAAGAGTTCTTTGAGGCTTTGGCCGATTTGGAAGCGGAAAAAGGGATCAGCAGCGAGATTTTTATCGAGGCGCTGCGCAATGCACTCGTCTCCGCTTATAAAAAGCAGTATGAAGGCGATGTCGGCGAGGTGGATATTCGTATCAACCCGGAAAAGTATAGTATCAAGTACTATACAGTCAAGACAGTTGTCGAAGAAGTCGTCGACCGCGAAAAGGAGATCTCTCTTGAAGAGGCACAGAAGCTGAAAAAGAGCTATAAAGTCGGCGATACCGTTTACGAAGAGTTCGTTCCGAAGGATTTCAGCCGTATCGCCGCGCAGACGGCAAAACAGGTCATCCTGCAAAAGCTGCATGAAACGGAGCGCGACAATACGCTCAATGAGTTCAGCGATAAGAAAGATGAGCTGATGACCTGTGTCGTTCGAAAGGTCGATGCGAAGAATGTCTATGTTGAGTTGGGCAGCGGTCAGATCGAAGGGATCATGCTCCCGCAGGATCAGGTGCCCGGCGAAAAATACGAGGTCAATGATCGGCTGAAGGTTTATGTGAAAAACATCAAGAGCGGCAGCCGCGGCGCCCAGGTGCTCGTTTCCCGTTCTTCCGTGGGCTTGGTAAAGCGCCTGTTTGAAAACGAAGTTCCCGAAATCAAAGCGGGTACCGTCGTCGTCAAGGCGATCACCCGTGAGGCGGGGCAGCGCACAAAGATGGCGATTTGCAGCGAGGATCCGCAGGTAGATGCCGTCGGCGCCTGCGTCGGCAATAAAGGATCTCGCGTGAATGCAGTCGTCGCCGAACTGGGCGGAGAAAAGGTAGATATTATCCAGTGGAGTGAAAATCCGCTTGAATTTATTGCAAAGGCCCTTTCGCCGGCCAAGGTCATTTCCGTTACAGAGATCGGGGAAAAGTCGGCCATTGCCGTTGTTCCGGACGATAAACTTTCTCTCGCGATCGGGAGAGACGGGCAGAATGCGCGCCTTGCCGCGCGTCTGACCGGCTGGAAGATCGACGTCAAGAGCGAGAGTGCCGCAGCGAAGATGGAAGAACTGCATCGCGCGGAAGAAGAATCCGCTGAAGCGGATGCTGCGGCGGAAGAAGCTGCTGCGGGGAAGGAAGAGTAAGGGCTTTGTTCTCGATCGATCAGAAGGCGAGGGGTTTTGCATGAAAGTCAAAAAGATTCCGATGCGCATGTGCATAGCCTGTCATGAAATGAAGGCAAAAAAGGAGATGCTCCGCGTCGTCAAGCCTAAGGAAGGGGATGTTTTTATCGACTTTTCGGGTAAGGCGGCGGGACGAGGCGCTTATATTTGCAACAATCCGGAATGCATCAAAAAACTCCGCAAGGGACGGTTGCTCAACCGCGCATTTGCTGCGGAGATCCCGTTGGCTGTATACGATCAAATCGAGGAGGACTTCTTTGCAAAGAAGTAAAGCAGAAAGTTATATCGGTTTCTGCATCAAAGCCGGCAAGCTGACGTGCGGGTTTAATGCGGTGCAGACGCTGAAGAAGGGAGTCTATCTCCTGCTGTTATGTTCGACGGCTTCCCCCAATGCAAAAAAGGAGGCAGAAAAGCTCTGCATAAGGTTTCGCTGTACGATCGTGGAATCGTGCGGCAAGCCGCTGGAAGATATCGTTGGGCGGGTCAATTGTAAGTTGGCCGCAGTGAGAGATGAAAATCTGGCAAAGGCAATTTTGTCGGTTACGGATGACAATTTTAGAAAATATTCGGGAGGCAACATTTAGCAACATGGCTGAAGCAAAGAAAAATTACTCGAACATCGAAACGATCGGATCACTTTTAGGGGCGGAAGGGATCGGATCGTTGTTGCGCGAGGTGCAAGGTACCGAAAAGAAAGTGGGAGACATCTTGCGCAAGCTTTCCGACTTGGAAGCTGCGGCGCGTGTCCGCGCGCAGGAAGAAGCGGCCCGTGCCGAGGCGGAATTTGCGACAGAGACGGTATCTGCCGCGGAATCGAGTGCAGAGCCGATACAGGAGGAGCCTGTAACGGAGAGCAGCACTGAGCCGCGTACGGAAGCCCCTGCAGCGGAACAGGAGGCTCCGGTTCCGGTAAGCGAAGCCAAAAAAGAAACGCCGGTCAATATTGCTGCAGCTCCGGCGAAAGAAAAACAGCCGGAAGAAAAGACTGAGCCGATGCCGGAAGAGAATGTTCAGGCGGAGGCTGCTGTGGCCGTTCCGCCCGAAACGTCTGCGCCTTTACAGGCAGAGAAGCCTGCACCGGCACCGAAGAGTGAAGGCGGGCCGCAGATCCGTACGCAGGTGCGCGGCGGCGTAGAAGAAAAGGTCATCCGCACACAATATGCAGACCGCCGTGCCGCTCGCCAGGAAGCGCGCGCCACATATGTCAATAATAACGCTGCAGCGCGCCCCGCGCGGCAGGAAAGGCCTTCGTACGGTGCCGCACCGCAAGGTCCAGCGGGTCGGCCGCAGGGTACACCGCGTACCGATCGTACCGGCGGAGCGCAGCTCGCTCGTAATCCGCGCTCCGCGGCAGTTTCTCGCCCTATGGGTGCAGGCCAGCGTCCTGCAGCTCCTCGTTACGGTGCTGCTGCTCCCGTTGCTCCCGCTCCTAAAACATTTACAGCTCCCGCTAAAAAGAAAGCTTCGTACGACAAGTCGTATTCCGATTCCAAGCGCACGGTCAGCAAGCGTGCCCTTGTCAAACAGCAAGTCAGTGTTGAAGACTTCGACGAAAATAAGAGCGGTTACCGCAAACTGCGCGTTAAAAAGCAGAAACAGCAGACGGTGCAGACGATCAAGATCGATCATGCAGTCGTTACCTCCGAAAATATTCCTTTAAAAGTATTGAGTGAAAAGCTCGGGATCACTGCAGTCGAGATCACGAAGCGGCTCTTCAAAGAGGGGATCGCCAAGACGATCAACGACTCGATCGATTATGATACGGCGGCCTATATTGCGAGCGATTTGGGAATCGAGCTCGAATATCAGCCGGAAAAGACGGCGGAAGAAACGCTTGCGGAACTCTATAAAGCACAGATCGTGGAAGACAGCGATGCCGTCGTTCGTCCGCCTGTAGTGACGGTGATGGGCCATGTCGATCACGGCAAAACGTCCCTGCTCGATAAAATTCGCAGTACGAATGTTACGGCAGGCGAAGCGGGCGGCATTACCCAGCATATCGGCGCTTATTCGGTCAATGTGGGAGGAAAGACGATCACCTTCCTCGATACGCCGGGACATGAAGCGTTTACGGCGATGCGCGCGCGCGGTGCATCCGTGACGGATATCGTCGTTCTCGTCGTTGCTGCTGACGACGGTATCATGCCGCAGACAGTCGAGGCGATCAACCACGCAAAGGCAGCGGAGGTCCCCATTATTGTTGCTGTCAATAAAATGGATAAACCGGAAGCGAATCTTGATCGTGTCAAGCAGGGCCTCACGAATAACGGCCTTGTGCCAGAGGAGTGGGGCGGCGATACGATCATCTGCCCGGTTTCCGCAAAGACGGGCGAGGGGATCGACAATCTGCTCGAGTCCATCAATCTGGTTGCCGAAATGCGCGAATTGAAGGCAAATCCGAATCAGATGGCGCGCGGGATCATTATTGAAGCAAAGCTGGATAAGGGCAAAGGGCCGGTCGCGTCAGTCCTCATCCAGAATGGTACGCTGCACACCGGTGACAATGTCATTTCCGGTACGACGACGGGCCGTATTCGTGCTATGGTCGACGATAAGGGGCGTACGGTCAAGTCGGCCGGACCGTCGATGGCTGTTTCTATCCTCGGTTTAGAAGAAGTGCCGAATGCTGGCGATTCGATCATTGCGGTTGAGCAGGATAAGCTGCTCAAACAGGTGCTTGACGAACGCAAGCGTAAAGAGAGCGAGGCGATGATCAAAGTGCAGACGCGCGTTACGCTGGACGATGTGTTTGGGAAAATTGCCGAGGGTCAGATCAAAGGGCTCAACATTATCATTAAGGGCGATGTGCAGGGTTCCGTCGAGGCGGTCAAACAGTCCCTTCTTAAACTGTCTAATGACGAGGTGCGCGTCAATGTATTGCACAGCGCAGCCGGAGCGATCAATGAATCCGATATTATGCTCGCCGATTCTGCGAATGCGATCGTCGTGGGGTTCAATGTCCGACCGGATACCAAAGCCAAGGCGCTTGCCGAGCGCAGCGGCGTCGATGTGCGCACTTATCGCATCATCTATGAATTGCTCGATGACATACAGGCAGCCATGAAGGGCATGCTTGCGCCGAAGTACCGAGAGGTGATGACGGGCAAATGTGACGTTTTGCAGACGTTCAAGATCACAGGCGTCGGGATGGTCGCAGGCTGCTATGTTACCGAAGGCAAGATCGTGCGCAACGGCAAGCTGCGCATTTATCGCGATGATATAATGATCGTCGAGGGTGCAGTCCGCCAGCTCAAGCGCTTTAAAGATGACGTGAAAGAAGTTTCCGGCGGTTTTGAATGCGGTGTCAGTATCGATGGCTTTGACGGCATCAAGGTCGGCGATGTCATCGAATGTTATATTGAGGAAGAGATCCTCGCATAAAGGAGGCTCTATGAAATCATTGCGCGGCGAGAGGCTTTCTGCCGAGTATCAAAAGGCAGTATACGAAGTGATTGCAACCAAACTTAAATATAAAACGGATCGCATTCGTGGGATTGTCAGTGTAACGAAGGCGGATGTTTCGCCCGATTTGAAGAATGCGAAGATTTATATCAGTGTGCTCGGCAGAAATGCAGAGGAGAGCCGCACAACATTTGAGGCGATCAAAGAACATGCAGCGACGATCCGTTATGAACTCGCTCATATCATGCATTCGCGTACGGTTCCGGAACTACACTTTTTATGGGATGATACGATGGAGTACGGCGACAAGATCGATCGTCTTATCAAAGAGCTGCATAAAGAGGAAAAAGGAGGCAGCCAGGAGTGACGCTCACCCTGCGGGAAATGGCCGAACGGCTGAAACAACTGAAGAGTGCTTCCATTTTCTGCCACATGCGGCCGGACGGCGATACACTGGGTGCCGCTATGGGATTGAAATATCTGCTCGAAAGCAACGGGACAAAATGTACCGTTGCCTGTGAGAGCAAGATCCCGGATAAGTATCTGTTTTTGGCGGGGATGGAAGACATCGCGCGCGTGCCGGACGCGAGTGCTGAGGCATATATTGCGGTCGATGCGAGCGATACGCATCGCCTTGGTTTTCTATGCGATGCATTCGAGCACGCTAAAAAACTAAAATTTAATATTGATCATCATATATCAAACACGCGGTATGGCGATTATTGTTTTGTCGAAGAGCGCGCGGCGACTTGTGAGATCATGACAGAGCTGTCCTCTTTTTTTGATGCGGGCCTTACGCCGCTTGCGGCGAATTATCTTTTGCTCGGGCTGAGTTCGGATACCGGCAATTTTGCGCATAAGAATGTAACGGAAAGCACTTTTTTGGCTGCAGCTAAACTCACGGCTTGCGGCGGTGATATCCATACCGTTCAATACAACATGTTTAAGAGACAATCTGCGGCACGCGCGTTGCTTTTCGGGCGGACGATGTCGCATATCCGCTATTATTCGGAGGGCAGGATCGCCTTTATTTCCGTCATGCGCGCGCAGCTGCAGGATTGCGGTGCAACGTCTGACGTGACGGAAGGGTTCATCGATTTCCCTCTGTCCGTCGATGGAGTCGAGGTTGCCGTCTGCCTGCTCGAAACGGCAGATGATCGCTTTAAAGTTTCGCTTCGTTCCAAAGGAAAAGCGGATGTAAATGCGGTGGCTTCCGTCTATGGCGGAGGCGGGCATGTATTGGCGAGCGGCTGTATGTTGTCCGGCTGCTTGGAGGAAGTCATCGATCGTTTGCGGTACACAATTCAACAACATCTCGTCGACTGAGAGGGGCGGCGCAGCAGCGACAAAGCCTCTCTTTTTTTACAAAGAATTGCCGAAGGGCGATCGATCAATGAAAAGTATGGAAATGATCAGTGGCTTTATCGATTTGAATAAACCAAAGGGTATCTCCAGCGCGGCAGCAGTCTCCCGGATTCGCCGTTTGAGCGGGATGCCGTGTGGACATATGGGGACGCTCGATCCGATGGCGAGCGGCGTACTTCCCGTTGCGGTCGGAAATGCTTCCCGTCTCTTTCAGTACATGCTTGACAAGGAGAAACAATACCGCGCGGTCTTTCGGTTCGGTGCAGAGACGGATACGCTCGATGCGACGGGTACGATCCTGCGCGACGGACTTCCCGTTCCTTCCGAAGAAGAGATCCGCGCAGTTTTGCCGACATTGATCGGCGAGGTCGACCAGCTTCCTCCCGCTTACAGCGCAAAGAGCGTTGGCGGCGTACGCGCTTATAAACTCGCCAGAGAGGGGAAGGATGTCGCGCTGCAGCCGAAGCGCGTTCAGATCCGTGACCTCACATTGCTCGGGCGCGTTTCTGAGGACTGTTTTGCCTTTGCGGTGTCTTGCGGTGGTGGAACATATATTCGTGCCATTGCGCGGGATATTGCAAAGTGTTGCGGTACTTGTGCGTTGATGACTTCGCTTGTGCGCGAGCGCAGCGGGCCGTTTACTTTAGAGGAAAGCGTTTCTCCGGAGGAATTAACTTCTGAAAATTGGCGAGATCACCTTTTACCTCCGGAAGGCGCTTTTTCAATGCCTGCATTGCACTTTGCGGGCGAGGAAGCGTGGAGGCTGCGTAACGGGCAGAAGTTTGTTTCTGGCGCGACAGACGGGGAATACAAGCTTTGGCTGGATGGGGATTTTTATGGCATTGCGCGTATCGAGGAAGGCATCGTGCGGGCCAAGGTAAAGTTGGTGTAATATGCTCCCGGTGATCGATTATGAGACGGGGTGTTGTGTGCGGCCCTGTGTTTTACTGTTAGGTTATTTTGACGGTGTTCATGTGGGACACCGCCGCCTGATTTCCCGAGCGAAGGAAGAAGCTGCCGCGCGCGGGCTCTGTGTCGGCATAATGACTTTTTATGGCGGTAAAAGCGGCAGGCAGATTTTTGATTTTAGCGAGCGATTGTATTTATTTGAGTCGCTGGGTATCGATTTTGTCTATGCTGCTCGGTTTGACGAAGCATTTCGCGTGACGGAAGGGCAGGCATTTTTGGAACATGTCTGTGCGGCTTTGGATGTCCGGCTGTTTGTTTGCGGGGCCGATTATACCTATGGTTGCGGAGCGTCGGGGAATGCTGAATCTCTGTGCAACTATGCAACAGAGCGCGGCATAGACGCGCTGGTCCTTCCTCTGGTCGGTTTCGGCGGGGAAAAGGCGGGAACATCGCTGGCAAAGCAGCTGCTTGATCGCGGCGATATGAAAGCACTTGCGGCATTGCTCGGTGAAAAGTATTTTATAAGGGGGACAGTCGGCACGGAGGGCAGACATGTCGGAAGGAGGATCGGGTTTCCCACTGCGAATATCCATTTGCCGTCGGAAAAGTACCCGCCGGCGCCGGGCGTCTATGCCGTGACGGTCGTTGCGGCGGGCGTGCATTGCCGAGGCATAGCCAACTATGGCGCAAGGCCGACTTTCAACGATGAGCGCGTTGTGCTCGAGGTGTATGTAGACGGTTATCATGGCGACCTTTACGGAATGCAATTGACGATATATTTTGACTTTCGGATTCGCGATATCCGCAAATTTAACGATGCGGCACAGCTTTCCGAACAATTGCAGAGAGATTTGGAGAAAATACGATGATCAAATTTGGACCGAGCGGCAATAGTGAAAGCTTTTATGCGCAGGGCTATTCGCATACCGAGCAGTCGGCAAAGTTCGTGCGCGACATGGGGCTGGATTGTTTTGAATATTCGTTTGGCCGGGGAGTTCGCATGAGTGAGGCGAAGGCGATCTCTATCGGCGAGGCGTTTGCCGCGCAGAGCGTAGAGATCAGCGTTCACGCGCCATATTATATCAATTTCGCCAACCCCTCGGAGGAGAGCGCCGCTAAGTCTTATAACTATGTCTTGGACAGTGCGCGCGTTTTGAAGCTGATGGGAGGCAAGCGCTGCGTATTCCATTCAGCAACGCAGGGAAAACTGGATCGCGAAGAGGCCGTTGCGCTCACGGAAGAGCGGCTGAAGGTTTTGCGCGATTACATTTATCTAAACGGGTTGCAGGATCTGTATTTTTGTCCGGAAACGATGGGCAAGCTTGCACAGATCGGAACACTTGAGGAGATCGTCCGCTTTTGCAAGATCGATCCGATTTATCTGCCGGCTGTCGATTTCGGTCATTTGAATGCGCGCGAGCAGGGGAGTTTAAAGACAGTCGATGACTATCGCTCTCGCCTTGAATATATGATCGGCGAGCTCGGCTACGAGCGGGTCAAATATTTTCATATCCATTTTTCTAAGATCCAATATTCTTCGAAAGGCGAGGTGCGACACCTGACATTTGCAGATGATGTGTACGGACCGGAATTCGAACCGCTTGCAGTCGCTCTTAAACAGCTTAAATTGGAGCCGTATGTGGTCAGCGAATCGGCTGGGACGCAGGCCGAGGATGCCCTCGCCATGAAGCAAATGTATGAACGGGCAGAAGGCTCGATCATACGCTGAAAAAGCCTTATAAGCATCATGATTCCTCTTAAATTCTATAAAAAAGCGTACGGGAAAATTTGACTTGAAGAGGAAAATTTGATACAATATTTATATGGACAATACGAAAAAAGTTTTCCGTGCGATCGATGCGGATGGGATGCTGACATATAGCCCCGATTTACGGGCATATCTGACGGGCTTTCCCAGTTCTTTCGGTTTTGTCTACACCGACGCGCAGGAGAGCATTTTCTTTACAGATCCGCGCTATGCGGAGGCGGCAAAGAAGGCGCTGAAAAATCAATTTATTGCCGTGGAGATTGCCAAGAATGAAGATACCGTTCTTGACTATATCCGCACGAAAAAAGTGCGCCGCCTTGCGGTGCCTTGTTCGCGCGTTACTCTCCCGCAGGAAGAAAAGCTGCGCAAATTTCATTTTAAGATCGTAGACAGCGATCCAGCCTTTCGGGCTGCAATGGCTGTTAAAAATATGGAGGAGCTCGCCTGTATCCGGCGCGCTTCAGAGATCGCGGAAGAGGCGTTTGGTTCGCTTTTGGGCGAATTGAAAGAGGGGATGACGGAGAATGAGGTCGCAGCGCTTCTTGAATACAAGATGCGCCGAGCCGGGGCTCAGGATCGTTCTTTTGAGACGATCGCCGCTTTTGGTAAAAATACTTCGGTTCCTCATCATGTGCCGTGCGGCGACGTTCTGTGTAAGGGAATGCCTGTATTGCTTGATTTCGGCTGTCGCTGGGGCGGTTATTGTTCGGATATAACGCGCACGTTTCTGTTCGGCAAGAGCGAAGATGCCGATTTTATGGCAGCTTATGAAGCAGTCTACAATGCGCATCGGATCGCGGCGGATGCCATAACTTCCGGCATGACGGGAAGAGAGGCGGACGCCTTGGCGCGAGACAGTTTGGCTTCGCGCGGACTGGATAAGTTTTTTACGCATTCACTGGGGCACGGTATCGGGATCAATATCCACGAGTTTCCGACGCTCGGGCCAAACAGTCATGATAGGTTAAACGACGGCATGGTCTTTTCCATTGAGCCGGGCGTTTATTTTGAAGGAAAGTTTGGTATTCGTATCGAGGACAGTGTGACGCTGTCCGGCGGTAGAGTCATAAGTTTTATGCATTCGGATAAAAAGCTGACGGTACTGTAAAAAGGGATCGACGGCGAAATATAGCGGGTTGTCCGCACAGAAGAGAGATTTTTTAAGGAGAACTGTTTATGGTTGCAGCAGGAGATGTCAGAAAGGGAGTCACCATCGAGTATAACGGCAACGTCTATGTCGTCGTCGAGTTCCAGCATGTCAAGCCCGGTAAGGGTGCGGCTTTTGTCCGTACAAAGCTGAAAAATGTCGTGACGGGCGCTGTTTTGGAGCAAACTTTTAACCCGTCTGAGAAGTTGGAAAATGCGCACATCGAAACAAAGAAGATGACCTATTCGTATAATGACGGCGACCTTTATTATTTCATGGATGAAGAGTTTAATTTGACTCCGCTCAATCATGAACAAGTCGAGGATGCCCTCAAATATATTAAGGAAAACGACCCTGTTACGGTTCGCTTCTATAAGGGTACGGCGTTCTCCGTTGAATGCGAAAACTTTGTTGAGCTGAAGATCGTCGAAGCGGAGCCCGGAGTGAAGGGGAACACTGCGACGAATGCGACCAAGATGGCTACCTTGGAAACGGGTGCAAAGATTCAGGTTCCGATGTTCGTCAATGAAGGCGAGACCATCCGCGTGGATACTCGTACCGGCGAATACATGGAGCGCGTGAAATAATTGGTTTCATAGTTATCGTTGAAGAGCCGCATGATTCATGCGGCTCTCTCTGTTACGGAGGATGATATGCGCGCAGTGATACAGAGAGTCGGGAGGACAGTACTGTCTGTCGATGGACAGCTGATTTCGGCAATTAAAAGCGGCCTTGCCGTGTATTTGGGTATCGGCCCGGAGGATGAAAAAAGAAATGCGGAAAGCATGGCGAAAAAAATCGCGCAGCTCCGCATTTTTGAGGATGAGCAGGGCAAGATGAATCGCTCAGTCGTCGAGGTGGGAGGAGAGGTACTTCTTATTTCGCAATTTACATTGTTTGGTGACTGTACACACGGCAATCGCCCCAGCTTTATCGGCGCGGCGCGTCCTGAACAGGCAAAGCCGCTGTACGAGTATACGGCAAAATGTCTGCAGGATTACGGCATCCCTGTGCGGATGGGCATCTTTGGTGCGGATATGAAGATCGAGCAAAATAATGACGGGCCGGTGACCATTTTGTACGAATGCTGATAGCGATGTCTTACAGAGGGAAAAGAAATGGAGATCCAGTATTTGGGAACAGCTGCGGCAGAAGGATTCCCTGCGGTATTTTGTAATTGCGCTTATTGTAAAGCTGCCCGCGCAGATCTCATGCGCGAATGGCGAACCCGATCGCAAATGCTGATCGATAGGAGGCTTTTGATCGATTTTCCTTCGGACAGTTATATGCACGCAGTACGCGCAGGAATCGATCTTTCAGCAGTCCGAACGTTGCTCGTCACCCATTCCCATACCGATCATTTTTATGCGGAGGAGTTTGTCAATCGCGGGTATAAGTTTGCTGAGAGTATGCAATCTTCGTCGTTGGATCTGTATGGGAACAGTGAAGTCCTCGCTGTATATCATGAGGGAACGCGCCGCGAGATGCGTGCAGAAGTAGCCGAGAATATTCGCCTGCATGAAACCGAACCGTTCACTTGCTTTCAGACGGACGGCTATGATATTGCCGTTTTGCCGGCAAACCATACTTTGAAAGAACAGGCACTTTTGTATGCGGTGCGCGGGGATAAAACACTGTTTTATTTGAATGATACGGGGCTGCCGAGTGAGGAGTGCTATCAGTTTTTGGCCGATCATGGGTTTTATGCTGATATTGTCAGTTTCGATTGCACATTTGCGGATACGGAAGGACCTCATTCCGGAAGACATATGGGATTTGCGGAAAATGAGTTTGTGCGAAAAAAGTTGTACGAATATCGCATTATTCAATCGGATGCGAAGTACTATGTCACACATTTTTCGCACAATAGTGCACCGTTGCGCGAACGTATTACTCGAGAGGCTGAAAAGAGAGGCTTTATCGCTGCCTTTGACGGATTGACAATCACAATTTAAATGATTTTTTTCGTATCTCTGAAACGAAAGGAAGAAAATAATACTATATGTAGAAAAAGAGCGGCGGGCTGGTTGTATACCAGCCCGCCGCTCTTTACAAAGGCTTAACAGTAATCAGATTTGTTCGATGTTGATGACGTTTGAGTTGCCGGATTTTCCGTTGGGATTGCCGCCCGTGATGACGATGCGGTCTCCTTTTTGCACAATGCCGGTATCAATGGCTGCGCGTTTGGCGTGATAGAATAGGACATCCATCGAAGTGAACTCTTCAGAGAGAACGGGGGTTACGCCCCAGGAAAGCGCAAGTTTGCGGTACGACTGCGGTTCGATGGTCATGCCAATGATGTCGATGGTCGGACGGAAACGGGAAACTTTGCGCGCTGTACCGCCGGAACGGGAACAGACGACGATCGCTTTCGCGCCGATATCTTCAGCAAGCACACAAGCGGAGTGAGAGAGCGCGTCGATCGGATTAAGGATCGATACATCTTTATCGTCATACTTATTGGGCAAATGTTTCTCTGTTTCGAGACAGATCTTTGCCATCGCTTCGACGGCCTGTACCGGATATTTGCCGGCAGCCGTTTCACCCGACAGCATAACGGCGCTCGTACCGTCATACACGGCGTTGGCCACATCCGAAATCTCTGCACGGGTGGGGCGCGGCTGATTGATCATTGATTCCAGCATTTCAGTCGCCGTAATGCAGCGCTTGCCCGCGCGGCGGCATTTGTCGATGAGCATTTTTTGGATTTGAGGCAGTTCTTCATACGGGACTTCAACGCCCAAGTCGCCACGGGCTACCATGATCCCGTTCGCGACTTCGAGGATCTCGTCGATATTGTTGACGCCGCTGCGGCTCTCGATCTTTGCGATCAAGTCGATATCGGGGTCGCCATGTTCTTTGAGCAAATTGCGGATATCGATAATATCCTGTGCTTTCGAAGTAAAGGAGCAGGCAATGAAGTCGATGCCGTTTTCCACGCCGAAAATGATGTCATTGATGTCCTGTTCGCTGAGATATTTCAGGCTGAGTGTTTTATCCGGGAAAAACATGCTCTTTTTATCGGAAAGTTCACCTCCGACCATGACGGTTGTCTTTACATCGCGGTCCGTCACTTCGGTAACTTTAAATATGAGCAGTCCGTTATTGAGCAGAATGGTATCGCCCGGCTGCAAGTCGTTGACAATCCCTTTATAGGATACAGCGACGCGCGTTTGATCGCCTTCGATCTCGTCGATCGTAAAGGTGAATTCGTCTCCGTCGTTCAGATTGATTTTGTGATCTTTAAATGTTTTGATGCGCAGCTCCGGTCCCTTTGTGTCCAACATGATGGGGAGAGGAACATTTAACTTTTTTCGGATATCCTTGAGCATTTCAATGTTTTTCTTATGCTCTTCATAGCTGCCGTGTGAGAAATTCAGCCTCGCCACGTTCATTCCCGCAAGGATCATTTTGGAGAGCGTTTCTTCATTGCGGCAAGCGGGGCCGAGCGTGCAAACGATCTTGGTTTTTTTCATGTTTCGAACAAGCCTCCGTAAAACAAAAACTTTTTCTATTGTATTATATCCGTTTTGCGGAAAAAACACAAGTATTTGCCACCAAAAAACCTTGGCAACAGTTGCTGCGTTCCGGTTGACAAATTTTACTGTTTCGTTGTATAATAAATAATACGATCCGAGTTGATTATACGGTCGCGCGGCAGAATATGCCGTGAGGAAAGTCCGAGCACCATAGAGCAGGACGCCGGATAACGTCCGGTGGAGGCGACTCCAAGGAAAGTGCAACAGAAACAGACCGCAGATCATTTCTGCAAGGATGGAAAGGGGAGGTAAGAGCTCACCGGCGCTGCGGTAACGCAGCGCGCCGTGTAAACCCCGTCCGGTGCAAGATTGGGCGTTCGTCATTGGGGCTGCTCGCCCGGCGACCGCTGTGAATATCGCTTGAACGTGCCGGCGACGGCACGGCCAGATAGATGACCGTACGCGACAGAACTCGGCTTATCGATCAAGCTCGGAATTGCAAACAATGACCCGCCGGCATTTCGCCGGCGGGTTTTTGGATGCCGCTTTAGCTTGAATAATCCCCCAGTAGAACTGGGGCAAGATAAAAAATTGTTTTAGCAAATTTCAATAATTATAAAAGTCACCTTATTGTTAATGTTAATACTGTTCGATTATAGAACAAGGAACCTGTTTTACAGGTGTGTGGCGCAATAAGACGCTATAGTAAAAGCGATACCCGATAACGGGTCGGCTGGTAGTTTATCCTTTTAGGGTATGTGCAAACCACCGGTTCAACTGGTGGTTTTGATTGGAGCATCTATTTGGTTTTTAAACGAACACTGTTCTTTTTCCATACGGTGGGGAGGAATGTGTTACTGCAGCGTAAATGTCTTCAGCGCGACTGTCAGCAGCATGACAACGTTTTGCCGCGGGAGACAGGGCTTTTTCATCTCCGTTGCGCAACAAAATGTGCCAAGGACTTTCAGCAAGAACAGGAAGGATTTGCTGGGCGCGGCATTTGCGGACAGCTAAAATGTTTAAATAGAGGTTTGCGCACAAACTCTCACGTATCAAAGTTTCATCGATACCGAGGACAGCAGAGGCCATGATACGGCGAATGCGGGAGGCAATGTACCGTTTGCTCGTTGCTTCCGCGACGATCGCATCGTAATCCGGTGTTTTTTTTGCGAGTGTATATAGGCGGTTCTCTAATCCTTCAGAACAGTCCAATATCTTGCGTAAGCTTTCAATGGGGAGGG
This sequence comes from uncultured Clostridia bacterium, assembly GCA_904419945.1. Lineage (GTDB taxonomy): Bacteria > Bacillota > Clostridia > Christensenellales > Borkfalkiaceae > Borkfalkia. The sequence goes on from CAJFTM010000001.1 coordinate 192,702, forward strand.
TCAGGATAGCGTAGACGGCAAGTGTGCCGAAATCATGGGTATCCGTTGTGTTTTGCAGATCTTTTAGGACAAAATCGGGGACATTGTTGCGCACTGGGTCGATGTTGCCGCCTTTCAGCGCGGAGCGGATCGCTGTGGCTGAGGAGAACTGTACATGCATTGTTGGATCGGCATAGCCTGCGCCTCGGCGGCGAACAGGGAGGATGGTGGCCTTCGGCCGTTCGGCAAGCAGCGCTTTGCAATATTCAATGCCGAGGATATTATTGGGAGAGCGAAGCAGGGCCGCTTCCTGCGCGAGGCCACAGGACTCCAAAGCTGTGCTGCGCGCAGACGTCAGGCTGTACCCGTTGCGCAGCTGTGCGTGTAAGGCGGCGCGGAATGCTTTATCTTCATCGCGCATGGCTTTTGCAGTGGTTAAAAAAGTCTTAGCGTCGCCATTTTCACATCCGAAGGCGAGACTGGCAAAGGCTGGGATGGAAGAGAGCAAGCGGATACCGCCGCGCGCAAAAATTTCGGCGGGGGCAGTCGCAAACGCAGCGGGGAGTTCGATGACGGCGTCAGCGCCTGCAAGGATGGCGTGTCTTGCACGCACGTGCTTTTCAAGGATGGCTGCATCGCCGCGTTGTGTAAAGTTGCCGCTCATAACGCAGAGGAGCGCATCGCAGCCGCTTTCCGCTTTTACTCGTTCGATCAGGTAGGCATGCCCGTTATGAAAGGGATTGTATTCACAGATGATGCCGCAAATTTTCATTTTTTCACTGAAAACCTTTACATTTCTGTCCAAATAAGTTATAATACTACATGGAAATGCCGCATTGTATTGCGTGCGATCAGTTTCCTGATTTGACGGGGACTTTGACTCTATACGATTATACACTATTTGCGGCAAAAAATAAAGCGTTAAAAGAGGTTTGAGTTTGTATGACTGGTATCTTCGATCAGGTCAAAGAGAAGAAAGAAAGCGCTTTCCTTGCGGGCATCAAGCAGCGTGCGGCTGCGCTGAATAAGCATATCGTATTGCCTGAAGGAGAAGATGTGCGCGTCGTTCGTGCGGCGGCAGAGGCTGCCAAACAGAAAATCGCTCGGATCACGTTGCTCGGCAAGAAGGATGAGATCAAACGGGATAACCCGGGGGTAGATCTTTCTGCCGTCGAAATCGTAGATCCCGCAACAAGTGAAAAACGCACAGCATATGCACAGCTTTTGTTTTCTCTCCGCAAAGCAAAGGGAATGACGGAAGAGGAAGCGGACAGACTTTCCTATGATAATACCTATTTCGGAGTATTGATGGTCAAAGCGGGCGATGCGGACGGACTTGTATCCGGAGCCTGCCATTCGACGGCAAATACGTTGCGCCCGGGATTGCAGATCGTCAAGGCTGCTCCCGGCATTCCGCTTGTGTCCAGTTGCTTTTTTATGGTCGCACCGGAAGGAGGAAATCCTTATTGCGAGGACGGCGTGTTTGTCTATTCGGATTGCGGGTTAAATGAAAATCCCAACAGCGAGCAGCTTGCCGATATCGCGATCATTTCCGCAAGAACCGCAGAAAAAATTGCCGGGTTGCAGCCGCGCGTCGCAATGCTTTCTTTTTCGACGAAGGGCAGCGCTAAACACGAGGATGTGTCTAAAGTTGCGGCGGCGGTCGCTCTTGCAAAGGAAAAGGCGCCAGAGCTTGTACTGGACGGAGAATTGCAGTTGGATGCGGCGCTCGTTCCTGCCGTTGCAAAATCCAAGGCGCCCGGTTCGCAAGTTGCCGGTCATGCCAATGTATTGATCTTCCCGGATCTGGATGCCGGCAATATCGGTTACAAGCTGACCGAGCGTCTCGGTGGATTCCAGGCGATCGGTCCGGTCTGTCAGGGGTTTGCCAGGCCGATCAACGACCTTTCCCGCGGCTGTAAATGGGAAGATATCGTAGCAACCATCGCGATTACTGTTCTGCAGACGCAGATGTGATCGTTTGGGCGTCAACAGAAGAAATTTGAAAAGGGGTTTAGCCGATCATGAAGATACTTGTCGTAAATGCCGGGAGTTCTTCCCTAAAATACCAACTGTTTGATATGGATACAGAATCCGTCATTGTTAAGGGAGGAGCCGAGCGTATCGGTATTCCCGGATCCGTTCTGAAACATAAGACGAAGGACGGTGAAAAGATCATCGAACAGGATATGCCCAACCATAAGGTTGCGATGCAACTCGTTTTGAAAGCTCTCGTCGATCCTGAATACGGCGTGATCCGTTCTATGTCCGAGATCGATGCGGTGGGGCACCGCGTTCTGCATAGCGGCGGCGATTTTGATCGTTCTGTTCTGCTCAATGACGAGGTGCTAAATATTTGCAAAAAGAACGCCGAATTAGGCCCGCTGCATATGCCTGCAAACATTTTAGGTATGGAGGCTTGTCGCGAGGTCATGCCCGATACCCCGATGGCGCTCGTCTTCGATACGGCATTTCATGCGACGATGCCGCCGCACGCCTATCTGTATGCGATCGATTACGATGATTATAAACAGTATAAGATCCGCCGCTATGGTTTCCACGGGACCAGCCACAAATATGTCTCGCAGGAGGCGATCAAATATCTCGGCGTGCCGGCTGAGCAAACGAAGATTATTACTTGTCATTTGGGCGGCGGCTCTTCGATCGCCGCGGTACGGGGCGGTAAATGTATCGATACGAGCATGGGCTTTACGCCGCTTGCAGGGGTGCCGATGGGTACCCGTTCTGGGGATATCGATCCGGCCGTACTCGAATATCTTGCGGAAAAGAAAGGGTATTCGCTCGTCGAGTGCATCACGTATTTGAATAAAAAGTGCGGCGTGGCCGGTATATCGGGTGTTTCCAGCGATTTTCGCGATCTTACAAAAGCGGCGGATGAGGGGAATGAACGGGCACAGCTTGCGCTCGATGTGTTTGCGTATGGCGTCAAAAAATATATCGGAGCCTATGCAGCGGCGATGAACGGGCTCGATTGTCTCGTCTTTACGGCCGGTATCGGTGAAAACACGTGGGAAGTACGTAAGATGATCTGCGACGGGTTGGATTATCTCGGCATTTCGCTCGATCCGGAACAGAACGGCCGCAAAAATGATGGCAGTATTCACGATATTTCCGGAAAAAATTCCAAAGTGAAAGTGCTCGTTATCCCGACGAACGAAGAACTTGTCATCGCGCGCGAGACTAAAGAATTGGTCGAGGGGTAAACTTTCCGGATTTTTCCTTTTTGTCGGTTTTTCGGATTTTCCTGTAAAATCGCCGAATAAATAAGTTGACAAAGGAGGAGAAAAGGTATATAATTTTACAGTCAAAACGTAATTTGATCGTAAATTATAGAAACGAGGTGTTAAAAAGATGGCGGTACCTAAGTCGAAACAATCCAAACAGAGAACAAATACGCGTTATGCGAACTTCAAGGCCGCGGCACCCGCTCTCGTCGAGTGCCCTCATTGCCATGAGCTCAAGCAGCCGCATAAAGTCTGCAAAAAATGCGGCTATTATGACGGGCGCGAGATCGTCAATGTCGAGGAGCAGAAGTAATCCACTCGGAACAAAAGAAAGCGGCGGACTTTATAGTCCGTCGCTTTTGTCTAAAAAGAAAACCACCGGCTATGCCGTGGTGGTGCGGTACATTGCAAAATTAACGATAAAAAATGGATTGTTATAAGATAAGCCCTTGTCGCATTTACAGTGGCAAGGGCTTATCTGTTTGTGATGCATTATTTAATTTTGACTGTGAAATCGCCGTTGAGAGCGCCGATTTCGATGGTATTTCCTGGTTGCAAATCATTCGCGATCATTGTTTTTGCGATCATCGTTTCGATTTTGCTCTGTAAATACCGTTTCAGCGGGCGTGCGCCGTAGACCGGATCGTAGCCATTTTCGATGATCAGATCCTTTGCAAGCGGAGTGATGACCAACTTGAGCTGCTTGTCTTCCAAACGTTTTTCGAGGTCGCGGATAAGCAAATCAATGATTTTCGTGATATTATCTTTAGTCAAGGGCTTGTAATAGACGATCTCGTCCAAACGGTTTAAGAATTCGGGGCGGAAGCTCTGTTTCAACAGCTGAGAAACTTTTTCCTTCGCATCTTCGCTGATGTCGCCGTTTTCATCGATGCCGTCGAGCAAGTAAGAGGAACCGAGGTTGGAAGTCAAAATAATGATTGTATTTTTGAAATCAACCGTACGGCCCTGCGAGTCTGTAATGCGGCCGTCGTCGAGGACCTGCAGGAGAATGTTAAAGACATCTGGATGCGCTTTTTCAATCTCGTCGAAGAGTACGACGGAATACGGCTTTCTGCGCACGGCTTCAGTCAACTGACCGCCTTCATCATAGCCGACGTATCCCGGAGGCGCACCGATCAGTCGGGATACAGAGAATTTTTCCATATATTCCGTCATATCGATGCGTACAAGGTTGTGTTCGTCATCAAACAAACTCTCGGCGAGCGCCTTTGCCAATTCTGTTTTACCCACGCCGGTCGGGCCGAGGAACAGGAAGGAGCCGATGGGACGGTTGGGGTCAGCGATACCCGCGCGGGAACGGATGATCGCTTCGGTTACTTTAGTTACTGCTTCATCTTGGCCGACGACGCGCTGATGCAGGATATCGTCGAGGTGCAGGATCTTTTCGCGCTCGCCTTCCATGAGCTTTGCAAGGGGAATACCCGTCCAGCGGGATACGACTCGTGCAATTTCTTCTTCGGTAACAGTATCTCGAAGCAGGGTGTGCTTAGTATCTGTTCCGGTTTTCTGCGCTTCTTCCAACTTTTTCTGTAATTCGGGCAGACGGCTGTATTTGAGTTTGGCAGCCGTCTCATAGTCGCCGATGCGCTGCGCGGCTTCGATTTCGCCGTTGACTTTTTCGATCTCTGCCTTCGTATCCGAAACGACATGGATGCTCGCCTTTTCCGTTTCCCATTGCGCTTTCATAGCAGAGAATTTTTCGCGCAGATCCGCAAGTTCTTTCTGCAAAGCAGTCAGCCGTTCTTTTGAGAGAGTATCCGTCTCCTTTTTTAGCGCCATTTCTTCAATTTCCAGCTGCATGATCTTTCGTGCAATATCATCCATTTCCGTCGGCATCGAGTCGATCTCGGTACGGATGGTCGCGCACGCCTCGTCCACGAGGTCGATCGCTTTATCGGGCAGAAAACGGTCAGAAATATAGCGGTGTGACAGTGTTGCCGCCGCAATAAGGGCTTGGTCGTGTATCTGAACGCCGTGGAATACTTCATAGCGCTCTTTCAGACCGCGAAGGATGGAGATCGTATCTTCTACCGTCGGCTCATCGACCATGACCGGTTGGAAACGCCGTTCGAGGGCGGCATCCTTTTCAATGTATTTGCGGTATTCGTCCAGTGTGGTCGCGCCGATGCAGTGCAGTTCACCGCGGGCGAGCATGGGTTTGAGCAGGTTGCCGGCGTCCATGGCGCCGTCCGATTTACCGGCTCCGACGATGGTGTGCAATTCATCGATAAAGAGGATAATCTTGCCTTCACTCTTTTTGATCTCATTGAGTACCGCTTTCAATCGCTCTTCAAATTCGCCGCGGAACTTGGCGCCAGCGATCAACGACCCCATATCCAGAGCGAAAATAGTCTTATTTTTGAGCCCTTCGGGTACGTCGCCGCGCACAATGCGCTGGGCGAGGCCCTCGGCGATGGCTGTCTTGCCGACGCCCGGTTCGCCGATCAGGACAGGGTTGTTTTTGGATTTTCTGGAGAGGATCCGAATGACGTTGCGGATCTCGTTGTCGCGCCCGATGACGGGATCCAGCTTTTGCTCTTTGGCGCGCTGTACGAGATCGAATCCGTATTTTGTGAGGGCATCATACGTATTCTCCGGTTCGTCGCTGGTCACGCGGTCAGTCTTGACCTTTTTCAATTCGGTCAAAAAATTATCTTTTGTGATTCCGAGGGAACGGAAAATATTTTTGATCTCATCCGTTGCATGATCAAAAACTGCGAGCATGAGATGTTCGACGGAGATGTACTCATCGCGCATGGAATTGGCGAGCCGTTCCGCCTCGTTAAAGATTTTATCGGTGATGGGGGAAATATAGATTTTGTCCGGTTCCCGGCCGCTGCCGCTCACGGCAGGGATCTTTGCGATGGCGCCGTCAAGCAATGCGAGCAGGTTATCGGTATCGATGCCCATTTTTTTCAGCAGTTGCGGGATGAGCCCGCCTTCCTGGTCGACGAGCGCATAGAGCAAGTGTTCGGGCATGATCTGCATATTTTGATTTTCAATGGCGATGCTCTGAGCCGATTGCACGGTTTCGAGCGCCTTTTTCGTTAATTTCTGTGCATTCATGGTGTGTTCACCTCCTTATTATATAAGTTGCACGCCGCTGTTGAGATACTGCAGGTATCTCTTTTCGATATCCTGTGTGCTCGTGTAGCGGCCGGCGAGATAGTCTTTGAGCATTTCGTCAAAGGTGGCAATATAGTGGCTGATTGCATTGCCGATCTGTTCTTCGGTATAGTCCGAGTCGTTCGGTACAGCAAATGTGCGCAAAAAACGCCCGTTTTCCATTCCGTATTCGATCGCACCTTTTTCAAAAAAGTTCTTAATATAAATATTTTCCAGCTGGATCCAGATCTTGAAAAAGCGTGTCAGTTCGAGGAGCAACTCGGATGACGTCGTGCGGAAAATAATTTTCAATTGACCGAGTGTCTTGTCCGGGCTGCGGTACATTTCCACTTCGTAACGGATCGTCGGACGGTAATGGTATTGCAGCGAACTCTTGATGGACATGGTCATATCGTTCGGCTGCGAATAGAGCAAATAGCCGCTTTGCTGTCCGATGAAGCGCTCAATGATGTCAAAGATATTCTGCACATGTTTCTCCGGTGTCGTCATGGAGACATATTCTGCGAGGATCTGGTTGACGAGGTTCGAGCGATTTGTACTTTTCTCTGCCGCCAAACGATCGATTTCGCGGATCACATCTTCTGCTAGCATTAAGCTGTACATGGTCTTTTTCATCGTTAGCCCTCCTTTCTTTTATTGCCTATATTATACACGCTTTTTAAAATTTGTCAATAGTTTTATATAAATTTTTCAGCAAATTATAAAGATTATTTTTCTCTTGCAATCGCGGCGACGTTCAGCTATAATAGATATATGGAAAAGAACAAAAATTACACGCGTTTCTTTTTTGGAATGTGATAAAAGGAGGTATCGATGCAAAAAGAGCCGTTATTAGAAATCGTGCCGCAGGCAAAAGAACTTATCGTATATTCAGAAGGAAGATCGTTTCGCTTTCAGAGGGAAAGCGAGGGCTTCGCTTCTGTCGTTGCCGCATGGAGGCAAATGACAGAAAATGCCGTACGAATGCCGGCTTTTGGCGTGAGTATTGACCGTTTGACACGCGAGGAAATGAAGCGTGGCCTTTGGGCGGAGTTTCTTTACGCAAGGCAGGAGGTGGTCGCTGAGATGCCCTTTACAGCACTCCTTTTTGCGGTAAAGGAGGATTTTTTCGGTTTCAATGTCGAGCGCCTGTATGAGGGTGGCTATAACGGGCGTTGTTTTTATATTGACTTGCGGGGAACAACGATGCAAGTGTTGGCTTCGGTGCTTACGGAGCTGACTGCAAAGTTTGGATGAATTTTCAAAAATGATCGCGAACAAAAGCCGCCCGTGTGCATCTCGCACACGGGCGGCTTTTGAGTTGATCGCGTTACAATTCGATATTGGAATAAACATCCAGAATATTTTCCAGTTTTTTTTCGTCAGGAGCATTTTCGACGCTTTCTCTATAACAATCACAAACATTTCCGTTTTTGTCAAAGCCCGTATCATTGCACTTTTTGCAGCGATATTGCGGCACGAGCATATCTTCGGTCAAATGCATCTGTGCAAGCAAGTCAGCCCGCTCCTTTCGCAGTTTCTTCAGGCTGGCGGAGGGGCTTGCCGTGTCACCGCCCAGTGCCTCCGCTTTGGCAAGTTGGATTTCGTTCGCTTTGATCGCCTCGTCGTTTACACGGAAGGCTTCGTTGCTGAAAGCGAGTTTACGGTAGTGATCGGCACGGTCTTGCGCGCGTTCTCGCAAATTAAAGTAGTAGCTTTCCACTTTTTTACGCTGGTCGTCGCTGCGCGTTTCGCGCGGCTGTCCGGAATAATAATTTCCTTGTGTCACCTGTTCCTTTGCGAGTTGTTCGGGGCTGAAAATTCCGCGCGCTTTCCAGGAGGAGAGAACGGAAGTGATATAGGGGATCGGGCTTGCCTTGCCGATGGCTGTTTCCGCTGCTTTGAGGATCATCTCATCGGAAAAATTCCATTTACGCCAGTTGCGCAGACAGTCACGATCCCAGTTATTGACGCGGCGGGACAGGCCGGCTTTTCTCAGGATTTCTGCGGCAAAAGTCTGTTCGCGCGCTTCATCTTCAATATAGGCGATGATGCTGTCCGCTGAAACGACGCCGAGAGATATAAGCTTACGGATCAGTTCGTCCATTTTCTCAAAGGATTTACGTTCTCGGCGGAAACAATATTTGGCGAGGTTCACAAGAGAAGCATCGTCGTAACCGGCTGCCAGCCAACCGTTGACAAAGTTATCTGTATATGTATCGATCACCTGACAATAGACGCCCAATTCGCGCGCAATGGTGAGGGTCAGCTCTCGTACCTGCTCTTTTCTGGCGAGATATTCGCGAATCTCGGCTTCTCCGAATTTTTTCCCTGCGTACAGTTCTCCGAGTACGGAATCCAGTATTGCAAGGCCTCCTTTTTTAAACTGCGATGCCGTATAGATGATCGTATCGATATCAAATCCGTATTCTTCTGTCCACTTTTTTAGGAGCTGATAGTCGCTTGGTTCCGGCTTTTTGGCGGATCCGCAGGCGCGCAGTATGCGTGCAAGATCACCGCTGCGCACAACATAATCGGAAAGTTTGTTCTCGATCTGTTCGACTGTCGTTACGCCCTCTGCGGCAAAATTTCGCGCTACTTGCAAAATATAGTTTTGTGCAATATTTTCCCCCTTTAGGTCGATGCAATAGCGGACGATGAGCAGCAACGCTTCCGGCTTGATCGCATATTCTTCCATTACAGAAAAATATTTCATGAATTCGGAAGAAGAGATCATTTTTTTGGGCATCAGAGATTGCACCGCTTTGTTAAAGTCGGCATACTTTTCCGTGCGGATGCGCTTCGGCCTTCCTTTGGCATAATCGGCGGGGAAGTAGCGGACGGAAAACGGATCTTTTGAGACGATTTCTAAAAGATCGAAGTCTTCCCAAAAGCGAAAGAGATCGGCAACACGTTTCGGATCCATCTGCAGTGTATGAGCCGCTTCCTCGAGCGTGTATTCGCTCTGAACGTTTTGGCACAGGTATAGTCCGAAAATATAAACTTTGACCGCGTCCCCGTCGGCAGAAGCCATGTATTTTTGAATAAATTGGTTCTCGATGTTCGTATAAGAGGAGAGCGAGAACTCTCTCGAGTAAGAGCAAAATCCCATGACCAAACTCCGCGCAACGCTTGATTTATTTCGGAAATTGCGCTATACTATTATATAAATAATTTGCCGCAAAAGCAAGGAAAATCGGCAGAGAACGCGTAAATTTGCGGCTCTCAGTCATTGCCCTTTTTTGCGGGGAGGATTATGAGGATATTGCATACATCTGACTGGCATATCGGAAAACGGCTCGCCGGCAAGGAGCGTTTGGAGGAACAGCGCGCCGTGTTGGATGAGATCGCGGAGATTTGCGCGCGTGAGCGGGTGGAGCTCGTTCTCGTGGCTGGGGATGTATTCGATACCTTTTTACCGTCTGCCGAGGCGGAAGATCTCTTTTACAGGGCGGTACGGCGCATAACGGCGGAAGAGCGCTGTTTGCTCGCAATCAGCGGCAATCATGACGATCCCGTTCGCCTTTCGGCTGCGACGGCACTTTCGGAAGAACTGGGGATCTATATTTATGGCAGCGTGGAGCGTAGCCCTAAGCCGTTTGCAGGCAAATATGTTCGAGCGGTCGAGGCGGGACCGGCTCATATCATATTTGAAAACAATGCCGGAGAGCGCGCCTTTGTACATGTTTTGCCTTATCCGAACGAGGCGCGGCTCAAAGAAGATAAAAACCCGGATGAGGGGTTCTTGGATAAGATGCGCCGCTGGATCGCAGCGGGAGAGCGGGAAAATCAGGCGGGCTTGCCGTCCGTCTTTTTGTCGCATATATTTGTTGCCGGAGGCCTGGTGAGTGAGGGAGAGCGCGAGATCGATCTTGGCGGTGCGCGCGCCGTTCCGCTCGATCTGCTTCCTGCATGCGATTATGTCGCTCTCGGGCATCTGCATAAAAAGCAGAGTTTCCGCGGCGGTTTGATTCGATACAGCGGTTCGATCATGCAGTATGCCTTTGACGAAGCGGGCACGCAAAAAAGTGTTGTACTGTTCGATTTGGATCGGGCGGGCGTGCACAATCTGCGCGAGGTCCCGTTGCAAAGCGGAAAGAAATTGGTCCGCTTGGAGGCAGATAGCGTCGAAAACGCAGCAGATTTGTTGCGGCGTTGGGAAGGGGCCTATATCGAGCTCACATTGCATCTGCGCGAGCCGCTCTCTTCTATGCAGGTGCGTGCTTTGAAAGAAGCAAATGTCGGGCTCGTCAATTTGATTCCTGAGATCAGGGGAGAATTGACAGGCTCGGCCGTTGCAGGGAAGCGCACGCGATCGGCGGGGGAGCTTTTTGCTGAGTTTTATCGTGCACAGTTTGCGGAGGAACCGGCGGAAGAACTGAAGCAGCTCTTTCTATCGGCTGCGGAGGAAGCGTATGAGGCCTGAGCGTTTGGAGTTTTGCGGAATCAATAGTTTCTCCGAAAAAGTGATCATCGATTTTTGTAAGTTGCTTGCAGGCGGGATCTTTGGCATCTTCGGGGATACCGGCAGCGGCAAGACGACCATTTTAGACAGCATGATCTTTGCTCTATACGGCAAAGTGGACCGCGCGCGCGGCGGCAATGGATGCGAGATCATCAATTACAATTGCGACAAGGCGTATGTAATCTTTGATTTTTCCATGGAAGAAGACGGCCGCCGCCGCATTTATCGCGTCGAACGGGAGATCCGACGCAAAAATTCACAGCAGAAGCTGAGTCTTTCTGAACGGGAAGGCAATGTTGAGCACGTCATCAGCGACGGCGTCAAGAATACAAACGAGAAAATACGCGCTATTGTCGGGCTTTCCTTCGAAGATTTTAAAAAATGTATTGCATTGCCGCAAGGTGAGTTTGCTCAGTTTGTAAAGGAAGATCGGGGTGAGAGACTGCGCTTGATTTCTCGGCTCTTTGATCTTGAGATGTACGGAGATCGTCTCAATGCCGTATTGAAAAAGCGCTTTGATGCGGCGCGGTCTGCCCTCGATAAAAAGGATGGTGAGCTCAGCAGTTACGCTGAGTATACAGATGAGACATTGGCAGAACAAAGGGCGGATCTAGTGCGGCTGCAGAACGAAGCGTTGGAATTAAACGCTGCGTATGAGCGCGTGCGTGCCGAGTTTACAGAGATGCAGGCGCAGATGATGCGTTCTAAAAAGTGGCGCGATTTGCGCGCTTCTCGCGAGAAGTTGGCTGCTCAAGAGCGAGAAATGAGCGCTAAGCGGGCGGATCAAACGCGACTGCCCGCGGCGACGGAGATATTCGCGATTGCAAACCGCGTCCGGAGTGCGGAACAGCAAAAGAAAGAAAGCGAAAGCAAATGTGGAAAACTTTCCGTACTTCGCGAGGAGGCGGTTAAGAATCTGGAAGCGATCAGGAAAGAGATCGAGGAGACGAATGCAGAGGCGCAGCTGCTTGCCCTGCGCGAAAGGCGCGCAGCCGTAAAGCATGCCGAAGCGGATGCTGGGGAGCTGGCTAAATTTCGCGCGCTGCGAGCTCGCGCTGCAGAGGATTATCGTAAGGCAGAATCGCGCCGGAGCATGGAGGAAAAGGCTCTGCAAAAATGGGAGGAAGAGGAGAAAACGCTATCCCAAAAATTGAAAGAAGCAGCAGAGGCTTCTGATTTGAGCGCTTTTTTGCGCGGCAATTTGGACAGTGCCTTACTAAATGCGGAATATGCGGATGCTGAGGAATATTTTCGGGAAAAGCTGCAGGAGTTGAAGCAAGATTTTACCGGCGGGGATCTATATGATCGGGTGGAGTCCGCTCTGCGGGAGAGGTTGGAACATTATTCTTCATTGCGCGGACATATAAAAGTTGGAGATCTCGAGCAGCTGCTTCAAAAATTTCGTGCGATACAGGCGGAGCGTACGGATCTGTTACAGCGTCTGCATACGGCACAGTTGAAAAGAACAGAGGCGCAGGGAAGTCTGCGCGCAGCAGAAGAGGAGCGCGCCCGCGCGACAGAGCGCGGATTGGAAGCTAAGAACAATGCAGAGGCCGCGCTCAGCCGTCTGCGTACAGCATTGGGCGACGCCGATGCGGAAAATGTGTCTGTGATCGCTGTTCGGTTACAGCACCAGGAAGAGGAGATTTTGGCGGTTAAAAGTCGGCGAGAAGAAGAGGTCCGTGCGCTGGAAGGGCGGATCCATGCGTTTGAGTTGGAAAAGACGCGCGAAGAGGGGCGCGTCGCCGCTTTGGAACGGGAGCGCTCTGATGCAGAGCAGTCCCTTCAAGCAAAACTGGTAGAAGGCGGATTTACGGATGAGAGAGAGGCGGAAACGCTGCGGACCCGCTATCCGGATGCGGCAGAGCTTGCGGCAGAGCTTGAAGAATATGATCGTCGCCTTGCTCAGATCGATGCGGGGATCCGCGCTGTCGAAGCGGAGGGAGAGATCGTTTTCATTGAAGAATCTTTCTTTGGGCAGAGAGAGCGGGAATTTAAAGAATTGACGCAAAAAAGGGAAAGCGTCGGGCGTCAGAGTGCCGTTTTAGAGAGCGCTGTCGCCCGATTCGCGGAAAAGCTCGCCCGGAAAAAAATTCTGGAAAAAGAGCGCGATGAGTTGCAAGGTATATTTTCGAATATCGAGCGGTTGCGCGGATTGCTGTACGGCAACAAGTTTATGGAATTTGTGGCGGGTGAATATCTTTCGGATATTTCTGAGTCGGCAACAGAACTTTTGCTCAAACTTACGAACGGTCGGTATTTTATCCGTTATGTGCAAGGTTTTTTTGTGGGGGATAACTTCAACGGCGGAGAATTGCGCAGCGTGAATACGCTGTCCGGCGGCGAGACGTTCCTCGTTTCTCTTTCCCTTGCGCTTGCCCTTTCTGCATCGATCTATGCGAAATCTCTGCGGCCGATCGAGTTTTTCTTCCTCGATGAAGGCTTCGGTACTTTGGATGAAAAATTGATCGATACGGTTATGGACAGTCTCGAAAAATTAAAGAATAAACATTTTGCGATCGGCCTCATCTCGCATGTAGAAGAGTTGAAGCATCGCATCGATCATAAAATCGTCGTGACGGCGGCGTCCGAAAGCGGCGGTTCGACCATAAAAATAAGCTGTTAACGGGGTAATTTATTTTGGCAAACAAAATTCTGACACCGACAACTTTATGGAACGATTTTGACGATTCTCTCCCTCTTAATGAGAGTATTCTCAGCGAAAAGCAAGCGGATAAACTGCGCCAGTATACCGTACGCTTTGCCGGGCGCGCTGTCGGATCGGAGCGGGTCGATATTTTTGCGCATTACGCAGAACCATCCGAGGGAGATAACATTCCGGCACTGCTTATTTTGCCGGATGCGGATCAGACCGTTGACGATGCCGCAGTACGCCGTTTTGCTTCATTCGGCTATGCCGTTTTGATGCCGGATTACCGCGGCTCTTGGCGCGGAGCGGAAGGATACACAGTATATCCGGATGCCATTGCATATGCAAATCTGCGTCAGGCCGAACGGCATTTTGACCATGCCGACGAAACGGCGCGCGAAACATGTTGGTTCGAATGGGTCGCGGTTGCGCGCTACTGCATTCGATATCTGCGGACAAAAGAGCGTATCGGCAAGATCGGTGTGATCGGGGTACGTGCCGGGGGCGACATTGCGTGGCAGCTTGCCGCCACGTGCGAAGATCTGGCCTGTGCCATTCCGGTTTGTGCCGGCGGTTGGCGCGCCTATCGCGGCGTCAATAAATATGGCGATACTGCAGAGCTGAAGATGGACGATGAGCGGTATCGCTTTATTGCCGGCATAGAATCGCAATCTTATGCACCGTATGTAAAGTGTCCTGTCCTGATGCTCTGTTCGACCAATGATGAATTATTTGATGCGGACCGTGCGTTTGATACGTTTTCTCGCATTTCGCCCGATCATGAAAAAACATTTTATTTTGCTGCTCGTTATAATGGGCACATCGGCAATACAGGGCTGAAGGATCTCGATCTGTTTATCGGTAAATATTTAAAAGGCAGAGAGGTGTTTATCCCGGCTCCGGCAGAAATAGCGATTGAAGAGGACGATGACGGCGAGCTTGTCGCGCGCATCCGTTTTGATCACAACGGGGAAGTAAAGTATTGTGAAGTGTACATGGCAGAGGATATGTGTGAATCAGCCATGCGCGACTGGGTGCGCTGTGAATTCAAAAAGAACGGCAATGACGATGAGCAGATTTTCCGAATCAATGCCGTACGCGGCGCAAAGCGCGTCTTTGCCTATGCCAAGACCAAGTACAGCTGCGGTTTCGCTGTTTCATCCAAGATCGCTTTTAAGCGTATGGAAAAGGATTATGCGAACAGCACGGAGCGCAGCCGGATCTTATACAGCAGCCGAAACGGGCGAGACAGCTTTACGGTCGTTCGGTTTGATCGCGGCAGTACTATGGCTGACTGCTTTTTGGAAAACAGTCAGCCGCCCGTTTGGCTCGTTGACGGACCGTTCGGTATTTCCGGGATCGCGTCCGACTACGGGCTCAAATTATTCCGCATCAATGATCCGCGCTATCGTCCCTCCGAAAATTCACTATTAAAGTTTGACGCTTATGCCCCTGAAACGACGACGGTACAGATTACGATCCGTGCAGCCAAGGGCGGCAAGGATATTTTGTATCAGTGTAATCTCTTTCTCCCCGGTTGTGAAAGTTGGACGGATCATGTGCTGAGCGCAAAAGATTTTAAGACGGACGGAAATCGGCCTTTGTCGAATTTGAGCGATGCAAAGTATATTGCCTTTTATTCGGAGGGGGCGTTTTGCATCAATAATTTACTTTGGCTGTAAAAATTCACAAAATTTACTTTTTCTGCTGTCAAAAATATGGTATACTCTATAGGAGATAAGGTTATCACCAAAAAAAAACACCCGTGCGGCAATGACGTGTGGACGATCGTGCGAATGGGAGCTGATTGGAAGATCCGCTGCGATAAGTGCGGCAGGGTCGTGCTTCTCACGCGCGATGCATTTTTGCGTGCCGTCAAAAAATAAGGGAACTCATGCAAGATAATCCGTATTTTGAACAAGTTGCTGAAAGGCGCGATCCGCAGCGCGAAGTTCGTTCGACAGCGCGTTTTTTAGCCGTTATAGTGGCGATCGTACTCTGTGTAGCGATCCTGTTTACGCAGATTTTTCTCGGTGTACAGGTCATTGGTTCGTCGATGGAACCGACTCTTTATGAGGGCGATTATCTCTTTGTCGATACGACTGCGAGCATTCATCGGGGAGATATTGTTGTCGTCGAGGCAGACATGCAGGACAATATCCATGATGAAACAGTGTATGAGTGGATCGTTAAGCGCGTTATCGGATTACCAGGCGATACCTTGTATGCTCAAAACGGCATATTATATCGCCGGGAAGACGGAGAGGCGGAATTCTCTGTCGTAGAAGAACCGTATTTGGATGAAGCAGATGGCTGGAGGGGCAATATTCCACAAATTACCGTTCCGGATGGGCAGGTTTATTTGCTCGGCGATCATCGCAGCGTCAGTTTGGACAGTCGTGAACTCGGCCCGCAGCCGCTCGCGCAGGTAGTCGGGGTTGTGACCGATTGGTCACTTGCCATGAAAGAATTTTTATCCGCAACGTTCGGGCTGTTTGCCCGTAAATCATAAACAAAAGGGGGCTTCGCCATGAAAGATATCGTCATTACATCGGATAGTACCTGTGATCTGAGCGTGGATCTTCTCACAGCAAACGAGATCGCGATCATGCCGCTGAGCGTCATGTTGGGAGACAGAACGTATAAAGACGGGATCGATATTATGCCGTCGGATATCTTCCGTTATGTGGATGAAACGGGGGAGCTGCCGAAGACGGCTGCGCCGAGCGTGGAGGAATATGAGCGTTTTTTCCGTTCTTTTACAGATGAGGGAAAGACGGTGATTCATTTTAATATTTCTTCAAAGGCGAGCGGTTCGCATGGATTTGCTTTGGCTGCCGCTCAAAAAATCGGCGGTTCGCGTGTTTATGTGGTCGATTCGCACGCTCTGTCTACAGGGCAGGGATTGCTTGTTCTGAAAGCGTGCGATCTGCGCGAAGCAGGGAAATCTGCGGCACAGATCTACCAAACGGTCTTATCGCTGCGCGAAAAGGTCAATACTTCCTTTATTCCCGATACGCTGCTGTACCTTTACAAGGGCGGACGCTGTTCGACGTTGTCTTATTACGGGGCAAAAGTGCTCTCCATCCATCCGATGATCGACATGAAGGAAGGCCAGTTATATCCGAAGAAAAAGTATATCGGCAAAATGACTCGCTGCATTCGTTCCTATATCAACGATCTTGTTGCGGCCTATCCGAATTACGACAGAACGCGTTGTTTCGTCACGCACAGCAATGCAGACCCTGAACTCGTCGAACTTGCGAAAAATATGGTTCAGGAGCTCTTTCGGTTTCAGGTGATTTTGGAAACTGTTGCCGGCAGTATTATTACGAGTCATTGCGGCCGAAATACATTGGGTGTGCTCTTTATCAGTGAATAAATATAGCATATGAAGCTAAAGAGAAAACAGCAGAGCTTGTGAAGGAGGCTTACAATCAAATGCATGCAGTTGTTACAGTTACAGGAAAGGATAAAAAGGGGATCATCGCGAAGGTGAGCTCTTTTCTTGCCGAGCGCGGAGTGAATGTGGAGGATATTAGCCAGACGATCCTGCAAGATTACTTTGCCATGATCATGTTGGTCGACATTCGTGAACTGACCATTGAACTTTCAGAACTGGCAAAAGAATGCGATCGTTTGGGGCAGGAGATCGGTATGTCCATTCGTGTTCAGCACGAAGCGATCTTCAATGCGATGCACAACATTTGATCGATCGGAAGGAGTTCGGCTATGTTCAATCAATTTGATGTACTGGAAACGATCGATATGATCGAGCGCGAGCATCTCGATATTCGAACGATCACGATGGGCATCTCTTTGCTGCCGTGTGTGCGCGGCAGCGGGGAGGAGACGGCGCAAGCAGTCTATGATACTGTCTGTTGGAAGGCGAAGGATATTGTGCGCGTTGCGGAACAGCTCTCCGGTGAATATGGTATTCCTATTGTCAATAAGCGCGTTTCGGTCACTCCTGTCAGTTTGATCTGCGCGGCTTTTCCGCAGTCGGCGCCCTTGATCGGCCGCGCGCTTGACCGTGCCGCAAAGGAGCTTGGGATTGATTTTTTAGGCGGTTATTCGGCCCTCGTCCATAAAGGGATGGCTGATTATGAAGAGATTTTTATCCGCAGCATTCCGGAAACGCTCGCGTCCACTGAACGCGTCTGTTCGTCCGTCAATATCGGTTCTTCTAAGTCCGGCATCAATATGGATGCCGTTCGTTTAATGGGGGAAATGGTCAAACAGACGGCTGAACTGACGAAAGACAGTGATGGGCTTGGCTGTGCAAAGTTGGTCGTCTTCGCAAATGCGGTGGAAGATAATCCCTTTATGGCGGGAGCCTTTCACGGGATCGGCGAGAGCGGTACTGTCATCAATGTCGGCGTGTCCGGTCCCGGCGTCGTCAAACATGCGCTGGAAAATATTCCGGATGCGAACTTAAATGACGCGGCAGAGATGATCAAGCGCACGGCATTCAAGATCACGCGCGCGGGGCAGTTAATTGCCAAAGAAGCGGCAAAGCGTTTAAATGCAGAGTTCGGGATCGTTGACCTTTCACTGGCGCCGACGCCCGTAATGGGCGATTCTGTCGCGCATATTCTCGAAGAACTTGGCCTCGAATGTGTCGGAGGACACGGGACTACGGCGGCGCTGGCCATGCTCAATGACGCAGTCAAAAAGGGCGGCGTCATGGCAAGTTCACATGTCGGCGGTCTATCGGGTGCATTTATACCGGTCAGTGAAGACATCGGTATGATCAATGCCGCACAGAAAGGGCTTTTGCACATCGATAAATTGGAAGCGATGACGGCTGTCTGCTCGGTCGGGTTGGATATGATCGCTATTCCCGGCAAAACGCCTGCGACGACCATTTCGGCTATTATTGCAGACGAGGCGGCGATCGGCATGATCAACAACAAGACGACGGCTGTGCGCGTTATTCCCGTTCCGGGAAAGGATGTGGGTGACAGCGTCGAGTTTGGCGGCCTCTTGGGCCGTGCGCCGATCATGCCGGTCAATCCGACGGACAGTTCGCGCTTTATTTTGCGCGGCGGACGTATTCCTGCCCCCATTCATAGCAATAAAAATTAGGAGTATCTATGGAAAGATCGGAAGTTGAAGCAAAATATAAATGGAAAGCGGAGGATATTTTCCCATCGGATGAGGCGTGGGAAGAACACTATAGAGCGGCAGAAGGCGGTGTATCACTCCGAAAATGGGAGGGAAAGCTGAATGATGCGGCGGCTCTTGCAGGTTTTTTTCGTGAACAGGAAAGAGTCAGTCAGTCGCTGGAACGGTTGTATTTATATGCGCACATGCGCCATGACGAAGATTCGCGCATTGCAAAATATACGGCAATGCAGTCACGGGCAATGTCCCTCTTTGTGCGCTTTTCTTCGGAAACAGCCTTCGTTGAGCCGGAACTGACGGCGCTCGATGAGTCCGTTCTTTGTTCTTTTTTGCAGGATGAGCGCCTGCGCGATTATGACTATTATCTGCGTCAGCTCATCCGCAATAAAAAACATGTCCTTTCCGCTGAAGAGGAAAAGATCCTTGCCCTGGGAGGAGAGGTCTATTCGCAATTCCAAAATATCTTTTCGATGATCGACAATGCGGATCTGCATTTCGGAGAGATCGAAGATGAATCCGGTAACCGCGTAGCGCTTACGCATGGTATGTACAGTGTATTTTTACATGGCAGAAATCGTGAGTTGCGTCGCCGTGCCTTTGAACAGTACTATCAATCCTATATCGGCTTGACGAATACGATTGCAGCGACCTATTTCGGCAATGTCAAGAAAGATGTGTTTTTAATGCGTGCCAGAGGTTATCATTCTTGTCTGCAGCGCGCATTGGAAGGGGAGGACGTGCCCGTTTGCGTCTATGAAAACCTCATCGCTTCCGTGCATGAAAATTTACCGGACATGCATCGCTATATTGCTTTACGCAAGCGCGTTTTGGGATATGACGAGCAGCATATGTATGACATTTATGCTCCGCTCGTCGAAGATGCAGAACTTAAGCTCTCTTATGAAGATGCTTGTGATTTAGTTGTAGAGGGGTTGGCTCCGCTCGGGGAAGACTATGGCTCTCTCCTTCGCCGTGGGTTCGCGGAGGGCTGGGTCGATGTATGCGAGACGCCGGGGAAGCGCAGCGGTGCCTATAGTACCGGCATTTTTGGATTGCACCCGTACGTATTGCTCAATTATCAGCAAACGACAAGCGATATTTTTACCATCGCGCACGAGATGGGACATGCTTTGCATACCTATTATTCGAATGCCAATCAGCCGTATGCAAAGGCGGATTACCGGATCTTTGTCGCTGAAGTGGCGAGCACGGTCAACGAGGTGCTTCTGCTGCGTCACATCCTGTCAAAGACAAAGGATGAAAAGATGCGGGCATATCTGCTCAACTATTTTCTTGATATGGTACGTGCGACGTTGCATCGCCAAACGATGTTCGCAGAATTTGAGGCAATTGCACACGGCATGGTCGAAAAGGGGACTCCTTTAACCAGTGAAAATTTAAGCGAGGAATATCTCCGCCTGAACAGGCTCTATTATGGCGATGCGATCGTTCATGATGAGCAGATTGCATATGAATGGTCGCGAATCCCGCATTTTTATACCTCGTTCTATGTGTATAAATATTCAACGGGCATTGTCAGTGCGATTTCTATAGCTGACCGCATCCTGACCGAAGGAGGGGCGGCCGTTGCCGATTATAAAAAATTCCTTTCTTCGGGCGGCAGTGACGGTCCCGTGGAGCTTCTCAAGATCGCAGGCGTCGATCTGACGACGCGAGCTCCCTTTGAGGCGGCGATGCACGCCTTTGCAGAAACGCTGGATCAGCTGGAAAAATTGCTTATAAAATAAATCTTGCACAGAAAGACTGTGCAATAGTATTTTGTGAGCGCGCAGTATTTTGGAGTTACGACTGTATGGCAAAGACGAATGTATTGCCGAATAATTTAGAGGCTGAACAGGCGTTGCTTGGCTGTCTGCTCGTCGATAACGACACGCAGACGGATATTTTGGATCAGCTATCGGAAGAAGATTTTTACCAAGAGTCACACCGATTGATTATCGGTGCGATGAAGGCCGTATTCAATGCGAGAAAGCCGGTCGACCTCGTAACATTGGCGGATGAGCTGGAAAACGAGAAGTGCCTCGATAAAGCGGGCGGCCTTACTTATATTACAGACCTTGCAAAGATTACGTTATCTGCCGCCAATTATCGATCCTATCTTGAAATCGTCAAGCGTGACAGCATCCATCGAAAATTGATCAGAGCCTCGCAGCAGATCATCGATCACTGCATGGAGGGCGGAGAAGCAACCGACAGCATCGCTTATGCGGAAAAGTTAGTCTTTGACATTTCAAAAAAAGCGGACACGTCCACTCTTGTCGATATGCGCGAAGACGAGAGTTATGACCGCGTTTTGAATAAATTTGAGGTCATTTCCACGGATAAAAATGCACTGCGCGGTGTCAATACAGGCTTTACCAAGTTAGACAAGCTGACAAATGGCCTGCAAAAATCCGACTTTATTGTATTAGCTGCGCGTCCGGGCGTCGGCAAAACGACCATCGGGATGAATATCGTCGAGTATGCAGCTCTCAACGATGACCGTGTCTGTGCTGTCTTTTCGTTGGAAATGCCTCGCATTCAGCTGGCGCAGAGGTTATTGTGTTCTTATGCTCGCGTCAGTATGTCGAAGGCGTTGGCCGGCGAGTTGACGCAGAATGATTGGAAAAAGCTTTGGAAGGCAAGTTCTGACTTAAAAAAGGCAAAGATCTATATCGACGACTCTTCTAAAATTACACCGGCGGAGATCCTCTCGAAATGCCGTCGATTGAAAGCCCGCAAAGAGGGGTTGGACTTGATCATGATCGATTATATCCAGTTGATGGGCAGCGGCGAGCGTCGCCGCGAGGAGAATCGTCAGCAGGAAATTTCGAGCATTACGCGCAATTTGAAGATCATGGCAAAGGAGCTGGATGTGCCCGTCTTGGCGCTGTCGCAGCTGCGCCGTATCTCTTCTAAAGAAGAGCCGCAACTCTCCGACTTGCGTGAATCGGGGGCAATCGAACAGGATGCAGATATGGTTATGTTCATTCACCGACCCGATGTTGCCGCGACGGAAGAGGAATTGAAAAGCGGAAAGATTATCAAGGATGCAGCGGATCTCATTATCGCCAAGCATAGAAACGGTGAATTAGGGCGCGTAAAACTGCGTTTTCGCGGCGACCAGGTGCGTTATGTCAATCCTCCGCCCGGATTTTTGCCGGATGAACCGCCGGCCCCTGCATCAAATAACAGCGAGGAGGAGAATTATCCGGACGATTACGATGCATTTGACAGAGCGATGGACGATTTCGCAGATGTTGATCGTCGGAATACGGAGGGATAAATATGCTGACAAAAATACAAAAGATCGGCGAGCAATCGCTTGCGGAAGCAAAGGAATTGCTTTTGCAGGGAGAATGTGTTGCTTTCCCAACGGAGACCGTATACGGATTGGGCGGGGATGCACGTTCGGATGAAGCGGTGGAAAAGATCTATCGCGTTAAAGGGCGTCCGCAGGATAATCCGTTGATCGTTCATGTACATTCAGAGTATGATCTCCATTCTTTGATCTATGACGATCAGCCTTATGTAAAGAGATTGCGGGAGGCTTTTCTTCCGGGGCCGTTGACGTTGGTATACCGCAGCCGCGGCAAAGTGAGTGCAAAGGTTTCCTGCGGCTTAGATACGCTCGCGGTACGCATTCCGGAGCATCCGGGAGCACAGCGTTTTTTGAAATATGTCGATATTCCTGTCGCGGCGCCTTCTGCCAACCGCTCCAAACATGTCAGCCCTGTATCTGCTCAGCATGTCTATGACGATTTGAACGGAAAAATTCCATTAATATTGGATGGAGGACCGTGTTCGGGCGGTATTGAGAGTACTGTGTGTGACGTAACTGGCTCATATCCGGTTGTTTTGCGTGCGGGACTTATCACGCGTGAAATGATAGAACATGCAGTTGGCCGTTGTGATGCATATGTTCCGAAAGAAGGAGAACGGGTGCGTTCGCCGGGGATGAAATACAAGCATTATGCCCCCGCTTGTGAAACGAGGTTGTTTTCTTCGGCCGCTGTATCCGAGGCTCTTGCTGCGCTAAATGAGGCTGTTCGTTCGGGCAGACGGGTGCGTGTTCTTTGTGAGGATTGCATCGCTGGTGCCTTTCCCGCTGAGATGGTGCTCAATTTGGGGAATGACGGTATAGAGATGGCAGAAAATTTATATCGGCTTTTGCGAGAGGCGGAAGCCTGTGCCGACTTACTGATTGCAGTTGAACCGCATGAACGTGGCGGCATCATGACGGGGGTGCTCAATCGGTTGCAAAAGGCATGCGCGGGG
Organism: uncultured Clostridia bacterium; assembly: GCA_904419945.1. Lineage (GTDB taxonomy): Bacteria > Bacillota > Clostridia > Christensenellales > Borkfalkiaceae > Borkfalkia. The sequence goes on from CAJFTM010000001.1 coordinate 215,572, forward strand.
GAATAACATGAAGAGGAAAAAAGTACTGTTTGTCTGTACAGGAAACACTTGCAGAAGTCCGATGGCGGAAGTGATTTTCCGTGCGGAGATTAAAAAGCGCAAAATAAAATACGTCGATGCAGCGTCGGCGGGGATTTTTGCGGAAAACAGTACTTCAATCAGCCCTCAAAGTGCCGCCTGTCTGCGGGAAATGGGTTTAGACTTTTCAAAATTTAAACCGCGACAGCTCAAACATAAGATGATCGAGTCAGCTTTTCTCGTGGTCTGCATGACCGAAAAGCAAAAAGAGTTGCTCAACGGATTTGATAATGTCTGTTCCGTGCGCGATATTGCCGGCTTTGATGTGCCGGATCCGTACGGATATGGCGCAGATGTCTATCGGTATACAGCTCGCACCATTTGTGCGGCGGTCGATGTAATTATTCAAAAATATTTTGTTGCTTCGTCGGATGATAAAGTCGGGTTCTCTGGCGGCAAAAAGTAAAACGGTATCGGAGGTTATTATGAAGATTGCCGTTGCCTGCGATCATGGCGGGCTGCAACTTAAGAGGGCGCTTGTGCGCTATCTTGAATCTAAGGGACATGAGGTCATTGATTTTGGTACGGATTCGGAAGAATCCTGCGATTATCCCGATTTTGCTCTGCCGGCGGCGGAAGCAGTGGCTTCCAAACGCTGTGAGTGCGGGATCGTGGTGTGTGGGACTGGCATCGGTGTTTCTATTGCCGCCAATAAGGTGCCGGGGATCCGCTGTGCACACTGTCATGACACGTATTCGGCAAAGTATACGCGCATGCATAATGATGCAAATATGCTTGCTTTTGGACAACGTGTGATCGGTGAAGGCTTGATGTTGGAGATCGTCGATGCTTTTTTATCAACTTCTTTTGAGGGAGGCAGACATCAACGCCGCCTTGATAAGATCGCGGCGATCGAGGCTAAATACAGTAAAACTGAATAACAATCGAAAAGGGGAGTAATATACAAATGGCAAAAGTTTTTGTGATGGATCATCCTCTCGTGCAGCATAAAGTGACGATGCTTCGCGATAAAAACACCAGTACCAAAGATTTCCGCGAACTCGCAGAAGAAATTTCTCTGCTGATGGCGTATGAAGTGACGAGGGACCTTCCTCTCAAAGATGTCGAAGTCGAGACGCCCATTTGTAAAACGGTAGCCAAAACGGTTGCTGGGCGCAGTCTCGGAATTGTTCCGATCCTCCGTGCGGGGCTTGGAATGGTCAACGGCATGTTGAAGTTGGTTCCGAATGCAAAAGTTGGACATATCGGTCTGTATCGTGATCCGAAAACGCTCAAACCGGTCGAATATTATTGCAAATTGCCTGCAGACGCGACAGATCGTACCATCATCGTGGTTGATCCGATGTTAGCGACGGGCGGCAGTGCCGCTGCAGCCATTGGATTTTTGAAAGCTCGCGGCTGCGAGCATATCAAATTCTGCTGTTTGATCGCTGCACCGCAAGGACTAAAAGCGCTGCAAGAGGCACATCCGGATGTCGATATTTTTATCGCGGCATTGGATGAAACGCTCAACGATCACGCTTATATTGTTCCCGGTTTGGGTGATGCCGGTGACCGTTTGTTTGGCACGAAATAAATTTCCAAACAGGCCGCATAAGCGCGGCTAGTGGGGAGGGAGAGCATGAGTCAAAAAATTACGAAAGCCGTTATACCGGCCGCAGGGTTTGGTACGCGCTTTTTGCCGATCACAAAATCTGTCTGCAAAGAAATGCTGCCGATCGTGGATAAGCCGACGTTACAGTATATCGTAGAAGAAGCAGTCGAAGCTGGCATTAAGGATATTCTCGTCATTACCGGTCGAAACAAAAAGATCTTGGAAGACTTTTTCGATTATACGCCCGAGTTGGATGATTTGTTGGAAAAAGATGGGAAAGAAGATTTCTTGCAGATTTCCCGCAAAATGGAAACGATGGCGAATCTGTATTTTGTGCGGCAAAAGCATCCATGTGGATTTGCCGATGCTATTTTGTATGCCAAGCCGTTTACAGGAAACGATCCGTTTGCCATATTGTTGGGGGACGATATCATTTATACGCCGGAGGGTACGCGGCCCGGTATCGGTCAATTGGTTGATTGCTATGAATCGACCGGTAAGCCGACGGTTGCTGTTATGGAGGTCGAGGACAAGGATATCCCGAAATATGCCAATGTTTGTGCAAAGCCGCTCGGTGAACGCCGCAGTTTGATCAGCAAGATCGTTGAAAAGCCGCCGGTTCATCAAAAATTTTCCAATGATGCGGTGATCGGACGTTATATCGTCGAATCGGATATTTATGACATTATTCGTCGAACTCCTCCTTCACCCAAAGGAGAGGTGTATTTTACGGATGCTTTGCAGGCATTGGCAAATGAAGGCCGGCTCGTTGGCTGTAAATTTGCTGGGAAGCGTTACGATGCGGGGAATAAATTGGAGTATTTGCAGGCGAATGTTGAATATGCGCTTCGCGACGGATCGTTAGGGGCGCCATTTCGTGAATATTTACTCCGTTTGGCTGCATCATTGCGCGAATCAAAGACAACGAAATGAAACTGCGCTTATACAATGCCAAGATCCTTACGGCGCCCGGTGAGGAAATTATAAATGGCGAGGTGCGCACGGATGGCGACACGATCGTCGGCATCGGCGCAGCGGATCCGTCCTTTGTCGCCGAGCGGGAGATCAACTGTTTCGGAGATCTCTTGATGAGCGGCTTTTGCAATGCTCATACGCATGCAGCAATGTGCTTGTTTCGCGGCATTGCGGATGATCTTTCTCTTGAAGATTGGCTATATGAGAGGATCTTTCCTTTAGAAAAAAATTTGACGCCGGATGATATCTATTGGGGGACGATGCTGCAGATCGCTGAGTATGTTCGCAACGGGATCACTTGCTTTGCGGACATGTATTTTTCACCGGATGCCGTCTATGCGGCGGCAAATAACGCGCATTTGTGCCTTGCTCTATGTTGTGGCGAAAATTCCTCTGCATCCTTTGATGTCGTCCGATTTATCGAAGAAAATTACAATAAATATAGTACTCTGTCTGACAGGGTTCGTTATTATCCTGGCGTTCATGCCGAGTATACATGCTCAGAAAAGCTGCTGACTGAAGTGGCCGACTTTGCGATAGAAGTTGGTGCAAAGACGTATATTCATCTTTCTGAGACGCTAAAAGAGGTGGGTGACTGTACGGTTCGACACGGCGGGCTGACACCGCCGCAGTATTTGCATAAACTTGGATTTTTTGAAAACGGCGGATTGGCGGCACATTGTGTCTATTGTGATAAGGATGATATCGCGTTGCTTCGTCAAAGCGGAGTGACGCCGGTGATCAACAGCGGGAGCAATTTGAAACTCGCGTCCGGTATTGCACCCGTATACAGCATGCTTACAGCCGGATTGCGGCCGTCTCTCGGCACGGATGGCGCTGCAAGCAATAATGCGACTTCTATGTTCCGGGAAATGTATTTATATTCCTGTTTGCAAAAGCAAGCCATGAAAGATGCATCTGTAGTCACCGCGGAGGAAGCGCTTTCTGCGGCCACGGAAAATGGTTATCAAGCACTTGGATTCCGCGGCGGCGCGATTCGTAAAGGAAACTTTGCCGATCTGATTCGTATCGATCTGCGGGCACCCTCTATGCAGCCATTAGCGAATATCAATAAGAATCTCGTTTATAGTGCCGGGGATGCCAATGTACGCATGACAATTTCGGGCGGGAAAATCGTTTATGAGGATGGCGTTTTTCACATTGGAGAATCCATTGAAAAAATTGTGTCAGAATGTAAACGGCGTCAAGGGCACCTCTTATCGGAGGCGGGTTTAAGCGGATAAAATTTGTGTATCCCTCTTTTGAATTTTTAGCTCTGATGGACTGTCAAAACAAAAGGATGATTTAGAAATGAATGATTTTTGGGAAACTTTAAAAACGTTTTTTGATTATTTTGTTAACAATACCGGCTTAGTGATTGTCCGTACGCTTGCTTTTTTTGTTTTAGGGCTTGTTATTATAAAGATAATACAGGCTATTACGCGGAGTGCGACGCTCAAAAGCAGTAAGTTGGATAATTCGGCCGCTTCGTTCATTATTTCGATCGTAACCGTTGTTTTATATGTTGCATTGGTCATCGTGGTGGTCAGTTCTCTCGGCTTTTCAACGGCCGGTATCATAGCCGGATTTTCAGCGGTTGCTTTGGCAATCGCGCTTGCATTGAAGGACAGCCTCGGGAGTCTTGCAAACGGCGTAATTATTATTTTTACAAAACCTTTCAAAAAGGGTGATTATGTTCAGATCGGTGACTATGACGGTCTCGTGCAGGATATCCGACTCTTTAATACAAAAATCCTGACGTATGACAATAACGAAGTTATCATTCCGAACAGCGATATCCTCAGTTCAGAAATGATCAATTACAGCACGATGCCTCTGCGCCGTGTCGTCATTGATGTTCCAATTCCGTACGGTGCAGATATTGCCGAGGTGAAGGCGACCATTATGAATAGTTTAACGTCTTATCGTTACGGAGTCTCTCAGCCGGCTCCTGCCGTCGTACTCAAATCATATCAAAACAGTGCATTGCTTTTTTCGGCGCGCGTTTGGACGCAGAACGAACATTATTGGGATACGTTGAACGATCTGTATGAAATCATACTCCTCGATTTACAGGCAAAAGGGATCGATATTCCTTTCAATCGGCTGGACGTTTCGCTGTTACCAAGTTCGGATGCAACGCCGCCTATCCAAAAGGCTTCGATTGCTGCTCGTGGAAAGGGTGAAGAAGAAAAGGAGGGAGAGCAAAAATGAGTCTTTCCTATGCTTTATTGACCGAAGAGGCTACGGGATCTACTCCCGCGACCGATACGGCTTCGTTGATCCTGCAATATTGTATTTATGCGGCAATCATTGTCGTAGGGTTGATTATTTTGTGCGTTTTGCGCCGCAGCAGTAAGTTGCCGTCGCATATTGAGTTAAAACGCCAAATGGAAGCCATCGCAACTGAAATCGTATCTTTGCTCTCCGATTGCAATGAAAAGGCTGTTGGGGCATACGATTTCTTTAAGCGTACGTCAAAATTGCTGTATCGAACCGATCGTCTCGTATACGTCGCGACGCTCCTTTCTGATAAAGAGCGCGACGGTGATATCGGAAATATTGCCATCGCGCTGGAAAACGCACGCGACTGCATTTCTCCGTATAAGTTTCGCGCAAAGACGCAGGATGAGCTGAACGGGCTATACGACGCACAGGAAAAAGTACAGGGGGCCATATCAACGATCGAAAAAATCGTTCGCCGCGATCAGGATATGGACGAGAAGGAAGTGAAAAAGAAAGGATAAGGCTCAGTATATGGACAGGACTTTGATTTGTATCGGCGGAGGAGAGCTAAGGGCAAAGGAAACGCTCAAAATCGACGGTTATATTGCTGCCAAAGCGAAGGAACACGCCGGCGATCGGCGGGCGTACGGCCTTTTTATTCCGACGGCCAGTCATGACAGTATGCCGTATTTTAATAGCTTCCGCAAGACATATACTTCGGTTTATGATATCAAAGCGGATGTCGCCCTTACAGTATACGGGGAAATGAGCCTGGACCGGATTCGTGAAAAATTTGAAAAGGCTGATTTCTTGTATATCGGCGGCGGCGATACTCTGTTCATGATCGACCATTGGAAAAAAACCGGAATGCTCTCTCTCATTCGTGAGGCATATGAGCGCGGCGTGATCGTATGCGGTCTCTCAGCCGGAGCAATCTGTTGGTTTGAAACAATGTATACCGATTCTGCGCAAATGCAGACGGGGGAGGTGTATGCATTGTATCCCGGACTAAATTGGGTAAAGGGAACAATTTCTCCGCATTATGACAGCAGAGTGCTTGACTTTAATCAAAAAATAGTGTATACTAATCAAGACGCTATCGGGTTAGAGGATAACAGCGCGATCGAGATCGTCAACGAAACGATTGTCCGCTCTCTTTCGGCGGGCGGAAATGCTTATTTTCTGCATCACGAAAATGGAGTCGTGCAAGCATCGATCATTCAGCCGCGGCTAATCTTGTAAGGACGTCATCGCATTATGCGAGTGTGGTGAAACTGGCAGACGCGCTAGATTCAGGTTCTAGTGGGAGCGATCCCATGCAGGTTCAAGTCCTGTCACTCGCACCAATTTAAGATCCGCAATTTTGTTGCGGATATGGGGGCATAGCTCAGTTGGTTAGAGCGCTCGCTTCACATGCGAGAGGTCGTAGGTTCGAGTCCTACTGTCCCTACCAGTTCAGAGAATAGCCATATACGGTACAATGTAAAGTGGAGCCGTATATGGCCTTTTTGATTCTATGAAGGGCAGCGTGCGATGGGCATTTGCTGCGCGGAAGCTATTGCTTCGCGGCAAACGAAACGGTATAGGAAAGAAACGTCACCCATTGCATAGAGAAGATAGAATCTGTTAGGCAGACGATTGACTTTTAGGCTGGATTGAGATAAAATAATGTGGAATCATTGATGCTGCATCGCTTATTGCGTTTTAATGCGGGGAGGATTTTTGTATCGTAAAGTATAGTCACAGCGATTAATATACAAATCCACACATTCTGTCAAATTTAGATAAAAGCGCGGCGTTGATTGCCTGGCGCGAAGGCTCAATCAAAAACAAAAACAGCCTGCATGACTGCAGACTGTTTGCTGGCAGGGGAGACGCGATTCGAACACGCAACCTACGGTTTTGGAGACCGCTACTCTACCGTTGAGCCACTCCCCTAAGCACTTGATTATTATATACTAAATTTAGTATAAAGTCAATCGATTTTTTGAATTTTAAGTATAAAAAAGGAGGCATTATGAAAAAGCAATACAAGCTCGGAGTGATCGGCGGCGGCTTTATGGCGCGCGCTATTTTACAGGGAGCTGTTCGATCTGAGTTCATTAAGGCGAAAAAGGTAATCGTTGCGGATCCTTCGCAGTCTGCGCTCGCTCAGTTAGAAGAGCTGGGCGTCGAATGCACCCGAGACAATCGCGTGGTCGCGGCAAATTGTGAATACCTTTTGATCGCTGTTAAACCGCAGACGTTTGCTGCTGTAGCCGAAGACTTGCATGAGGTCTCCGTGGATAAAATAATTACGATTATGGCGGGTGTCCGCAAGGAGAAAATTCGTGCGGCGCTCCCTTGGGCTTTGCCGAAAATTGCGCGAGCAATGCCGAATTTACCTTGTTCCGTTGGGGCAGGCATGACGGCGCTTGATTTGTCTGATTTTGACGGGGAGATAGACGATTGTGCTTTTATTCATTCGATATTTGACAATGTCGGCAATGTTTTGGAGGTGCCGGAGGAAAAGTTAAATGCTGTCACAGGGATCAGCGGCAGCGGTCCTGCATATGTTTATATGTTTATTGACGGACTTGTGCGTGCCGGCATGAAACAGGGGCTGACCGAAGACGAAGCAAAGACTCTTGCCGTCAATACGGTCGCCGGCGGTGCAGAAATGGTCGCACATGCAGAAGATAAATCGCTCGATGAGCTGATTTCTGCCGTATGTAGTAAGGGGGGGACGACAATTCAGGCCGTCGATTCCTTTCATAAAGACGATCTATACGGAATTATTGACCGTGCCGTCGCTGCTTGTGTGCATCGCGCCGAAGAGCTCTCTGAATGATGAAAGAGATCGATCTTTATACGGACGGTGCATGCTCCGGAAATCCGGGTGCGGGCGGTTACGGTGCAATTTTGATCTATCGCGGCGTAGAGCGTGAGATCAGCGGCGGTGAGTCTTCTACGACCAACAATCGTATGGAAATCTATGCGGTGATCGCAGGATTGCGATGCCTGAAGGAGCGCTGTAAAGTCAATATTTACAGTGATTCGGCATATACTGTCAATGCTTTTAATCAGCGTTGGATCCATGCGTGGTTAAAGTGCGGATGGAAGAAAGCTGACGGCAAGCCGGTACTCAATGCGGACCTTTGGCAAGAGCTTTACGCGCTCGTACAGCAGCATGAAGTGCGTTTTATTAAGGTCAAGGGACACGCCGATAATGCATATAATAATCGCTGTGATGCTTTGGCGCGCGCCGCCATTAAAAATTTGAAAGGGCCGGCATGATGCGGGCTTGAACGCGCTATACTATAGAGTGTCCCGGTTTGATTCAATTTTTTCACAGGGGCATATTCGCTATTCATGAAAGAGATTTTTCGAAAAATTGCATCGGCGTTGCTTTTTGCCGGCTCGGCAGCGGTCACGGTCGTTTTGACGGTCCATTGTTTGGCATGGTTTCAAACGGGCTTTTTGCATACCTATGCGCCCGTCATCGCTTCTGTCGCAGTCACGGTCGAGGTCATCTATATTTTAGCCGCGCTCTTATTTTTATTGAGGGGCTCACAGACCGTCTACAAATTTATGTTGACGGGGCTCATTCTTGCGGCTTTGATTTTGTCGATCTGCTTTATTTTACAGGCGACGGGCTTTTTAGATCGCATTGATTCTGTTGAAGATCTGCAAGCACTCATCGATTCGCGCGGTAGCTTTTGGGCGCCGATCATCTTTATTGTTTTGCAGATGCTGCAGGTTTTTTTGCTTCCGCTGCCCGGTGTTTTGACGGTTGGGGCCGGCGTCTTGCTGTTTGGCGCTTGGGAAACCTGTTTATATAGCTATATTGGCATTGTTCTCGGGTCATTGATTGCCTTTGCTGTCGGCAGAGTGATTGGTTATCGTGCCGCGGCATGGTTGGTCGGGCGAGAGTCTCTCGATAAATGGCTGCAAAAAGTAAAGGGGAAGGATCGCCGTTTGTTGACGGTAATGTTTATTTTACCGATATTTCCGGATGACATTCTCTGTTTTGTCGCCGGATTATCGACGATGAGCTGGAAGTATTTTATCATTACCCAGTTGATTGCTCGAGCGATCTCGGTCGTTGCGACAAGTGCATCCGTCGCCGGTATGGTCATTCCATATGATACTTGGTGGGGGATTTTATGCTGGATCATTGTCGGCCTTGCGATTATTGCTCTCTTTATTCTTCTCTATAAAAAGGGCGATGTGATCGAAAAGTGGTTTTTTAATTTGTTTCGCTCTAAAAAGAATAGAGATATAAAAACAGCAGATGATTCGATTATTGAGGGGACTGTAAAACAGCGGAAGCGGGCGAAGGCCGAGGCTGAGGAGCCTGGTCATGCGCAGGTTGATTCGGACGGTCATTCCGGGATGCGAGATGTTTGATTTTTATGCTAAAATATAAGATGCGGCCGGAATTTTTTCGGCCGTTTTGCTTGACGAATTCTATATTAAAATGATATCATATTTATATCAAATCAGGAGGGAATTCGTATGGAATCCAAACAATGGATGGTTGAAGAAAAAGAACTGAAGCCAAAGAGCGGCTGGCTGTTTTTGTTTCTTTTTATTGTGTTGGTGGCCGGAGGCATTGCGCTGTGTTGCTTGGCTGCACAAATGGAGCAATCCGGATTATTTTTGGCAATATGTATCGTCGGCATTGCCCTGGTTCTGCTTGGTTTGTTCGTATTGACAGGCCTGAAAATTCTGCATCCGAATGAGGCAGTCGTTTTGACGTTATTCGGGAAATATTACGGTTCAATCAAGAAAGACGGATTCTTTTGGGTCAATCCATTCTGTTCCATCTTCAATCCGGCGGCGGGTGCTGCCGGAATGGGACGTAAACTTTCCTTGAAGGCAATGACGCTGAATAACGAAAAGCAAAAAGTCAATGATGAAGAGGGGAATCCGATTGAAATCGGCGTGGTTGTAATTTGGCGTGTCGTCGATACAGCGCGTGCCGTCTTCAACGTAGAAAACTATGCGGCATTTATTTCAACGCAATGTGATGCGGCGATTCGTCAGGTTGCTCGGCAGTATCCGTACGATGTTTCCGAAAATGGTGACGAAAAATCGCTGCGGGGTTCATCGGTCGAGATCGCTGAGATCCTCAAGCAGGAGATTCAAAGCCGTGTTCTTGTGGCCGGGATCGAAGTTTCTGAAGCGCGCATTGCACACCTGGCATATGCGCCGGAGATCGCTGCGGCTATGTTGCAGCGGCAGCAGGCATCCGCTATTATCGCGGCCCGGCAAAAAATCGTCGATGGGGCCGTCAGCATGGTAGAAATGGCATTAAAAAAGCTGAGCGAGAATCAAGTCGTTGAGCTGGACGAAGAACGCAAAGCGGCGATGGTTTCTAATTTGCTTGTTGTTTTGTGCGGCAGTAAGGATGCTCAGCCGATTGTAAATAGCGGTTCATTGTATTGATTTGTTTGCAAAGTATTATGTCTGACAGAAACAGAAAAAAGCAGATACCTTTACGTATTTCACTGCAACTGTATGAAGAACTGAATGCATGGGCTGAGGATGAGTTTCGATCCTTAAACGGGCAGATCGAATACTTGTTGCGTGAGTGCGTGCGGATCAGGCGCGGAAAAGAGAAGGACCGAGATCGGTAAAGTTCGGGCGGGCGTGTGCGCGAATTGTGCACATTGCCCGTCATTTCATTTGTGCTTTTAGACGGGATGTGGTATAATAGGCAGGAAATAACCAACTGAGAGGATGTCATGCTGCAGGTCACGAACGTCAGTTTACAGTACGGAAGTAAAAAACTGTTTGAAGATGTCAATCTGAAGTTTACAAAGGGAAATTGTTATGGGATCATCGGCGCGAATGGCGCGGGTAAATCTACCTTTTTGAAGGTTTTATCCGGAGAGATCGAGCCGAATAAGGGCGAGGTCACGCTGGATAAAAATGAGCGCATGTCTGTTCTCATGCAGAATCAAAATGCGTTCGATGATCAAACGGTGGTACGTACCGTTATGCTCGGCCATAAGCGCTTGGTCGATATCATGGATGAAAAGGATGCTTTGTACGCAAAGCCGGATTTTTCGGAAGAGGACGGCATCCGCGCGTCTGAACTCGAGAGTGAATTTGCTGAACTGAATGGCTGGGAGGCGGAATCGGAAGCGGAAACTCTCTTAAATGAATTAGATATTCCTTCCGAATATCATAATTCGTTGATGGGCGAGCTGGATGCTAAAATGAAGGTCAAGGTGCTGCTCGCGCAGGCTTTGTTCGGCAATCCGGATGTGTTATTGTTGGACGAACCGACGAATAATTTGGATATTAAGACTGTACGGTGGCTGGAAAATTATTTGCTTGATTTTGAAAATACCATTATCATCGTTTCGCATAACCGACATTTTCTCAATAAAGTCTGCACTTATATTTGTGACGTTGATTTTGGTAAGATCCAACTGTATCTCGGTAACTATGACTTTTGGTATCAAACGAGTCAGCTGATCGCCCGTCAAATGCGAGATCAGAATAAAAAGATGGAACAGCGCGCCAAAGAGTTGCAAGAATTTATTGCGCGCTTTGCGGCCAATGCTTCCAAGTCTAGGCAGGCAACTTCGCGTAAAAAAGAACTCGAACGTTTGACTCTCAATGATATCAAACCGTCTTTACGCAAATATCCGTTTATCGATTTTAAATTTGAACGCGAGATCGGTAACGATATCTTGATCGTCGAAGGGCTGACAAAAGAGGGATATTTCCATGATCTTGATTTTATTGTGCAAAAGGGCGATAAGATCGGGTTTGTCAGCGATAAGAGCACGACCATCACCATGTTGTTCGATATATTGACTGGAAAAGCGGAGCCCGATTCCGGCACCGTAAAATGGGGAAAGACGATCACCTTTTCTTATTTGCCGCAGAACAATAATGAATTTTTTGAAGGCAGTGATCTTACCCTCGTCGAATGGCTCAGCCAGTTTTCCAACGATCACTACGAGGAGTATTTACGCGGGTGGCTGGGGCGCATGCTCTTTTCGGGCGAAGAGGCGTTGAAAAAGGCGAAAGTTTTGTCTGGCGGCGAAAAAGTTCGTTGCATGCTCGCCAAGATGATGCTCGAAGGCGGGAATTTTTTGATTATGGATGAGCCGACGAACCATCTTGACCTCGAATCGATCACGGCGCTTAATAATGGAATGAATAACTTTAAGGGCTGTATGGCCTTTACTTCGCACGATCAGGAACTCATGAATACGGTTGCTACTCGTATCATTGAGATCAACGGCACGAAGACGTTTGATAAAAACGTCAATTACGACGAATACCTCGATTTGCTCGAGGGGAAGCAGTAACACAATGTATCCTTATCCTTTGATTCGTTTTTCGGACGGAAGCGGCATCAGCCTCTATGAAATTTTTATGCTTGTCGGAGTCATCGCGGCAATGGTCTTGTTCTCTGTTTTGGCAGAGCGCCGTAAAATGCCGGGTAAACTTCAAAATTTAATCTTGATCGGTATTGTGATTTCGGTCGTTGTGGGCTATCTTTTTGCAGTTCTGTTTCAGGCGATCTACAATGCGCTTGAGAGCGGTCAGTTTATCATTGACGAAAATACCGGTGCAACTTTTTATGGCGGATTGATCGGTGGTGCACTGTGTCTGATTCTCATTTACTTTGTTGGCTCGAGGGTCTTATTTCATACCAATCAAATCGGCGAGCGCTGGTTCCCGACGCTTGCCAACATAGCCGCCGCTTGTGTACCGCTCGCGCATGGATTCGGCCGCATTGGCTGTTTGATGGCGGGTTGCTGCCATGGCGCAGAGACAGATGCATGGTATGGCATTGCAATGGACATCGGCAGTTTGGACGGTGAATATGTCAAAGTCGTCCCGCTGCAATTATTTGAAGCAATTTTTCTGTTTGTTTTGGCGGCAATATTAATTGTACAGATTTGGCGTGGGAAGGGATTGGAAGCGCCTGTTTATTTGATCGGCTATGGTGTGTGGCGCTTTATTATAGAATTTTTCCGTTCGGATGACCGCGGAGCCTCTTTTATTCCGGGGTTATCGCCATCACAGGTTACGACGATCGTATTGGTATTGGTTGGAATAGCGATTTATATCGGTTATTTTGTGATCTGTTCAAAAAAAGGGCGCTCGTACTTTACATTGCCGGAAAACGCAGAAAAAGATACGGGCAAAGAGAAGATGGTTTCGCAGGAATTGAAGCCTTCGGATAAGACGGATCATTGACCCGTTTTTCTATAAATTTGTTGTTTTTGTGAGGTGAAATTATGAACGAAGAATACGATCCGCAGCAAGAGAATCGTTCGGTTCCTGCGGAAGATTCCAACAACAGCGATCAGCAGGGCAAAGGCCCTTCGAATGATCAAACGCAAAAAAAAGTGATCTTTATACTTTCTTATTTATTTGGGATCCTCTTCTTTTTGCCGTTGGTGCTGTATCCCAATGATGCGGATGCTCGCTTTCATGCAAACCAAGCTTTGTTGATTTTGCTTTGTGCTGTAATTGGTGAAGTCGTTTTCGGTATTCTGTGTTTGATTCCGTTTGTCGGCGTTGTGTTCGGAATTCTCTGTGGGTTGCTTGGTTTGGTCGTGCTGATTGCATGTATCTATTGTATCGTCGGCGTCGCAAAGGGCGAATGCTGGGAGTTACCTATTCTCGGTAAATTTCGCTTGATTCGTTGATGCATCAAAGAAAGTATGAAAAGATGCCCGCGCAAAGCGCGGGCTTTGCTGTGTCAATTTTTACCTAGGGAAAATAGATAGAAAAAAGGGTTTTTATGAATTTTTTGGCAACACTGATCAACGTTCTCATTATTGTTGTATTGGCTGTGCCCGGATTTGTTTTGCGGAAAGCAAAGCTCTTTTCCGATAAAGTGGCATCCCTTCTTGCCGTTTTATTGCTGTATGTATCGCAGCCGTTTTTGATGATGTCGTCTATCTTTAATAAACCGTTTGATCCCGCAATGCTGTCTCGCTTTGCCTGGGTGCTCGGTTTTGCAATCGTTTTGCAGTTGGCTGTTTATTTCGTCGCAAAACTTTGCTTTGCGGGAGATAAAAATGTGTCAGCAAAACGCGCTGCGGTAGCCTCGTCTTATCTCGGCAATGTCGGGTTTATGGGTATTCCTGTCATGGAAATGCTTTTTCCTGGCAACGATGAGATGATCCTGTATACAGTCGTCTATAATATCGTCTTTAATGCAATGACTTGGACTTTAGGCGTTTATGCGATCACCGGTGAAAGAAAGCGCATCAATCCGCTGAAGGTTTTTCTAAACCCGCCGACGATTGCAGTTTTAATAGCGCTTCCGTTTTTCTTTTGCAATGTCACGATCCCGGAACAAGTCATGATGCCGATCAAGTATCTAGGAGATATGACGCTTCCGCTTTCTATGATCATATTGGGGGTGAGGCTTGCAGATATGCGCCCCTTGCGCTTGATCGCTGATGTGCGTGTATATATTGTAGCCGTACTGAAATTGATCGTCTCACCGTTACTCAGTCTCGGTATCCTGTTGCTTGTCGATATCATTTTCCCGCTCGATCGCTTTGTGATGATCGCTTTGTTTATTATTGCCGCTATGCCGACTGCATCCAGCGCCCTTAATTTTGCGGAGATGTTCGGCGGTGACCGTGAAACGGCGGCTGCTTCCACGCTGATGAATACATTGCTATGCATCATCACGATACCGGTCTTGATGCTGCTCTGCAATTTTATATAATTGATTCAATTTAACTCCCGCAGTATTGCGGGAGTTTTTATCTTTTATCGATGCATTTTTTGTTATGGAACGACGAAAATTTTTAGGCACCCCTTGCGCACAGGGATATTTCGTGTTATAATGAAAAAAATGTGCGGAGGATACGATGATCAAAGTAGCGATCGTTGAGGATGATGAGCGGGATTTTCTCATTCTCCGAAATTTTTTGGAACAATACGGGAAAGACGGGGGAGAAGCGTTTGATATTTGCCGCTTTCAAAACGCATTTGATTTTGTCAGCGACTATGTTCCGGAATATGATATTATCTTTTTTGACATCGAGATGCCGCGGATGAATGGGATGGAAGGGGCGCGGCGCATTCGTAAGATTGACGCCGGCGTTGCGATCGTATTTGTGACCAATATGGCCCAGTATGCAATTCAGGGCTACGATGTGGATGCAATCGATTTTTTGGTCAAACCGATCATATATACCGGGTTTGCAGAAAAATTGCGCCGCGCGATCAATTTTTCGGTCGGCCGCCGCAGTACTCCTGTCCTTGTCTGCACAGAAGAAGGTGCGTATATTCGCATCCTGTGTTCAGATGTATGTTATATCGAAAAGGATAAAAATTATGTCCTGTATCATTGCCGAGACGGTCATGTTTACCGCAAACGCGAGCAATTGCATAAAGTGAGCGAAATGTTCTGCAAGCATGGTTTTGCATATATCAACTCCGGCTGCATTGTTAACTTTTTCGATATACGCCAACTGACTCAGACATCCTTGACCGTGTGTGGGATCGAGCTTCCCTTAGCGCGGCACAGAAGACAGGAATTTGTAGCTGAATACATGCGGTGGCTTGGTGGCCGCACGGGAGAGGGGGGTAACCATTGATCGCATACATGATTTGGTATTATGTAAATCTGGGGCTTTGGTTTGATATTCAGTTGCTCTGCTGCTGCGGTGTCTTTGCTTATCGGTTTCCGCGCCGTAAATACTTTTTCTTGCGGTTGTTTGTATCGATTCTCGTTTTTTTCAGTATAAGCGTCGGCGCATGTTCCGTGTTTTTGGTCAATGTACAGTCAATCGG
Source organism: uncultured Clostridia bacterium (assembly GCA_904419945.1). GTDB lineage: Bacteria > Bacillota > Clostridia > Christensenellales > Borkfalkiaceae > Borkfalkia. The sequence goes on from CAJFTM010000001.1 coordinate 231,182, forward strand.
AACAACATGGTACCTGAACTTTTTTGTTTTACAACTTTTATATTTTGGACTGATTTGGGGCCTCCTTCTTTGCTGCCTTGTTTTTTGTTTTGCCATCGGTTGGAAAGAGAGCGTGTTTATCGGAATCGGCAGTTATGCGGCACAGCACATCGCCTATTCTCTCTCTACGTTTATTCGTTATTTTTTTACGGTACCATCTGAGAACTATGGTTATACTGTTTTGTTTGAAACGGTGCCGCTCGCTGTTGTCTGCCTGCTCGTCTGGTTATTGCTGACGCGGAAACGAACGTTGCGGATGCGGCGGCGCGAGATGCGGTTCTTGCCTTTGGCTGGCATTATGATCGCTTCTTGTATTGTATTCAGCAGTCTGTCCAGTACGGCGCGGTCAGAAGAAGCGCTCTTTATGTCGCAGATCGTCGGAAGGGGATATGCAATCATCTGTTGTGTGCTGATTCTCGTATTATTGTTTGGATTTACGCGCGAAAATGAATTGGAACAGGACAAACTGACAATGGAAATCCTGCTGCATGCAGAGCAAGAACAGCATCGGATCAACCGCGAAACGATTGACATCATCAACATCAAATGTCACGATTTGAAGCATCTGCTTTCAGGACTCCGCGAGATGGACCAAAAACCTGAAAGGGATGAAGCGATTGCTGAAATCCAGCAAGCGGTTCAGTTTTATGATTCGAATATCCGTACCGGCAATGATACGCTCGATTTGATCCTGACGCAAAAGAGCTTTTTGTGCTACAACAAAAAAATAGCTCTTGAATGTTTTATAGACGGAACTTGTATGGTTTTATGAAATCATCAGATCTTCTCTCTCTGTTTGGCAACATTTTGGACAATGCCATAGAGGCGGTGCAAAATTTTCCGACTGAGAAACGGACGATCTCACTGCGCATCGGTGAACGCAACGGTTCAATTTTTATTCATGCCGAAAATCCTTGCGGAGAGCTGTGCTTCCGCGACGGACTGCCGCAGACGACGAAGGCGGACAAGGCCTACCACGGCTTCGGCGTCCGCTCCATTCGCTACATCGTTAAAAAGTACGGAGGAGAGGTGTCGATGTACACGGAAGGCAGAAAGTTCCATGTCGATATCCTTTTTTATAGCGGCGCCGGGGATGGAAAGCAGGAGGCAAGGGCTGTGCCGGGCAGCCACGCATTCCTTTCGCACAAAAAATGACCAAATACATAAATTTTCAGACCGAATGCACCAAGTTCGTGCCGTTCGGCCTTTTTTTTTGCTATAATGCGCTTGGTCTGAAGGCCAAGAATGATATCAGGAGGTAAAAAAATGACAAGCAAAAGCAAAAAAGCTGTTGCGATATCTGTCTCTGCCGTATTGATCGCGATTTTTCTTGTACTGAATATCGCCTGCGGCATCTTTGCGGATTATGTGACGGCATTTTTGTGCGGTTACGGCGCAGACTCGGAAGAAATGACGGCCGCCCGTCAGGAGAGCGCTGCGCTCGCCGACCAAATCGTGGGGGAAGGGATCGTGATGGTGCAGAACGAGAACGATACGCTTCCTCTGAGCAAGACGGAAGACGCTCGCGTCAACGTGTTCGGATGGTCGTCCACCCAATGGGTCTATGGCGGCAGCGGCTCCGGGCAGGTACAGCAGCCGGGCGACGAAGCGGAACCGGTCGGCATCCTCGAGGCACTCGAGAGCGCTGGCATCGAGTACAATACCGAACTGACGGATATGTACCGTAGCTATCTCGCGGAGCGTCCGTATGCTTCTACCGGTGCATTGAACAGCTGGAACTATCAGTTCTCCCGTTTGTATGAGCCGTCTATCGACGACACACGCTATTACAGCCAGTCTCTGTTGAGCAACGCGGAGGCCTATTCGGACACGGCGATCGTCGTCATCGGCCGAGTTTCCGGCGAAAGCAACGATCAGCCCAAGGTGCAGTATAAGGGTGCATTTGACCGCACCGCACACGACAACGGGACGGACGATAAGGACACGACCCGCACCTATCTCGAGATCTCGACGGAAGAGGAAGCACTCCTCGAATATGTCGGAGCCCATTACGACAAGGTCGTCGTCCTCATCAACGCACTCAACACCTTTGAGCTTGGCTTTATGGAGACGATTGAAGGATTGGATGCCTGCCTGATCGTCGGCGGCACGGGCTGGACGGGCGCCACGGCAATCCCGAAGGTACTGTATGGAGATCTCTCTCCTTCCGGCCACGTGGTCGACACCTATGCCTATGCTTTGGAAAGCTACGCGAGTTACGCTAATTCGGGCGGTTATGAGGGAGAAAATTACTATACGAATGCGACGGACGACCTGTATCCGATGACCGTGACCAATGGCAACGTCGGGGACAACACCACCCCGTATGAGGGCGTGGCTTACGTCGACTACGTCGAAGGCATTTACATCGGCTATAAGTGGTTCGAGACGGCGGACGAAGAGGGCTATTGGGACGGCGTCTCCAACGAATATGGTGAAGGTTATGAGGGTGTCGTGCAGTATCCATATGGGTATGGCTTGAGCTATACTGAATTTTCGTGGGAAGTTATTGATATTTCAGCCGGTAGTGGCGCAACGCTCGGTGCTGACGATGAGATCACGATTACTGTGCGCGTCACTAACGAAGGTGATGTTGCCGGGCAAGACGTCGTACAGCTCTATTATACGCCTCCGTATATCGAAGGGGAAATCGAGAAGGCATCCGTCAATCTTGCCGATTTTGCAAAAACACAAATTTTGGAACCGGATGAGTATGAGGATTTAACGCTTTCCTTCTCTGTATACGATATGGCATCTTATGACTGCTACGATCGCAATGAAAACGGATTTGCCGGCTATGAATTGGATGCTGGCACTTATCTCGTCAGCCTGCGCAGCGATGCCCATACGACGCACGATCTGCTCAATACTCCGAACAGCGTCGTCACTGACCCGGTCATTGAATACGAGATCGAGGCGACCGAGTATCCGACCGATCCCGTTACCGGAAATGAAGTGAGTAATAAATTTACGGGCGAAGATGCCATTGACGGTATTTCGATTGATGGCAGTGATTCGGGGGCAGATATCCAGTGGCTGACGCGCGGCGACTTTGAAGGGACGTTTCCCTCTGAACTTGCGCCGGCGCGCGAGATGACGCAAAATTTGATCGATACGAACCTGTATACGGAAGAGGATGCCAACGCTTGGGTCGACCCGACGGATGAACCTGTCACCTTTGATGCGGATAATGGACTTTCGATCACAACTACGGATGAAGAAGGAAATACTGTCGTCAGCGAGCTCGGCTTAGAGCTGGGCGCCGATTATGATGATCCCCGCTGGGACGATTTGCTCGATCAATTGAACAAGGAGGAAGGGCTCACGCTTGTCCTCAACGGTTACGCCGCCAACGGCGCCGTCCCCTCCATCGGCAAACCAGCGACCGTCGACCTCGACGGCCCCGCGCAGATCGGCAGCTTCGGCATGGCGATGATGTACGGTACGGGCACCGGCTTCCCTTGCGCGACGGTCCTCGGCCAGACATTCAATAAGAACCTCGCCTATGACTTCGGCCTCTCGCTCGGCAGAGAGGGCGTCACGATGGGCATCAACGGCTGGTACGGCCCGGCGATCAACCTGCACCGCAGCGCCTTCGGCGGCAGAAACTTCGAATATTATTCGGAAGATTCCTACCAGATGGGCATTATGTGCGCGGAGGCGGTGCGCGGCGCCAAAAATGCCGGCATGTACTCGTACTTGAAGCACCTCGTGCTCTATGAACAGGAGTGGAACCGCGACGGCATCTATACCTGGGTGACCGAGCAGACGCTGCGCGAGATCTACCTCAGACCGTTCCAGATCGCCATTCAGGAAGGCGGCGCGACGGGTATCATGAGCTCGTACAACCGTATCGGCGCCATCTGGGCGGGCGGCAGCGAGGCGCTTTTAAGCAATGAAGGCGTCCTGCGAGGCGAATGGGGCTTCCGCGGCGCGGTGCTCACCGACTACTGCGACCACCACGTCTATATGAACGGCGACCATCAGTTCCGCGCTGGCGGCGACCTGTGGATGAGCGGCGTCTACTTCCCCGGCTGGGGCGAACCTGCCGAGCTGGATTACGAGACGGAGTCTAACACCTTTAACCAGCGTCTGCGCGAAGCGGTCAAAAACAATACATATATGTATCTCAACGCACAGTATGCGAACTCGATCTATAACGCGGCTGAAGATACCGTGCCAATTACAGGAGGCACTAAAACAGACGTTTTCCCTTGGTGGATTCCTGTACTCGTCGTACTGGATGTGGTCGTAGTTGCCGGATGCGCTGTTTGGATTTTCTTTGCATTCCGTAAAGGCGGCAAGAAAAACGAAAAGGCAGCATGATCATTCTGTTTTAGCAAAAAGCAAGACGGCACGGGAGTTCCCGTGCTGTCTTGTATGTTATATGCGGTTAAAAGGGTAAATACAGGCATCCGTGTTACGCGGATGCCTGTAAAATTTGTACTAAGCGATAATGTGAAAGAGTCCGAGAGAAACGCCGCAAAAGATAAGCAGTGAGAGGACATCGGTAATCGTCGTGATAAATGGGTTTGCAAAGACGGCCGGGTCGATATGAATGGTTTCCGCAAGGATCGGGACGCAGCAGCCGACGATCTTTGCGACAATGACAGCGAAAGCGATTGCTACAGCAACGGCCAGCGAATAGTAGACGGTGTAGTCGTATCCAAAGATGAGTCGGTCGATTAATTGCAGCTTGGCAAAACAGATGATGCCGATGGAGAGGGCGAGCAGTACGGCTACGCGCAGTTCTTTCCAGATGACCTGTAATATATTGCGTGGCCGGATCTCGTCCAGTGCCATTCCGCGGATCACTGTGACGGATGCTTGGCTGCCGGCATTGCCGCCCGTTCCCATGATCATCGGTACGCAGGCAACCAACACCGTGGGCAGCATCTCCTCGTAGATATTCAGGATCAGCCCTGAAAATGTCGCGCCCACCATGAGGATCGCGAGCCACGGGAGGCGATGCAAATAAATGCTGAAAACATTCGTTTCTAAATAGGGCTTATCGGACGGGGTAACGGAGTTGATATACGAGATATCTTCCGTCGCCTCTTCGGTAATGACGTCCAATGCATCGTCGACGGTAACGATACCGACCAAACGATTTTCTTGATCTACTACGGGAACTGCGAGCAGGTCGTACTTGGAGAGAAGATTTGCGACTTCTTCCTTGTCGTCTAAAGTTTTGACGGAGATGATGTTCGTCTCCATAAAATTGCCGATCTTCTCTTCGTAATCGTGTAAAAGCAGGTCCTTTACGGTCACGATGCCGAGCAGGGTGCGTTGATTATCTGTTACATAGCAGGTGTAAATGGTTTCCTTATCGATTGCTTCCTTTCGGATCTTGTCGAAGCATTCGTGTACAGTCATCGTTTGATGCAGAGAGATGCACTCCGTCGTCATCAAACTTCCCGCACTGTCCTTCGGGTATTTCAGGATCTCGTTGATCTCTTTGCGTGTTTCATTGTCTGCCTGCAACAAAATCCTTTTTACGACGTTCGCAGGCATTTCCTCGATCAAGTCGACGGTGTCGTCTACGAACAATTCATCCAGCATCAATTTCAACTCTTTATCTGAGAATGAGTTGATCAGGAGCTGTTGTTCGGAACTACCCATTTCGACAAATGTCTCAGCGGCCAACTCTTTGGGGAGTAGTCGGAAAACAATGGGAATATCCTTTTCGTCCAGTTCAGAAAAAATTTCTGCGAGGTCGGCCGGTTCCAGTTCGGCAAGCAGCGGCTTGAGTAGGGGGAACTTCTTTTCTTCCAAGTAATCGACAATTTCGACGATCTTATCGTTTCTGTTTTCCGGAGTCGCTTTGCGCAAAACTTCATGAACGACGTCCGTTGGCATACTTTCGAGCAGATCTTCGACATCATCATCGATGATTTCGTCGGTAACGGATTGCAATTTTACATCGCTGTAATCTTTAAGAACTCGTTTTTGCGTTTCGCTGTCGAGTAAAACAAATACATCCGCGGCAAGTTCTTTGTCAAGACAGCCGAACAACTTGGGGAGATGCTCGCTGTCCATCGCGTCGAGAAGTTTGGCGAGATCTTCTTTGGAGAGCTCATCCAAGATCGAATGCAGATCTTCGATACGGTTTTCATCTAAAAGCTGAATGATCTTTTCTTTCATGAAGTCACCTCCTTTGTACAGTTATTCCAATGTTCAGTATAAAATTTTTTACACATTTTGTCAAGCATTCCAAGAAAAAAGGGATGCGTTCCTGCGGAAATAATTTCTGTATAAATCGCCTGGAGTGCAGCAAATTTTGTTGAAGTAAAGCAGTGTTTTATGATATAATCAAAAGAAAAGGGAAGGAGCATTTGAAAGGATGAATCAAAGGATGTTGGGCTTGGGTAGCCGCCGTTCAGTGATCCGTGAAATTTTTGAATTTGGTAAAAAGCGCGCTGCAGAAATCGGGGCGGAAAATGTATATGATTTCAGCCTCGGCAATCCGAGCGTCGAGCCGCCGCAAATCGTAACGGATACGCTGCAACAATTGCTGCGCGATGAGGAGCCGACGGCATTGCACGGCTATACGTCGGCACAGGGCGATGCAGCGGTGCGCGAGGCGATCGCCGGATACATTCGCAAAACACATGGGGTGGAAGCTGACGCAAATTATATCTATATGACTTGCGGAGCGGCTGCATCTCTTACGATCTCTTTATCTGCGATCTGTGTGCCGGGGGACGAGGTCATTACCTTTGCACCCTATTTTACAGAATATAAAGTTTTTTCGGAGACGGCCGGGGCAAAACTGATTGCCCTCGATTCTGATCCCGATACTTTTCAAATCGACCTTTATAAATTGGAAGAAGCAATCAACGAGAGAACGGCCGCGGTATTAATCAATTCTCCCAATAATCCGAGCGGAGTTGTTTACCGCGAAGAAACGATCATTCGCTTGGCGCAGATCCTGCGTAATAAATCGGCGCAATTCGGCAAAACGATTTATCTGATTACGGATGAGCCCTATCGCGAACTTGTTTACGGCGGCGTCACGGTGCCGTATCTCACCAAGTATTATCCGCATACAGTCGTCTGTTATTCTTATTCAAAATCGCTTTCGCTTCCCGGCGAGCGCATCGGTTATGTTTTTGTCAATCCGTCGGCGGATCATGCTAAAGAGCTGTATTTGGCTGTTTGCGGTGCCGGTCGTGCTCTCGGCTATGTATGCGCGCCGTCTTTGTTCCAGAAAATGATTGCGCGCTGTCAGGGCGTTACATCTGATGTTTCTGTATATGAACGCAACCGCGATTTGCTTGCAGGGGCTTTGACGCAATACGGCTTTTCCTGTGTTCGTCCGGATGGCGCTTTCTATTTGTTTGTTCGCTCTCCTGAGCCGGATGCGAATGCTTTCTGCGAGAGGGCAAAACAATTCAATTTGTTGCTGGTTCCCGGTGACGATTTTGGCTGCAAAGGTTATGTCCGCATTGCTTATTGTGTATCTCCGGCTATGATCGAGAGATCACTTCCTTCCTTTAAAAAGTTGGCGGAGGAATACAATCTAAAGGATTGCGAATAAGTTGTATGGTGAACCAAGAGCGCTCTTCTCGATCGGAGAAGGGCGCTTGTTGTATAACGAAAACCCCGCGATAGTCGCGGGGTTCAGAGAAGGCTAAGCCGAAGAACAAAAAACGAGCAAAAGAAAAAGCGATAAGAAAAAAGGCAAA
>CAJFTM010000001.1:238958-254142 GCA_904419945.1 uncultured Clostridia bacterium
GCCAGGTCGTCATAGGCGCGGCTTGCGCGCTGCCGGTAATATGAGGGCTAACAGCCCGAAACTGAAAAACCACCGGCTATGCCGGTGGATATTTATTTTTACGGTATGGACTATTCGTCAATGTGGTTCTCATAAAATAGAATATGGGTCGTTTTTTTCGCGCGGTGCGCCTGCCTTTTTTATGCCTACTCTGTTTAGCGATCGCTGCCATTGCTTGTTTATATCCTGTATTCGGCGTTGAGCAAAAAGAAACCGAAAGTGAACGCGCAGGGATCCTGCGGGTTTGGCAAATTGATAGTTTTGAGGGTGGACGCGGTTCACGAGCCCTATTTTTAAATAGCGTTGCGCGCATTTACGAAAACAAAAATAATATGTTTGTTCTCATTACAACACATACTCCTGAGAGCGCTGCCAATGCCGTGGCGGAGGGACAATTGCCAGATGTCATTTCATACGGCCCAGGGCTTGAATTTATTGCAGATATTGCCCGCCCTTTACCGGGATATACTTTTGACGCAGGCAAACTTGGGGGTGAAACATTTGCCTATCCATGGTGTCGCGGCAGCTATTTTCTATTGACGGGGGAGGGCGATTTTTCTGATGTAACGCCGCAAAATACCGTGTTTAGCATCGGCCGAGGCGCCTCAGTGACAGTCGCGGCTGCCGTGGAAGAATATGCTGGTACATACGCGGCGGAGCCTTCCGTTCAAGCATATGTGGATCTGATCGGCGGAAAATATCGGTACATGATCGGTACGCAGCGTGATGTCTGGAGACTGCGTACGCGAGCATATACATTTTCAGCAAGGCCGCTGACGGCATTCAGCGATCTGTTTCAATACGTTTCAGTCTGTGCCGAGGATGGAGGGCAATATTCCGCCGCATTGGAATTTGTGGAGGTGTTGCTTTCTAAGGAGGTACAAGAATCCGTCACAAGTATAGGTATGTTGAGCATAGATTATACGATATATACGGGAGACGAAATTTTTATGGCCGCTGAACGCGAACCTCCGCGATCGACAGTGTCAGCATTTTTGACGTTATCGGCGCGACGAGAGCTGGAGCAACTTGCTGAAGAGACACTGAATGGAGACAAAAGCAGCGCAAAAAAATTAAAAAACTGCCTCTTATAATATTGTAAAAAAAGTTCGTTTGCTGTATAATAGGAGTAAGAAAATGGATCAAGATCCGCTGAATGTTCTTGCTTTTTTTTCGGAAATTCCGCATGAAGAGGGCTTTTCCTTTCGCCAACATACGACGGTCGGCGTCGGCGGATGCGCGCCGCTTGCCTGTTATCCGCGAGGGATTGATGAACTTGTATCTCTGCTCAATTTTTTAACGGAAAGGCAGATCCCTTATTGTGTGATAGGGAACGGTTCCAATCTCCTTGTATCAGATGCCGGTTTTGATGGAATTGTAATCTGCACGCAGCGAGTGTGTTCGATGCAGGCCAGCGGAAATGTTTTAACAGCCGATTGCGGGGCGGGATTATGTTCTGTTTTGGCTTTTGCGGTTCAACATGGCTTGGGTGGGGCAGCTTTTTTTCAGGGCATTCCTGCAACTGTTGGCGGAGCAGTCTATATGAATGCAGGTGCGCAGGGATGCTGCATGAAGGATATTATTCGTGCGGTTACAGCCTGGAGAAATGGGGATATCGTGCAGATACCTGCGGAAAAGTGCCGATTTTCCTATAAGCACTCCCTCTTTATGGATGACGATTCTTGCATTTTATCAGCAGAATTGCAGCTGAAGAATGAAGATGTGGAGAGTATTCTGTCAGACATAAATCGTATCAAACAGAGGCGTTCGGCCCTTCCTGGAGGGCGGAGCATGGGCTGTGTCTTTCAAAATGCGGATGGAATATCTGCAGGGGCTTTGATCGAACAGTCCGGTTGTAAAGGGATGTCTTGCGGAGGGGCGGCTGTCTCTGATGCACACGCCAATTTTTTGATCAATCGCGGCGATGCGACGGCGCGAGATTTTGTGCGCTTGATCGAGGTCGTACGCGCGCGCGTATTGAGCCAGACCGGGGTACTGCTGAAAGAGGAGATACGTTACATAGGAGTATTTTGATGCTACTGACGGGTGATTATCATACGCATACAATTTACAGTCACGGGAAGGGTACGGTCCTTGAAAACGCAATGCGCGCTAAAGAGATCGGTTTACAGGAAATCGCGATAACAGACCATGGCTTTGAACAGCTCGCATTTGGTTTGCGGCACGAAAGGATCCCGCAATTGATCGCGGATTGTAAGGAAGCGAGCCGGCAGACAGGAATCCCTGTTTATGTCGGCACAGAAGCGAATCTTTGTGACGAAAATGGCCGCACGGATCTTCGCGAAGAGGATTATCAGGATTTTGATATTTTTTTGATGGGGATCCATCGATTTGTAAAATTTACGCATTTTCGCGATTTTTGGAATATGTTTGTACGCAATTCGGTCGATACAACGTTCCATATTCGTCCGAGTAAAAGTTTGATCCGTTATAATACAAACGCGTACATTAATAGCATTAAAAAGAATCCGATCGATGCAGTCACTCATCTCAATTATCAAAGCTTTTGCGATGTTGTAGAAGTCGCCAAAGCAGCGCGCGATTATGGCACATACATTGAATTGAACGCCAAGAAAGTGCACCTAACGGATGAGGAGCTCGTAAAAGTACGCGATACGGGCGTGCGTTTTATTATCGATTCTGATGCGCATACAGTCGATCGTGTCGGCGATACAAAATTAGTGGACAAGATTTTAGCGCGCGTGGAGATCCCGCGAGAACGGATCGATAATATTGATGGAAGGAAGCCGAATTTCCGTTTTCGCGCTTATAAGGAGAAACACTCGTAACGTGACAGCGACAAATTTTACACGGGAAATCAAGCGTGAAATCGTGCGCCGAGGGATCGAAAATGCCTGTTGTCGCGCGGCGGCGCTCTCCGCCTTTCTGCGCGTTACCGGCAGTGTGCTGCGAAGCGGTTTATGTGTCGGTTTCGAATTTGTGACGGAGAGTGAGCGTACGGCTGAATTTATCATTGGAATGTTGGAAGACCTGTTTGGGGCCGAGTTAAAAGTTGTCCGTGCAGAAACTGATAAGCGCCGCGGCGGTGATCGCCTTGTATTTCAATGTTTGTCTGAACATTCGTTGTATATTTTGCAGGAACTCGGTATCGTAGAATGTGTCAATGATGCGATCCGCTTGAACATGGACATCGACCGCTACATGATCGAAAACGATTGTTGTAAGAGGGCGTATATCATCGGGGCATTTCTCGGCAGCGGCAGTTGTACCCTGCCTCGCTTGGAGGATACACGCTCCGGCTATCATTTGGAGATCGTCTTTTCAGGACAAAAGACTGCAGATTCCTTTTTGCAATTACTTGCCGATTATGAGATCTTGGCAAAGTACGTCGAACGCAAGGGGACATATGTCGTCTATCTGAAGAATCTCGGTGCAATTTCCGATTTTTTGCATCTTATAGGAGCGGAAACGGCTCTGCAGAAATTAGATGCGCTCGCGAGCGAAAAGGAAGAGCGGAACCATATCAATCGTGTAGCGAATTGTCTGCAAAAAAACTATGATAAGAGCGTACTTGCTTCAGTGCAGCAGATCCGCGCGATCGAAATGATTGCGGAAAAAGTCGGATTGCAGGAATTGGACGAGCCGCTTTGTGAAGTGGCGCAGGCACGCATGGCCGACAAAGAGGCTTCGCTTAAAGAATTGGCAGAACGCCTCGGTATCACGAAGAGCTGTTTGAATCATCGTCTTCGTAAGTTGGTTCGAATGGCCGAGGATCTTTCGGGGGAGGAATAAACCATGGAACGGGAACAATTTACCTATCACAAAAGTACTTATAATGCGTATGATGCACAGCAAATCGTTTTTGAAGCTTCCAAATATAAAAGCGAATTGATTATTCAGGATGGAAATAAGCGTGCCAATGCTAAGAGCATTATTGGGCTTTTATCCCTGCATTTCGTTGCAAATGACGAATATACCATCCTTGCGGAAGGGACAGATGCGCGGCAGGCTGCCGAAGGGCTGGCATCTTATATTGCGGGCCTACACTAAACTATTAGGATTTTACAGATTGAAAAATGAGTGATTTTGTTCATTTGCACGTACACACGGAATACAGTCTGCTGGACGGAGCCTGCAAAGTCAAAGAATTGGTTTCGTATTGTGTCAAAAACGGGATCAAGGCTATTGCAATTACAGATCACGGCAATATGTATGCGACGCTGCAATTTGCGGAACAATGCCGGAAGAATAATATTCAGGCGATCATCGGCTGTGAGATGTACATGACGCACGACCTGCGTATTAAAGACAATACGAGTGAATTCGAACATCTCATCTTGCTTGCAAAAAATAAAAAAGGATATCGCAATCTCGTTAAACTGGATTCGATCGCCTTTGTAGACGGTTTCTATTATAAACCACGTATCGATTACAAGACTTTACGCGAGCACAGTGAAGGGCTTGTATGCCTTTCAGCATGTCTTGCCGGGCGTATTCCGAAACTATTGTTGCGCGGCGACTACGCCGGAGCGAAAAAGACAGCTTTAGAATTAAAAGAGATCTTCGGAGAAGATTTTTATATTGAGATCCAAGATCATGGATTGGCTGAACAAAGAAAAGTTCTGCCTCTTTTACTGCAGCTTGCAAAAGAGTTGGATATTCAGCCCGTTGCGACGAACGATGTGCATTATATCCGGAAAGATGATTGGGAAATGCAGGATGTACTGATGTGCATCCAAACTAAAAAGACAGTCGATGATCCGAAGCGCATGAAGTTCGAGACGCAGGAATTTTATCTGAAATCTCCGCAGGAGATGGCAGAGCTCTTTTCTTATGTTCCGGAAGCAATTTCAAATACACTTGTCATCGCACAGAAATGTGCGGAAGAACCTTGCTTTGATTTAAAGGATAACGGCGATCCGATCAAGGATAAATCTTTGATCCCCGGATATACGCCGGAAGATGGTTCTGACCCCAAAGACTACCTGACTAAATTGACGCGGGAGGGACTCAAGCGCCGTTACGGCGAAATTATCGAGGCCGTCAAAAAGCGCGCCGATTACGAGCTCGGCATAATTCTCGGCATGGGATTTGCCGAATATTATTTGATCGTCATGGACTTTATTCAGTGGTCCAAGGCGCGCGGGATCCCCGTTGGGCCCGGGCGCGGGAGCGGCGCGGCGAGTATCGTAGCCTATGCCATCGGGATCACGGATGTCGATCCGTTGAAATACGATCTCTTCTTTGAGCGCTTCTTAAATCCGGACCGCGTTACGATGCCAGATTTTGACGTCGATTTTTGTAATGAACGCCGTCAGGAAACCATCGAATACGTCCGTAAAAAATATCACCCGGAAAATGTGGCACAGATCGTCACGTTCGGGACCCTCGCATCCAAGGCAGCGATCAAAGATGTCGGCCGTGTATTGCGCGTCCCTTATTCAGAAACGGACCGAGTAACGAAGCTGATGGACGGTAAATCCACGATCAGTGAATTGTTGGGACGCAATATCGATGCATTGCGTCAAAAGGCTGCGGTAGAAGCGGACGAGGACAAGAGGAACGAGATCCTTAAAAAAGTTGACGAACAGGAAAAGAAGCGCAATCCGGAATTCATCGAGCTGTATGAAACGGATGAGCAGTTGCACCGCGTCATCGATATGGCGCTTCGTTTGGAGGGAATGCCGCGCAATACGTCTATGCATGCGGCAGGCGTCGTCATTTGCCGTAAGCCGATCGCCGATGCCGTGCCGCTCTCCCGAAACGGAGAAGATATCACGACACAGTTCAACATGAAAGAGGTCGAGTCCATCGGCATGCTCAAGATGGACTTTCTCGCTCTTACGACGCTCACAGATATTAAAAAGGCCTGCGATTATATTTTGGAGGATACCGGACGAGTCATCGATTGGGATGAGATCGGTTACGATAATAAAGAAGCCTATGCGCTGATTTCGGAAGGAGATACCGATGCCGTATTCCAGCTTGAACAAGGCGGGATGAAAAAGTTCATGAAAGAACTCAAACCGGACTGCTTGGAAGATATCATTGCAGGTGTCGCGCTCTATCGTCCCGGCCCGATGGCATATATTCCGACCTATATTGCAAATAAGCTAAATCCTTCGCAGGTGAAATATGATTGTCCGCAGCTTGAACATATTTTGAAGGTCACTTACGGCGTCATTGTCTATCAGGAGCAAGTCATGCAGATCTTCCAGGATCTCGCTGGATTTTCCCTGGGACAGGCGGATCTTGTCCGTCGCGCTATGGGAAAAAAGAATAAAGCAGAATTGATGGCGCAGAAGGACAAATTTATCTTCGGCAACATCAAAGATGGCGGTAACATTGAGGGGGCTGTCAGCCGCGGGATCTCCAAGGAGGTAGCTGCAAAGATCTTTGGTGACATGGAAAGCTTTGCCAGCTATGCCTTTAATAAGGCACACGCGACCTGCTATGCTGTACTTGCTTATCGCACCGCTTATTTAAAGCGCTTTTATCCCAAAGAATTTTTGGCGGCGATCCTCAATAACCGTATTGACAAGATCGACGAAGTTTCAAAATACATTGTCTATTTGAAGGAAAAAAATATTCTCGTATTGCAGCCGGATGTCAACAAGAGCAAGACGTATTTTTCCGTGCAGGGAAACGGCGTGCGGTTCGGTTTGAGTGCTTTGAAAGGCGTCGGCGTCAATGCTACGCAGGCGATCATTGACGAAAGAGAGGAGAAAGGGGAATTTAAAAACTTTGCGGATTTTGTTTTTCGGTGTGCACCGTTTTTGAACAAGCGCATGCTGGAAGGCTTGATTTGCGCCGGCGCTTTTGATTGTTTCGGCATAAATCGTGCACAGCTGTTGGCGGTATATGATGGTGTGCTCGATCGCGCCAACAAGATTGCTAAACAAAAACAGAGCATGCAGATGAGTTTATTCGGTGATATCATTGAAGAGGACATGACGGATATCGATTATCCGAATCTGCCTGAATTGGAAACAAATGAAAAGCTGGCAAAAGAAAAAGCTGTACTCGGCGTTTATGTCAGCGGGCATCCTTTTGAGAAATACGCCGGATGTTTTCATGACTGCTCTTTCTCCTGTCTGAAAATGCAGAATTACGAAGAGGATGAGGAGGGGCATAAAACCTATCCTGAACTGACAGACGGCGCGACCGTCACGATGGGCGGGGTCATCGGATCATATAAGCGCATCAATACGCGCTCCGGAGCCCCTATGGCGTTTATTTCGGTCGAAGATCTGTATGGAAGTATTGAATGTGTCGCTTTCCCCAATGTCTATGAAAAGATCCGCAGCATCGTTATCCCGGATAAGATCGTGCGATTGAGCGGTAAGATACAGCTGGACGATGAAAAAGCGCCAGTCATTATCCTTGACCGTATGCAGGAATTTACCGGCGATGGCCCTGCGGCTGCACAAAATATCGAAGCTTCCGCAAAGCCGCGGGAACATGCGCTTTGGCTGAATGCCTCCGCTTTGACCGAGGAAGAATTTGACGAACTGACGGCGCTATTTTCCAACTATATGAACGGCGATTCGGTCGTTAAGATCAAGCGAGGCGGCAAACTTTACCGTATGACACATATCAACGATTGCCGAGGATTGCGCGATGAGCTTGACTTATACTTGCGTGAGGATGAAATTGTTCGCGTCTGAATTGTTTTGACAAATGTAAACGTCATCATTGACAAAAAATGTTTGAAACGATAAAGATTTGAAGAGTGTGTATGGTAGCCTTTTAAAATGCTTTGCATTTTAAATCGAATCTGTTATAATAGTAAAGAAATAAAATATGTTGCTTTGATCAACGAGCGGAGGAGTATTATGAAGCGAATCGGTGTATTGACGAGCGGCGGCGATGCCCCTGGCATGAATGCGTGCATCCGTGCAGTCGTTCGTACGGCAAAATATTTTGGCATGGAAATCTACGGCATTAAACAAGGGTATGCCGGCTTGATCAATGACGACATGGCTCCGATGGAAATGCGCAGCGTATCGGATATCGTTCAGAGGGGCGGCACGATGCTTCGTACAGCTCGCTGTGTGGAGATGTATACGGTCGAGGGGCAGAAACAGGCGGTCAAAACATTGAACGATCGCGGAATCGAAGGGCTCGTCGTCATTGGCGGTGACGGATCCTTCCGCGGGGCGAAATGTCTCAGCGAACAATATGGAATCCCGACCATTGGTATTCCCGGTACCATTGACAATGACTTGGAATATACGGATTATACGCTCGGCTTCGATACGGCGGTCAATACTTGCCTCGATATCATCAATAAACTGCGCGACACAATGACTTCTCATGAGCGCATCAGCGTCGTTGAAGTGATGGGGCGCCGCTGTGGCGATATCGCGCTTTATTCCGGCATTGCAAGCGGTGCGGAGATCATAATTGTTCCGGAAATCGCTTTTGATATGGAAGATATTATCCTTCGTATCAATCGCAGCCGCGCGAACGGGAAACATTCGAACATTATCGTCTTAGCTGAAGGCGTTTCTACGGCAGAGGAGTTTTCGAAGAAATTGCAGGCAATGACGACCTATTCTGTGCGCGGCACGACGATCGGACACGTACAGCGCGGCGGCTCTCCGTCTATGGCCGATAGAATGCTCGCGGCACAATTCGGGAACCATGCTGTGCGCATGCTGAAGGATGGGATCGGAAACCGTGTCGTTGGGATCCATAAAAATGAAATTATCGATATGGATATCATTGAAGCGGTCAGCATGAAAAAGAAGTTTAATTATGAATTGTATGAGACGCTGCAGATGATTTCTATGTAATTTTGGCTATAGACGGCTGCCTGAACGGGCAGCCGTTTTTTACTTTTCGGGAAATACGTGAACATTCTTATAAAAAAGTACAAAAAAATTGTAATATAGTCTTGAAATTATTTTTTCTCTGTAATATAATAGTAGGGAAGAAAATAGGCTCTGCGGTTGAAAGGCGATTGATTGTACTTGGCAGAGTATAAAATGGAAGGACGGAAACGAAAAGTATGATCTTGACTGTTTGTTTAAACCCCTGTACCGACGTTACGATCGAAGTCGATTCGCTCAATATCGGCAAGATCAATCATGTTAAAAATAAGACGCTCAGCTTTACCGGTGCGGCGCTTAATGTTGCGATCGGCGTGGCACGCCTTCACGGGCAGAGTTATGCGACGGGGTTTATGTACAATGAAAACGGTTCCCTGTTTGAACAGGCACTGGATCGGGAGGGAGTGCCGAGCGTCTTTGTTTGGAACAAGGGCAGAGTTCGCGAAAATTACAAATTCATTGACAATAAATCAATGTTGACTGAAGTCAATGATGTGGGCGAATGTATCAGCGAACACAAGCAGGACGAGCTGGTCGATATTGTCGGGAATCTTTCTAAAACGAGCAGTGTCATGATTATTTCCGGCAGTTTACCGCAAGGCGTGGAAAGCGGTTATTACGCGCGTCTCTTTTCTGTCGCGGCACCGAATACATTAAAAATTGCCGATACTGAGGGTGCCAAACTATTGTCTGCCCTAAGTACGGGATTGGACCTTGTGAAGCCAAATAAAGATGAACTGCAGAGCACTCTTCAACAAGAATTTAAGTCGCGCGATGATCTGTTAAAAGGCTGTTATGCGCTGCTGGACAAAGGAGCTAAGCGCGTCTTACTTTCTCTTGGCAAACGTGGTGCAATTATTACGGACGGAAGCAAAAATTATTATTGCAAGAGCATCAATGTGGCGATCAATTCAACGGTCGGTGCCGGCGACGGAATGGTAGCCGCTGCAGCAATGATGTTGGAGCAGGGAGCCCCTCTCAATGAGATTCTGCGGGCCGGCGTAGCAGCGGGCACGGCTACTGTAACGACTTTCGGGCAAATATCCTTCACAAAAGAAAAATACGACGAAATATTTTCCAATATTAAAGTGGAGGAGTTTTAAACATTGCTCACAGTCACGGATGTTAAAAACGATGCAGAGGTTAAGGTGATTATGCAAATCGCCGAAAGCCAGATCGAAGCCCTTGGTTTTACCGAGCATTCCGTGCGTCATTCCAGCATTGTCAGCCGATGGGCGGGGGAGATCTTGCAAAAAATTGGAGGCGATACACATCGGATCGAGCTTGCCAGGATCGCCGGATATTTGCATGATATCGGAAACAGCGTGAATCGGGCAGGGCATGCGCAGTCAGGGGCGTTGCTTGCCTATAAGATTTTGACGCGTATGGGCATGGATTATCTTGACGCTGCCGAGGTGATGATGGCAATCGGAAATCATGACGAAAAGGAGGGGCTGCCCGTCAGTGATATTACTGCAGCGCTCATCATAGCGGATAAAGCAGATGTCCATAAAAGCCGCGTGCGCCACAACACAACGAGGATGAGTATGGGTGAGCAAAATATCCACGATCGCGTCAATTTAGCCGCGGAACGTTCTCGTATTGATGTGCATCCGGAAGCAGGCGAGATCGTATTGGACATTCAGATCGATACACAAAAATGTCCCGTGATGGATTACTTTGAAATTTACTTTAACCGCATGCAACTTTGCCGCCGCGCAGCGAATTTCCTAGGGAAGACGTTTATACTCGTGATAAACGGTGTTCGCCTATTATGATAGAACATCATTAAATCGGCCGGCATGATTGGACCGGCCGATTCTTTGTTTTTAGTGCATTACAAAAATCTTCGCGTTTCAATATAATATTTCCATCTCTGCGCACTGATCTGTTCGATTACAGCATAATCCGACGCTGTGTGAAGGATATAATTGTCGCCGAGATACAGGGCTACATGGCCGACCCGTTCGACGCCTGTTTTGTTGTAGCGTTGCGCATTTGTGAAAAAGATCAGGTCGCCGCGCATAATTTTACTGCGGGGAACAAAGATCCCTTGTGTGACCTGCGTTCTCGTCGTCATTTGCAAATTGATTGCTGCGCCGCGATAAAAAATATATTGTATGAGTGAAGAGCAATCATATTGCGTTGCATCAAAATTATTCAACTTTTTTCCGCTTCCGTCATGGTAACGTATTGCGCCATAGACGTAGGGGAATCCGAGCAAACTTGCCCCTTGCCCAATGATCGCTTCTACAGCGGCAAGGGAATGTTTTTGCATTTCATACAGCTCTGTGTATTCCTGCCCGGCGCTAATATAAGCGGTCTTATTTTTATACTTTGTGCGATACCAATTGCCTTCCTTGGCAATCAATGTCACCATATCTCCTTTATTGATTGAACCGAGGGACGTATGATTTGTCCCGGGGCCCGTTCGTAGCTGCAATCCATTGACTTTTGCACGGATATAGGATGCAATATCAACAACTGGTTCCGATTCAGAGGTCGGAGGATCAGTGGGAGGAACTTCTCCTTGTGGAGGTTCCGTTGAGACGTTTCCATCAGGGAAAGATTCCGGAGGGTCCGGAACTGGCCCTGTGGTCGGTTGATCATCGCCGTCAGTAGAATCTTCTGTATCATGGTCACGATCAGAATCGTCTTCCGAGTCATCGGCGATGATGTCACTTTTCTGTTCAATTATTCCCGGCAGGAACCACGCAACGCCGATTGTTAGGAATAGACCTGCGAGAAAGACGGCAAAGATGCGATAGGCTCTATTGATCATGTTCATTCACCTCCGCAACGTATCATAACAAAATTTATACAAAAAATCAAGTTAAAAATTCTGTCATTGCTTCCATATTATAGTTTTGCGAAGTACTATGTCAGGCACAGATCATTCAGAACGAGTTGGTATGGTTTGGATTATTATTACGATTGGGATAACGCTTATCATCGCCGCTACTGTTGCGACAATGATCGCCGCAAGGCGGGCAGATCGACATTTTTTTGGTAAGAGGTATAACGGAAATCCGTTTGTTCATTATTTTGAAGCAAAAGATTTTCCGGGATTGCAAGCGCAGCCGATTTCTTTTCCATCTTCATCTGGCATAAGTTTGCGCGGATATTTATATCATGCGAAGGGCGTGCAGGTGCGAGCGCTGACTGTGTTTGTTCATGGATTAGGGGCTGGACATCTCGCCTATACAACGGAAATTAACTTTTTAGCGAACAGCGGCTATCTCGTACTCGCTTTTGATATGACCGGATGTGGTGCCAGCGAGGGAAATGCTTTGCTCGGGTTTGACCAAGGGCCGCTTGACGTTTCTGCAGCATTACGATTTATCGGTTCACAGCCGAGGTTAGCTCAATTTCCAGTTTTTTTAATCGGACACTCGTGGGGGGCATATTCCGTAATCAATGCATTGCCAAATTATCCGGGCATAGCAGGTGCAATTGCCGTTTGTGGATTTATTTCTGGGGCCTCCAGTGTGGCGCAGAGTTTTTTCGGCAATTTTGGCTTTCTTTCTCCGCTTCTTTCCGGTTGGTTATGGCTATTCAATCGCAAACGATTTGGCAGAAATGCCAATCAAAATGCTCGTTCTGCCTTACAGAAAACAGATTGTCCGCTCCTTTTGCTATACGGCGGAGAGGATAAAATTGTTCGATATCGCGAAAACGGAGCGCGCATTCGCAAAGCTGCGGAAAAGCAAGACAATATAAAATTTCTATATTTTCCCCATAAAGGACACAACGTCTATTTGTCCGACCGCGCGGAAAAGGCGTTACAAACGCAGCTCGGAAATATTCCAAAGACGATACGAAAAGACAAGTTAGCTTTGCAGAAATATTACGCTTCGCTCGATTATAAGTTACTGACAGAAGAGGATATGTCCGTTATGAGCGAAATCACAAAATTTTTAGACTCTTGTTTGGAAGGATTTTTTGCAAAATAAAATGGTCCCGGTCAGCCGAATATTTTTTGGCTGACCGGGACTGCGCATTAACTGCGGATCGTCGCGAAGGCTTTTGTCAAAGGGAGGAAGAGTGCTCCGACCGTCACGATCGTGCACAGTGTTTGCGGCACGAGAGCGAGAAAGGAAGCATAAAAATAGGTCATGAAGGTGCTGCCGCCCCATTCCAAGCCGTAATAAATTGGGGTTATAACATCATCGAGCAACGTAAAGCAGATGGTACATAGTGCAGCAATTGCCGTTACAGAAATAGTGCGGGTGAGCGATTCGGACCGCATCCGGAGGCAGGATAGGATACGAGAGCCATTCAAAAGCAGTAAAAGCCCGCAACAGCAAGCAAAGCACACCCACAGCAATATCCTTATGCTTTGAATATCTAAAATGGATAATTTTAAGAAATCTGTCGCTGCACACAGCACGCATGCAACGGCAATGAATATAATTAGAATATTTGTGGTCACAAAGACTGTTACAGCAGAACGCCGTGACGCATTTTTGCCTAGCATTCCGAACAATAACGCAAAGGCAGGATAATAGAGGAGATATAGGGCGATAACCGGCGGATGAAATCCCCATATAAGGCAGCGCAGCAAAGAAAAGGCCGTCGCCACCATCGCACCGGCGCGCGGTCCGAAACTCCACGAAAATGTTAACAGCAGGACCGTGACAATTTCAATGCCGCTGATCGGAAAAAAAGCGGCTTGTCCGCCGATCAAAAGTGCTGTCATGACGGCGCAGAAAGCTATCTCCTTAGCGGCCGACCGCCTTCCATTTTGGTTTCCTTTCATGTTATGCATTCCGACAAATGGGCCGCAATCAGTTCAGTACGGGTTACCATGTCATCTCCTCGAAGACGAGGGCGTAGGTATATCCGGCTATGACAGGCATGCTCTCTGCTCCATAGCTGCAACTCGCTAACGTGCTTCCATTGTGATTATATGTACCGTAGGTAGGATCGGCATAAATCACACCGTCTTTTTCCAATAAATCGCTGTAAATCATCCAATAACTGCCGCTGTTGACTTGGGTAATATTCTCCGTTCCATTCAGGGAGATGATCATACCATCTTCAATTGTGTAGGAGATCTCTCCAGCGGCAACCAGTCCATCCAAATATTCTTTGACAGAGATCATAGCGAAGTTATCCGGCGCAGTAAATACGACAAGCTCAGAGGTATTTACTGTGATCGGATAGTTTTTTTGCAAATCATCTTTCGGAGAAGTACAGGCACCAAACAGCAGCAAAAGAGAGAGGATGCTGATCCAAATAATAAAACGTCGTTTCATTGTGGACTCCTAATCTGATTTAATAATAAAGAAAAGCGCCCGAACCTCAACGCACAGAGGAGGTTCGGGCGCTCGAAAAGACCGAACAAAGTAAGTGCATGCAAACTTACTATCGGCCATCAGCTCCGCGTTTCCGCATCCCCTCGGAAAGGCTGGTTGCAACGCATGGGGCAGGTCTTCCGGCTTACAACAGCGGTTGAAATAGCACAACGACCTTCCCACATCAGCAGTGGTCGAGTGCGCCGCTGAAACGGCAGCGGGGGCTGCGGGGCAATTGGCCCAGACTTCCCTTTTGAACGCCCGTATCTTGTCGGGGCGTACCGTCATACGCATTCAGTTAGATGTAATTGTATCAGCAATGGCAGAATTTGTCAAGCGGATAGAGACTCCTGTCTGATTGGACAGTAGGGCATACATCTTCATTTTGCTGCTCGCCACATTTCTTTCAAGGCGGCAAGATTGCCAGATTGTATGTACTTGATCCGTTCCAATATTTGGGCAGGCGGAAGATCCCACCATTTTAATGCTAAAAGAGCCGCAATATCTTCATCTGAAAAACGCTTTCGTATCGGCCTTGCCGGAACGCCGCCTACAATAGTGTAAGGAGGGACATCCTTTGTTACAACCGCTCGCGCTCCGATAATTGCGCCGTCGCCAATGGTAACACCGGCAAGGATAACAGCCTCAAAGCCGATCCATACATCGTTTCCGATTACAATATCACCTTTGTTGTCCCAAGCCTTGTCTGCCCAAAGCCCATGTTCCCATTCCTCATAGAAGATAGGGAACGGATAGGTAGAGAGCGAGCGCATTGTGTGATTTGCACTATTGAACAGAAATTTCGTCCCATAGGCGATTGAACAGAACTTTCCGATTTTCAGTTTGTCGTGATTGATGGGATAATGATAGAGAACATTGTTCTTTTCAAAATCCCTCGGATCGTTCACAAAGTCGTTGTAGAAAGTAAAATCGCCGACTTCAATGTTCGGGTTTGTGATTACGTTTTTCAGATACACAATCGTATCGTCCCCTTCGCGGGGATATATCTTTTTGCTATCCGGAATAGCCATA
>CAJFTM010000002.1 GCA_904419945.1 uncultured Clostridia bacterium
CGGCCCCAGCACCCGCACGACGGACAGCACGACCGCCCGCAGCGCCCGTTCGAGCGGCTTTGTGAGCAGATAACTGTATCCGCCGTCGATGCTCAGCGCATCAAAGGTGCGGTGCTTTTCATTCATATCGGTGGCAAACAACCCCTGTTGTTCCAGCGCAGCCTGACGGGCCCGCAATTTTTTTGTCATATCATTCTCCGATTTGTACCAGTTTCCTGTTACACTATTTACATTATACCACGGCGGCAAAAAATATGCAAGCTATACGGCGATCGGCACAAAATGCGTTTACAGGGCGTCCATCTCGTCGAGGGTCAGCTGGAAGGCCGGGATAAAATTTTCCATAAAATAGCGCAGACAGGGCAGATCGCGCGCGCGCAGGTCTTCTTCGATCGTCTCCTTCGCCTTTTTGAATTCGGCGTTCCCCCCCTTGAGTTCCTCTAAACACTTGACATAGGCGGAGAGCTTGTCAGCCGCCTTGACTAATTTATACTCGTAAGCGGAAGGATCCGCCTTGACACAGGGAGCAATGGCAGGGACAAGTTCGGCAGGTAGCATGGCGAGCAGTTTATCACAGGCCAGCTCTTCGAGTTGACCGTAAGCGCCGCGGATGTCGCTGTTGAAATATTTGATGGGAGTGGGGAGGTCGCCCGTCATCACCTCGGCGCTCTCGTGGTACAGCGCCCAAAGCACCGTCTTGGCGATGTCCGGCGCACGATGAAAAATTTCGGTATCGATGACGGCGAGCGCATGTGCGAACATCGCGACCTGCTGAGAATGCTCCATGATATTCTCGTCGCGCGCCGAACGCATGAGCGACCAGCGGCGGATGTATTTCATGCGGTCCAAAAAAGCAAAAAAGTGATACATCTGTATTTCCTCACACAAAGTTGCCTTTATTGTAGCACAAAATCCGTTGACTTTCAATCGCTTTTGCTCTATAATTGATAATGCTTTTTTGACACAGTCTTCCTGTTCCGGAAAGGAGCGGAGAAGTTTGTGAATACAACCACATATCCGCCGGGGGTGCTGTAAAAGGCTGAGATCATACCCTTTGAACCGGACAGGACAATACCTGAACGGGAGGTTTCAAAGATACGTTTCGGCACGCCCTGTTTGGGGCGCGCCGTCTTTTTTTATGACGTCGTTCGGCGGACACAAAGGAGGTTTTATGCTTCTCAATCTGCTGAGCGAAGAGGCGAGCGCGACTTGGTTCCCGCTCGAATTCGGCACGCCTTTCGATGCTGCCCGCGCCGTGCTCTTCTGGATCGCGGCAGCGTACATCGTGCTCGCCGTCATCTTGCTCATTGCCGTCCGCGGCGAAAAGAGAAAGGCGCTGCTGCGCATCGGCGGGATCGTGACGGTCGCCTTTGCGGCGGTGCTCTGCCTCACGTTCCTGATCATTGCCTTTATTGAAGACGGCATCCTGCCCATCCTCTTCTATCCGCTCCTCGTGTTGATCGTCGTACTGGCGGCGAACGGCCTGATCTTGTTCTTCAACCGCAGCAAAGGCACGCTCATCGCGCTCGGCTGCCTATCGGCGGCCGCGCTGATCGCCACATTCGTGTGCATGGGGATCAACTTTTCGAACGGCAACGCACTGGAAAACAACGGAGTTGAGGCAGAAGACGTCAATACCGTGGCGCTGTATGTATGCGCCGTCGTGCTCATCGCCGTCATCATTGCCGCCGCGTTCCTCGCGGGGCGCAAGGACAAAAAGGGCTTTGACACACGCTCCATCACCTTTGCGGCCGTCTGCATCGCGATGAGCTTTGCGCTCTCCTATCTGAAAGTTGTCGAGATGCCGCAGGGCGGCTCGATCACCATCGCGAGCCTGCTGCCGCTGATGATCTACTCGTATATGTTCGGCACCAAAAAGGGCGTGCTCGCCGGGTTTATCTACGGCATTTTGCAGGCCTTCCAAGACACCTATATCCTGCACCCGGCGCAGTTCCTGCTCGACTACCCCGTCGCCTTCTCGGCGATCGGCCTCGCGGGCATGTTCGCCAGAGTGGATGCGCTGCGCTTCCCGCAGGTCAAGTTTTTGCTGGGCGCGATCGTCGCCGCGGCGGGACGCTTCCTCTCCCACTTCCTTTCCGGCATCTTTGCCTTCGGCACATTTGCTACCATCGAGCCCGTATGGCTGTACAGCCTGATCTACCAGGCGGGATACGTCCTCCCCGACATCGCCATCGCGATCGTCCTCGGCGTGATCGTGTTCTCCTCCAAATCTTTCCTCTCGGTGGTGAACCGCTACGCCGCCCCTTCCCTTCCGAAACAGGCCCCGAAGCAAAAGGGCGAAACGGCTGCCGAAAATAAATAATTTTACAGCGATCCATAAAAACTGCCGCGGCACACGATTGTGTGCCGCGGCTTGCTTTTTGATTTCTGCGTCCGCCGGGCAAAGCGCCCTCCGCTGCCGGGATCACTGCAGGTTTCCCTCGTCGTAACCGTATTCCTTCAATAAATTGGCTTTATCGCGCCAATCATCCTTGACCTTAACGTAAGCGGTGAGGAATACCTTGCTCCCCAAAAAGGACTCCATGCTCTTGCGGGCGCGCGAAAGCGTCTCTTTCAGGGCACTGCCCTGTTTGCCGATGATGATGGCCTTATGGTTGGCTTTTTCGCAGATGATGTCGAGGTCGACGTCATAGATGTTTCCTTCCTCCCGCTTGCGGAAGGTATTGACGAGGACTGCAACGCCGTGCGGGATCTCCTTGTCATACTGCAGGAGGATCTTTTCGCGCATGATCTCGGCGATCATGAACTTTTCGCTCTTATCCGAGAGAACATTGTCGGGGAAGAGGGGCTCCCCCTCGGGCAAGAGCTCGACGATCGCGTCGCGCAGCTTGCCGATGTTGCGGCCGCGGCGGGCAGAAACGGGAACGACATCGCAGTCGATCCCCTCCTCAAATAGCTTTTTCGCGTCTGCGGGGATATTTTCAGCGGGCATGATATCCGTCTTGGTATAGGCGATGAGCATGGGAATGCCGAACGAACGGTAGTGCCGCATGAGGGAGACGTCCTCGTCCGAGACGCCCTTGTGGCCGTCGTGTACAAAGAGGATGACGTCCACGTCCTTGGCTGAGCTCTCGGCGGTGCGCATCATGCGGTCGGACAGCGCCGTTTTGGACTTATAGATACCGGGCGTATCCGCAAAGACGATCTGCGCGCCCTCGGTGTTGAGGATGCCGAGGATGCGGTCGCGCGTGGTCTGCGGCTTGGGGGAGACGATGGCGACCTTTTCCCCCACCAGCACGTTGACGAGGGTGCTCTTGCCGGCGTTGGCGCGGCCGATGACTGCGACGGTTCCGCTCTTCATCATGCCTCCCTCCCGATGCCCATGGCCGCGAGGATGCGCTCCTCCCGCTCGCGCATCAGCGCCTTGTCCGCTTCCTGCTCGTGGTCGTAGCCGAGCAAATGGCACAGCCCGTGCACGGCGAGGTAATACAGTTCCCGCCGCAGCGAATGGCCGTATTCCTCTGCCTGCTCCTCCGCGCGCGCGCGGCAGATGACGATGCTGCCCAAAAACAGATTGCCCTCCTCGTCCGCATCGAAGGGAAACTCCGCCCTGCGGATGGGGCGGCCGAGGATACCGTCCAAATTGGGAAAGCTGAGCACGTCGGTGACGGCGTCCTTGCCGCGCTCCTTTGCGTTGAGGGCACGGATGCCCTCTTCGTCGGTAAACACGAGCTCCGCCGCCAGAGGGACGTCGCTGTCGATATCCGCCGCCGCATACTGTTCGAGCGGAGAAACGTCAAATCCCTCCTCTTCGCACTCAACGATCAGTTTTGCCATTTTACTTTTTATCTCCCGAGGCTTTCTCTTCCGCAGTGTCCGACTCATGGCGCTTGAGCTTGAGTTTCGGATACTGCACGCGGCTGTGGTAGACGCCCGTCAGGCAGCTGACGATCGCCTCCTTGATGATGGTGAGGTCTCGCATGGTGATGTCGCACTCGGCGAACTGGTCGAGATCGACGCGCTCCTCGATGATCTCGCGCACGGCCGCCTCTACCTTTTCGGGCGAACGGACGGGCAGGGTGCGGGAGATCGCCTCGCTCGCGTCGCAGATCATCACGACGGCGGCGATCTTTGTCTGCGGCTTGGGGCCGCTGTACGAGAATTCTTCGATGTTGACGTCCCCGTCCGACATCTTCAGCGCCTTCGCGTAAAAATACTTGACGGGCAGCGTGCCGTGATGCTGCAGCGCCACATCCGCCAGGATCTTGGGCAACCGGCGGGAGCGGATCAGGTCGTACCCGTCCTTGGCGTGCGAACGGATGATATCGACGGAGAGTTCGGGCGTCAGCTCGCTGTGCGGATTGAATCCCGATTGATTTTCGGTAAAGTATTCGGGCTGACGCAGCTTGCCGACGTCGTGATAGTAAGCCGCAGCGCGGGCAAGGGCGGTATCTTCATTCAGCGCAATGGCGCAGGCTTCCGCCAGGTGCGCGACGACGATGCTGTGATTGAAGGTGCCGAAGGCCCGGTCCTTTAACTCGCGCATGAGCGGCGCATCGTGATCGGTCAGTTCGCGCAGGCGGTAATCGGTGATACAGTTAAAGAGCGCCTCGAACACGGGCAGCAGCGCCATGAACAGGATGGCGGAAAGCACGCCCGCTTCCAGCCCGTACAGCAGCAGCCACAGCAGGCTGAGCCCGCGGTTGTACTCGAGGCAGGCGATCATGACGAGGATGGGCACGCAGATGGCAAAGCCGGTCAGGAAAGAGCGGATGCGCGTTTTGACCTTGCTCCCCACAAAGATGCCGACCATGCCCGCCGAAAAGATGAGCAGCGGCGTGCTGCTGAGCGCGTTCACATACTCGTTGAGGACGGCGAAATTGGAAAAATGATCGACCGAATAGAGCATCAGCGCAAAAATGATATTCAGGAAGATGGCATCTCTGCGGCCGAGCAGCAGCAGGGCGAGCAGAGCGAGCAGGGCGATCGGCCGGGAATAGATATTGAAGAACAGCCCGAAAAAGTAGCAGATCACCAGGCAGGTATCCAAGAGGAGAAAGATCAGCCAAATGCTCTTGGGGGTCGCGAGGATGCTCTTATCCTCAAAGATATAGTAAAAATAGACGGTGAGAAAGAGCATGAACAGGCTCGCCGCCAAATAAATGAGCGTATTGAAGCTGGACGTGATGTAGCCGACAAAGCTCTGCCCTTCGATGTGCAGGGTGTTGATCCAGATAAACAGCACGACCAGCGCCATGAGCAAAATGTAATTGCCCAAAAAGATAAAGACGCTCTTGATGCACTCGTTTTTGCCGAAGATCTTGTTGGTTTCGGCGGGATCTGCATACCTCATCGCTTTTTCCTCTCCTCTCGCGCAGATTCACGGCGGGCGCCGTCGCGCTCATACGCCCGCACGATGGCCATGACCAGCGGGTGGCGGACGACGTCCTTTGCCGTCAGGGTGACGATCTCGATCCCCTCGATATTTTTGAGGACGGAGACGGCGTGCTTGAGCCCGCTGCGCTTGCCGGCGGGCAGATCGATCTGCGTCACATCGCCGGTGACGACCACCTTGCTGCCGTCACCCATGCGGGTGAGAAACATTTTCATCTGTTCGCAGGTGGTGTTCTGCGCCTCGTCGAGGATAATAAAGGCATTCGACAGCGTGCGCCCGCGCATATAGGCGAGCGGAGCCACCTCGATGACCCCCTTCTCCATCAGTTTCGAATATGTTTCCAGCCCGAACATCTCCTGCAGCGCATCGTACAGCGGGCGCAGATACGGATCGACCTTGGTCTGCAAGTCGCCCGGCAAAAAGCCGAGCTTTTCCCCCGCCTCCACGGCGGGGCGGGTCAGTACGATCTTTTCCACCTGTTTGGCCTTAAAGGCGCTCACGGCGAGGCAGACGGCGAGGTAGGTCTTGCCCGTACCGGCAGGGCCGATGCCGAACACGACGGTGTTCTTTTTGATGGCATCGACATACTTGCTCTGCCCCAGCGTCTTGCACTTGACCGGCTTGCCCCGGGAAGTGAAGGCGACGACGTTGCCCATGACTTCTTCGATGCCTTCCAGCCCGCCCTCGCGCGCAAGTTCGATGCAGTAGGCGATGCGGGACTTATCCACCCCCTCGCCCGCGCGGACGAGGCGGAGCATCCCCTCCAGTACCCGCTGCGCACAGGAGACGTCCCCTTCCTCTCCCGAGATCTTGATACAAGTCCCCTCGATGGAAGCAAACACGTTCAGCTCGCGGGCGACGATATTCAAATTTTCATCAAACGTGCCGAGCAGCTTCTGGAGCATGTCCAGATCGCCCGCCTCGACGGTCACCTTGGTCTGCATTCTTTTGATTCTTTCCTCTGTCCTTTCCTCTGTTTTTATTCAGCCGGAGGCGCTGCCCATATTCACCGCGACGCGCACCCGCACGACGAGGGATACGGCGCAGACATAGCCGCCCGCCTCCTCCCGCACGGTGTAAGAGGAGGAAACGAGCTCGCCGCCCGCACGCAGCCGCGCCGCCGCGACCGACCGGGCGCGGAACTGCTCGCTGTCCGCCGCCCCGACAAACTCTGCCTCATATGTACACAGCAGGCTGCACCGCGCGACGGCCGGCGTCTGCCGCTGCTCTCCCGCTTCCGTCAAAAAATAGCCGCCGACCAACGTCTGCCCGGCCGCGACCGAATCGCCCTCTGCAACGAGCGGTGTACCCCGCAGAACGGTCAATTCCTCGATCACGCCGCTGCGGGGCGCGGCGAGCGATGCCTTTTGCGCGGGCGCGGGGGCCTCCGCGCTCTCTTCCAGCGTGACGGTGAGTACGCATCCCTCCTTGCCGACGGAAGCGAACACGACGCCGGGCAGAGTGAGGAGCGCCGCTTCCGCGGCCTCCGCCGCCCCCTCGCTGTAAAGGGAGAAGGGGGAAAGCCCCGCCTCCGCCAGGATCTCCTCCGCGCGCTCGGCATAGCGCGCCGCCGAACCGGTGACGCATATGCGCAGCACAAACAGATTGCTCGATGCCGCCAGCGCGACTGCCGCCAGCCCGCCGGCGGGGATACCCGGCCTGCGGCGCAAAAATGCGGCGAGGCGCGTCAAGCCGACACTCTCCTTTCTGGTTACAGTATAACACGAACGGGCAAAAATTGCAAAAATTTTTTCGGTTTCTTTGGATTTTACACAGAAATTCAGCCGCGCGACCCCCTCTTTGCGCACGTCGCGGGCGCGGATGCCCGCAGCAGACAGCTTTTCGAGCGCGCGCAGCGGGGCAATGCCCGAAATTTCCATCCGCACGCCGAAGAGCGGGGTCATCCTTCCACCCCGCCGAACTCGATGCGGCGCACGTCTCCGCGCAGCAGAAGGTCTCCCCCGTCGTACCGCGCAACGCACAGCCCTTCCCCTTCCACGCGCACCTCGCCCGCCCGCACGCGCAGAGTGACTGCAGAAGAGGAAAAGGCCGCGATCCCCTTTACGTTTTCAAAATAGGCACATCGCCCCGCATATACAACAGCCTTGGCTCCGCCGAAGGCGATGTCCTCATCTGCACCGATGCGCGCCAATATCTCGTCAAACAGCCGCATTCCGCACCCTCCTTCCGCCCGCAGACGGCGAACGCCAAACCCGCGCTCCTTTAGTGTATGCCGGGCAAAATCCTTTTATGAGGGCCGCCGCCGCTTGTAAAATGTGCGAAAATCTGCTATACTGTTTAGGAGAGACAAAGGAACGTCCGCCACGCTGTCCACGCGCGGTCAGGGAAGGAGGTACCGCCTTGCAGAAAAATGAAGCGGCGCCGGCGCGCCGCAAGATCCCGCCGCTGCGCATCTTCGTATACGCGGCTTCCGCCGTCCTGTTCGTGGCGATGATCGCCATTATCATCCGCCGCTTTATCGAGGGAACGATGGAGGGACGGTTCATCGTGTTGGCGGGCAACGCACTTTTATGGCTGGTCCCCTTTGCCGGGCGGGCCATCTTCCGCGACAAGATCGGAGACACGATGTGGGCGATCTTCGTCATTTTCGCCTTTCTCGCCTCCTTTTTGGGGTCTGTAGAGGGGCTGTACGGGAGCGTATGGTGGTGGGATCTGGCGATGCACACCGCATTTGGCTACCTCGGCTGCTTTGCGGGGCTGTTCTTCGCCTGCAAGCTCGCCGATGTTTCCAAACTGCACCCGCTGTTCATCATTCTCTTCTGCTTTGCCGTATCGCTGATGTTCGGCGCGCTGTGGGAGATCTTCGAATTTTCCGGGGACAGGCTGCTGGGCAACTCGGCACAGGGCGTACACATCCCCGACGGCGAAGGCGGATGGTTCATCGACGTGGCGGACACGATGGAGGACATCATCTGCAACACGGTGGGCGCGCTCGCCTTCGTGCTGCATTACGCGCTGCATGCGCTGAGCGGGCGCTCTCTGCTGCTGGCAGGCGCCAAACGGGATTTTGCTCCGGCAAAAAGAACAACCGTGACGGGCGGACAGGGCACACCCGCCTATGAGGCCGTCTCCGCATGCACGGAAGGCGAAAAAAAGGAGGCGTAACGATGCCGATCTTACAATACAAATGCCCGCAATGCGGACAAAAATTTGAAGAACTGGTACAGAAATTTGACGACCCGGTACCCTGCCCCGCCTGCGGAAAGCGGGCGGAACGGGACTGGAGCGGCGAAATGTTTTCCGCGACCGGAAAAAAGAGCGCACACTGCAGCGGCAACTGCAAAACTTGCGGCGGCTGCCGCTGAACCGAAAGCCTGGCGCGCGGAACATCATTCCGCGCACCGGGCTTTTTTCGATCGAAAGGACAAGGGCAGCGGCTGAGCCGCTGCCCTTCCCTGTATACGGAACGACCGGGGGAGAAGATCATTCCTCCTTCTTTGCCAATCTTCCGCCGATCGTGGCGATAACCATGGCGACAAAGGCAACTAAGTAGATCGAAATGCCGGCGATCGCCTCGCGCACGGCTTTGACTTGCGCATCCGGATGGTTGACGGGGTTGAGCATGTCACCGATCACGTCCACTCGCTCGACGATGAAAACCAATGCCGAACCTGCAACGAGCAGAGCGAGGACAAACAGCAGTAATCCGGAGAGGCTCTCGTTCATTTTATCGGAGAGGGCCAACACAATGACCGCCCCGATAATAAAGATGACCGTGAATACGACGGGGAGAGCATTCATGCCCATGCCTTCCATATATCCCGTATTCGAATTGACGATATACATGATCATCGAGACGAGCGCCAAGATGACCGCTGCGACAACGATCCAGCCGCAAACACCTTGCTTTTTAATGAAACTCATATCAGCGCACCTCCTTTTTCTTTTGGACGGCACCGACGATTTCGAGGGCGATCCAGCCCGCGATCAATACGCCGGTCGCAACGCCGAAGCCGATCTGCATATTACGATACAATGCTCTCCACGGCGTGTCGAGTTCGACGCGATGCGAAGTGATGTTTTGGCCATTCATGGCGGCGCTGTTCACCAGCGGGTACAGGATATATTTGAGGTTCGCCTTGATTGCCGCGCACATGTCCGCATCGTGTGCAAAATATTCATCTTCCCAATAATCGACACTGACGCCAAATCCGCAGAACGCGGTGGTATTATAAAGGATGGATTCCTTCGGGGCGGCCTTGGGCGCAACGCCCGTGAAGTCGGTCACGCTGTACCCGTTGAAATCCCACTCGTCGCGCAGGATATCGACGCAGGCGCCCTTGTTCGCGCTGGGCGCCGTGGCACCGATGCGGTTGAAGGAAGTCATCACGCCGAGCGCACCGACGGTGTACTCGTCTGACTTGCTCTCATCTTCATAGAAAGACGCGGGCTTTCCGCCGGCTTCAAAGGCCTGCTGGAAGTTGCGCAGCTCCATCTCGCGCGCGGTCTGTTCGTTCATGAACACCGCAATGCCTGAGCGGTCGCCCTCCTGATCGTTAAAGGCATAGTGCTTGATGTTGACGATACAGCCCTTGCTCTGCGCGCCCTGCGTGACCGCGCTGCCCGTAAAGCCGGACAAAATGGGATCTTCCGAATAATACTCGCCGCCGCGGCCGTTATATGCATGGCGGTGCAGGTTCATGCCGGGGCCGATCATGATGGGCAGATTGAACACGAGCGTGCTTTCGCCAAGGATAATTTCACCGTTTTCGTACGCGAGCTCCTTGTTCCAGCTGTACGCGAGGTTAGTGGGCGTCGGCGCAATGCGCGTGCCGTACGAATCATACTTCGTGTCATACCCTTCCATATCGGTATACATAACACCCTGGTACTGGCCGTGCGTGCTCATTTTGCCGGAATCAGAACCGCCGGGGCCATCATCTGCGGCATTGCCGGGATAACCGATGGATTCAATGCCGGCAATGTTATGGAACGCGCTCTGTGCAAAGGAAAGGAATTCACTGATGGGGATCTGGTCGATAAAGTCATCCCAGCGGGGGTCGTTCCACTCGGCGCCCTTCATTTCATAGATGGTGATACCCTTGTCCACGCCCCAAGAATAGGCGGAGACGTCATCGCTCGTGCTGACTTCGATAAAGTCGTTGCGCAGCAGCGTCGCGAGGCGGCCCTTCGCTTCCAGATCGCGGATAGGCTCGGGATAGGTACCGTTCCAGTCGGCACGGGTCATATACTTGGCCGTATTTGCATAGCCGTCGAAGGAATTGATATCCATGGAGGAATCTCCGTCGCTGAGCCGATTTGTGATCTCTACCTCTGCTTTGCTGACAGAGAATGTCTGCGCATCGACGCCGTTGGCGCTGCCGGACCACGTCCAGCGGTGCGCCTTGGCGGAGTCGCCCGTTCCCACCATGCCGTCTTCGGATGTATACCCCTGCGCCGCAAGGATATTGTTGAGCGCGTCGTGCGCGTCGTCGCCGATGGCGAAGTAATATTCGCCGTCGTCCACGATGTACGTCTTGGCGTTGGTATAGTCGTAGCTGGCGAGGTTCGCCATATCGACGTGCAGCGTAATTGTCTGCTTGTCTCCTTTTTCGAGGGTGCGTGTCTTTTCATAATCCATCAGCTGAATCGCCGACTTTTCCACGCCGTTCGCGCGGTCATATTCGGTATACGGCGCCTGTGCGTACAGCTGGATGACCGATTTTCCGGCAGTGTTACCGATATTTTCGACAGTGACGGTAACCTCTGCTGTCTTTTTGTCCCCTTTGATGCGGACGGAATCGAGCGTCTGCTCAAACTCCGTATAGGAAAGGCCGTAGCCGAAGGGATAGACAACTTCGTTTGCGTAATTCCACGTGCCGTCCGCCGTCGCAACGGTGCTGTCCGCATTCACATAAGTGCCCGCATCTGCTTCCGCTGCGCCGTCCACGCCGGCGACAACGTCTGCATAGCGCGTTTCATAATAACGGTATCCGGTATAGATGCCCTCCTGATTGATGAGGAAGCTGTTCGTATTGTCGTTGCCGCCGAATTCATCGACATTCGACCACTTGTTTTTGCCGTCCGTACCATAACTGACCATGGCAGGATTGACTGCTGTATTTGCGGCATATGTATCGCCGAGGTGCGCGGAAGGAGATACCGTGCCGTTGAGCACGTCCGCCACGCCATAGAAACCGTACACGCCGGGATAGCCGATCCAAAGGATGGCATCGATTTCATTGTCCTCTTCCAGTTCGCGCAATTCCATCATGTTGGTGGAGTTGACGAGGACGACGACCTTGTCAAAATTGGCTTTCGCCTCCTCAATGACCGCCTTTTCCGCCTGCGAAAGGCCGAGGATGTTGCCGGTCTTTGAATCTGTACCGCCGACAGAATATTCCTTGCGCTCGCCGCCGGGACGGCCGACTACGACAATGGCGGCATCCTTATACCCGGTATAATCGGCAGACGTGATGCCGAGATCAGACAGGCTCAGTTCAGCGGCGGCTGCCGTATCGCTGAAGGTTGCGGTCGCGTCGATCTCGTTTTCCCCTTCGATCAGCGTGATCTGTTCGCTCCCCTTATACTTTTCGAGCACGGTGGGGTTGACCTTGAATCCCCTCTCGGCAAACGCGTTGTAAATATGGGATTTCTCCGCATTGATCATTGCCTTATCGGGCGCGGCGCCCATGTCGTTACCATAGACGGGCACATACGCGCGCAGCCCCAGCAATGTAATGCTTGCATCCTTCGCGATCGGAAGAGCCTCCCCCTCGTTCTTGAGCAGAACGTACGTCTCCTGCGATTCGCGAATCGCAAATTCCCGGAAGCCGTTTACGGCCTCCTGTACATTTTTGAA
Organism: uncultured Clostridia bacterium; assembly: GCA_904419945.1. Taxonomy (GTDB): domain Bacteria; phylum Bacillota; class Clostridia; order Christensenellales; family Borkfalkiaceae; genus Borkfalkia. The sequence goes on from CAJFTM010000002.1 coordinate 12,180, forward strand.
GTTGGATTGATAGACCCAGTCCGCTTCGTCCGTCTCTTCCGCGACGATCTCGAAGCTGTGCGAACCGAAATAGGTATCGAGCGGATTTGCATACATTTCCATGATCGGTCCCGCGGCCAAAGCCGTGGCGAGCCCGAAAACAGCGACGGCAGAAAGTCCGCGCAACACCTTTTTCAGCACCTGTAAAGCTGCCATTTGTTTCCCTCCTCTGGAATTACTTGTGCGCCAAAGGCGCGATGACATTCCTGCAATTTTTTGCAAATTCGGGAGAAAATTCACAAAAAATTATCGAAACGCTCATCTTTTGCACTATTATAACATCGAAAAAGGCAGCGGTAAAGCAACTATTTTACACAAATTAGACATTTTTTTACTTATTTTTTGATCGGATATTGACAGACGGGACCCTTTATATTACAATAAAAGCATGGAGAGAGAGCTTTTATGAACATCAAGAGAGAGGTTTGGCGAAGCCGCGCGGAATGCCCCGTATGGGTCGGCCGCTACCGCAACTCGCAAAATCTGCCGCACTGGCACTACGAATGCGAACTTTTCTGCGTCGAAAAAGGGAGCCTGGAAGTATTCTGCGAGCGGCAGCTGTACGAATTGCAGGAGGGAGACTGCTTTTTTGCCGACAGCCGGCAAGTACACTGCATGCACGCGAAAACGCAGGATACGACCGTCGCAATGATCGTATTCGATCACGCCGTCACGGCTTATTTTGCGCGCGAGATCATACTCGCCAGCCCGCTGCTCGGCAAAAAGTACGACGTAACCGGGCTGTTTTATACGCTGCAACGGGAATTGCAGGAAAAGGCCAAACTGTACGAAGGGCACACGGCGCTGCTCGTTTCGCAATTCATGCTGGAAATTTTCCGCCGCGAACAGACAGTACAGCGCGGCGAAACGAGCCAGACAGCCGAGCGCTTCCGTGCCCTTTTGAGCGAGATCGAGCACCGATTCGAATTTTTTGACCTGAACGAGGCCGCCGCCTATATGGGGATGAACGCCTCCTACTTTTCCCGCCTGTTCCATAAACAGACGCGCATGACTTTTTCGCGCTACCTGAACTTTATCAAGGTGCAAAAGGCGATCGATCTGCTGCACAGAGATCCCGCCATGACGGTGACGGAAGTCGCGATCCAAAGCGGCTTCAATACCATCCGCAACTTCAACCGCATTTTCCGCGAATACACGGGCTATACCCCCAAGGAACTGCCCGACAATTATGTATTGGTCAACGAGATCTCCGATCTGGACGACGACTCGGCAGACCCCACGCTGCGCGAATGCACCCTGCTGGAATCCTCCGCAAACCTCCGCTGAACAAAAGGGTCGAAAAAAATCCGCCGCGGGCACGAAAAATGTGCCCGCGGCGGATTTTGCTCCGTTCAGCGGACGGCACACCCATCAAAGGACCGCTGTACCGTCCGCAAAAGAGCGAATGATCCCCGCCGCCCCCGCATTGCGGAAAGCGGAAGCGAGATCCTCCGGCAGGGCGATCCTGCCGCAAAAATCCGCATAGTAACGGCGCAGACCCGCAAAAAACCGCCGATCCCCCAGCGCATCGCGCAGCGTCTCGAACAGAAGCATGCCCTTATCGTAGGTGAGGCAGACATAGGCGAGTTCGCCGGGAAAATCTGCAAGGGGGCGGCTGAGCGAAGTATCCACGCTGCCGAACACCTGTTGCTGCACGGTGCAATAGGCATTCAGGGCGCGCCGCGCCCCCTCTACCATGGTTTCCCGCGTGAATCCCCATGCGGGAGCTCCTTCAAAAAAGAGGAGGGTGGAATACTCGGCGAGCCCCTCGTCCATCCACGCTTCGCGCGTTTGGTCGCTGCCGACAGCGGCATACCACCACTGGTGCGCCGTCTCGTGCACGCAGGCGTAGCCGTACTCCTCCGCCTGCAGCGCATCGGAGACAAATGTCAGCCCGGGGTACTCCATGCCCCCGTAGCAAAAGCCCGTCTGCACGAGGGAATAGCATGTGTACGGATAGGCGCCGAAACGCGCGGAAAAAAAGGTAAAACTCTCCTCCAAAAGGCGGAGCGTTCGGGCGGGATCGGCGTCGTCATAGTAATAATAGCGCAGCGCCGTGCCGTCCGCTTCGCCCTGTAATACCGAAAATTCTTCGCCGAGCACAAAGGCAAAATCCCGCGCGTTCTCCAGCCGATAGACGCACCGCCTTTTTCCGCCGTCGATTTCGGCCGAGACCGGCTCGCCGGAGGCCGCGACCGTATAGGAGGCGGGCAGCGTGAGGGCGACCTCGTAATCGGCACAGGCGCTGTAAAAGGGGTCTCCGTTGGAGCTGTACGTGCAGGCGGCAAAGCCGCGCCCCTCCTCATACACGCACAGGATCGGATAAAAATTGCCGAGATTGACCGCGCGGCGGGCGATGCCGGTGCGATGCTCGACCTGCGCCAGCCGCAGGGAGTAACGGATCTCAAAGGTCTCCCCCTCGCCGGGGAACAGGCTCTCCGCCAAATGGATGCGCAGGATATTCTCATCCTCGCCGCACACCTCCCAATCGGCACAGGGCGAAACGGACAGGATATCCATCCCGCCCTCGCTCGCGCCGCTGTAATAGGCCTTGGCCGCATAGGCGGCGGAAACGGGCGCGTACTTTGCCCCCGCGCGGTAGGCGTTGCCGTAGAGGTTGAAATCGATGTGCTTCAGTTCCGTATCCGCACGGTTCGTAAAGGTACACTGCATGGAGGCAGAGAGCACTCCGTTCCCGTACTCCGCCTCGATGACGTACCTGTCGCGCGGCGGCTCCTGCGCCGCACACCCGGCAAGGGGGATCGAGCCGAGCAGGATGGTGAAGGCGAGCAGGGCACAGATGATTTTCCGCATCCCGAAAAACTCCTTTTTGCCTATCCTATGCGCCGGGCGCGGCGGTTATGCAACCGCCGCGCCCGGCGGCGCGATGCTGCTCAAAGGCGCACGTCACGGCCGCGCCGCCTGTTCGATGCCGCTCCCCGCCGGCTGCGGGAATACGGCCAAACGATCGCCCGCCTCTCCTGTCAGCACATATGCGCGGATACGGCCGCTATCGTACTCTTTTTTATAATAAATGCCCATATCTGCATCCATGCAGCAGGCATAGCGCGTTTCATCCGGCGCCCCTTCCCGTTCCCGCGCACCGCCGCGCACGACCTCGACGCTGCCGAGGATGTGAAAAAAGTGCACCGCCTCCCCCTCGGGGCTCTCCCCGGCGCCGCCGGCGTTGGCGCGGTAAAAAGCCGCCCGCACAAAGCGAGAGGCAGAAGAAAGGTCGCCCGGCAGGCCGAATGCCCCCAACCCCAGCCCGTACGGCTCGAGCGCGAGCCCGAAGCGGGAAGAGGGATATTCTGCCGTGCAATTTAAGTAATGTTTGCTGTTCTCCGCGTGGAATTCGAAGGGCGGCTCGTTGGCGAGCACGCCGAACGGGTCGTCGTATAAATGCAGCCCGTCTGCGCGCGGCTCGACGGCAAAACAGGCCGTACGGTCGGCGACGAGCCAATGCAGCGGCGCGACGGGCAGCGCGCCGAACGGTTCCCCGATGACACAGGTGTTCTGTAACAGCAGCTTCGCCTGCGCGGCGTTGGCACAGCGGCAGAGCAGCCAAGCGATCATTTCGTGCGGGGCAACGTTGTACATCCCCTCCCGCCGCACTCCATAGGCGGCGCTGCACGGAAAATACAGCCCTGCCGCGCACAGGCCGCGCTCGTTCATCGCTTCGGCATACAAAGGAAACAGCCCTTCCGCCGCGGCGGTGCCGATCATCGCGTAGTGAGCGCTCTGTGCCGGCTGCGCCAAAAAGCGCAGCTCGAACCCGCGCGGCGTCAGAGTGACCCGTTCCCCAAAAGAATGGGCGAGATCCAAATTGCGCCCGAAATAAAAATGTTTGCCCTGCATAGTAACGGCCGTACACATCTTCGTTCTCCCCTTTGCGGACATGCCCGCATGGACAAGTGTGCGCAAAAGGCAATCAAATGATGCGCCGCCGCAGAGAGAGCCGAACCGCGCACAGGCGCGGCGCTTACAGGCAGCGGAATGCCGCCGCCCGGCAAAACTTCGGCGCGGGCTCAAAGCTGCGACAGGATATTCAGATCCTCCTTGATGCAGAGAGAACGGGAAGCGATCGCCGCGGGCGCGTACGCCTCGGCCGCATTGATACAGACATAGCGCGCCGACGCACGGCGCTCAGCCATCTGCCAGAAGGGATATTTGATGATGCCCGGCGTATTCATGCCCACGCCAAGCTCGAGCAACAGCAGCTTTTTCCCCTCCGACGCGCGCAGGAACTGCTCGTAGCGCGCGCACGCCGCGTGCCAGCCTGCATCCTCGACAAAAGTGCCGTCCGTCCGCAAATTGGGGACCATGGGCGCCCCGCAAACGGGGCAGAGAGGCAGCAGCTCGCGCGGGACGCGCATCTCGCTCTGCGCCGCCGCCATCGCGCGCAAGGCTGCCTCATTGTCGTACGTCTCCTGCCGGCAGGGAACAGAGCACTGAAAGAGCCCGTAATCCCCCTGCGTGTAAAAGAGCCGCGCCTTATCAAATCCCGCCCGCTGAAAGCAGTGATCGACATTGGTGGTCAGCACAAAGTATTCCTTTCCTTTGACAATAGCGTGCAGGTCGGCGTACAGCTGCGGCACCCCGGCAAAGTAACGGTTGACGAGGATCATGCGCGACCAAAAGGCCCAGTACTCCTCCTCCGTGGGGAACGGGTAAAATCCGCCCGAATACATGTCATGGAATGCATATTTCTGCTCGAAATCGGCAAAATTTCTGCGGAAGCGCTCGCCCCCATAGGTCATGCCGGCCGCCGTTGAAAGGCCCGCCCCCGCGCCGATCAGCACGCAATCCGCCTCCGCGAACCACTGCCGCAGTTGCTGCAGCTGTAAACTGTTCGATGAAACTTGCATATCGTCCTCCTTTCCGCGCCCGGCACCGCCTTGCTCCCGCCCTGCGGACGGCGCTCGGCCCCGCGCCGCGCGTTGTAATATTAAACATTACAAAAGAGTATACCAAAGTTTTGTTGTAATGTCAAGCATTACATATAGAAAGGCGGATATTTGCAAGGGCCGCCCGCCATGAAAAACATGGCGGGCGGCCCTCCCATATGCGCGGCCTACAGGGCCGAAAAAACTTCGCCGATCTTTCCGTCGATCAACAGGCAGCCGGGGACTGCGCGCGCGGGCGCGCCGCGGTTGACTACGATGAGCGAATCCCCCTCAAAGTAATCGATCAGTCCGGCCGCAGGATACACATTGAGGGATGTGCCGCCCACGATGAGCACGTCTGCCGCGCGAATGGCGCGCACTGCCCCTTCGAGCGTGGCGCCGTCCAGCGGTTCCTCGTACAGCACCACATCCGGCTTGACGATGCCGCCGCACGAACAGCGCGGGATCCCCTCCGCCTCTGCGACAAACGAAACGGGATAGCTCTTGCCGCACGCCATGCAAAAATTGCGCAGCACGCTGCCGTGCAGCTCGAATACGCGGCGGCTGCCCGCTCTTTGGTGCAGGCCGTCGATATTCTGCGTGACGACGGCGGCGAGCTTCCCCTCTTCCTCCCATTGCGCGAGCTTTTTATGCGCGGCATTGGGGCGGGCGGAAAGGCAGAGCATCTTGTTCCGATAAAAGTCAAAAAATTCCTCCGTATGGCGGTCGAAAAAGGTGCGCGAAAGTATGGTCTCGGGCGGATATTTATATTTTTGGCGGTACAGCCCGTCCTGCGAGCGGAAGTCGGGGATACCGCTCTCCGTGCTTACCCCGGCCCCGCCGAAAAAGACGCCCCTCTTCATGTGCGAGACGGCCCTGCGCAACGCCTCGATCCCTTCCTGCAACTGTTCATCCATACCGTTCACCTATGCTTTTTGATCCGCTTTTGGGAAGATGTATCCGCGGAAGAGGGCACGATCGCGTCGGCGACCGCATCGCCCGCGTCCCCCTCCGTCACGATCAGGAGAATGACGAAAAAGACGATAAAAAAGGCGGCGCAGTACGAAAGGTTCATGGCGTGCCGATAGTCCCCTCCGAACCATATGTACAACACCTCCCCCGCCAAAACGAAAAACAGATACAGCCCGACCAAGGCCGCTTCGCGGTACAGGAGGGCTCCTTGCGCCGCATTCCAGCGGCAAAAGCACACAATGCTCGCCGCCAGCACGCCGCACAGCAGCAGCGTGGAGAGCACATTCTGCACGACAAATCCCCGCGCACCCCAATCGAAGCAGAGCAGAAACGCATTGAGAAAAATGACGCCCGCAGCGCCCGCCAAAATCGGCCAATTCCTGAAAAAGTTGTTGCCGACCTCGCAAAAATAAGCGGCGATGGCCAGCCCTGCCCCCGCCGAAAAGAGGGCCGGAAAGAAGAAGAGCCCGTCCGGCCGGTCCTTGACCGAACAGACGAGATAGCCGATAAAGGCCCCCGCTCCCAAGAGCGCCGCCAGCGCGATGTTCAGCCAGCGGAAGAAGAACAGTCCGATGCCGTACGCCGCAAACAGCACAGCTGCGCAAAAGAGCTGCTCGCCCGCCATGATCAGGATATTTTTATGGAGCCGCTCCCGCTTTTTATCTCCGGCCGCCGAAGGCGCGCCCTCTCCCCTTTGCATCATCGATCCCCCTTTTTTTCTTTCTGTCCTGATGCCGCAATACGGCGAAGCGCGCCCTAAAAAGGGCGCGCCTCTGTATCCGCCGCGCCAAAGCGCATCGGTCTGCCTTCCCCTATAAGGGGACTTTTTTACTCGCGTACGCCTTCGTTGAGCTTTGCGAGCAGCTCGTCGAGATCCTTGCCATGCACGCTGACGGCCTCGCCGATCGTCTCGCCGTGCGCCATCGCACAGCCGAGGCAGTGCATGCCGTAAGACATGAGGATCTGCGCCGAATCGGGATTGAGCTGCAGGCACTCCATGATGAGCGTATCCGCCGTGATCTTTGCCATGTTCGTATACTCCTTGATCAAGTCTCCGCGCACTTTAAGCCGAACGGTCTCCCGCCAAAAGCGGCGCGGGCATTTTTCTCTATTATTATAACACCGGTTCGTTCAAAAGGCAACTCGTTTTGTCGGATTTTTTGGACAAATCCCCTTCGCTTTTGTCGCAATAAGCCATATTCCCCGCCCGCGGCGGCCCTTTTTCCACAGAGACCTGCCGACGCACCTTCCGAAGCGCCCGTTTGTCCCCCTTTCCCTTTGTGCCCGACGTTCCTTTTCACAGAACATGTGGATAAGAATGTGTATAACTGTGGATAAGTACAAGTTATACACACATTTTGAGCTGTTTTTGTCAGTTTTTCCCAAATGTGAACAAAAGATCGAAAAAGTTATCCACAAAGTATGCACGCTTATCCACTTTTTCCCCATTTTTCGAGGGATTTCCACACCGTATTGCACCCTTCCGGTAAAAAGTCAAAAAAAATTATCAACAAATGCGCGAACGATTGTTTACAATTTGCCCAAAACGACCTGATGTCTCCGCCGATGCGGCGCACAAAACAACTTCTTTTTGGGCAGATTCGGCAACTTTTGCAGTGTTTTTCAATTTTCTTCCCAAGTCAATGGCAAAATTCATTGACAAATTTTTAAAATCTGCTATACTATTTAAGTACGCTGAAAAGCGGCGTGCGCCCTTAGCTCAATTGGATAGAGCGTTGGTCTACGGAACCAAAGGTTAGGGATTCGAGCTCCTTAGGGCGCGCCACAAAAAACGGCACAGACACCCGTCTGTGCCATTTTTTTGTTTGGTGCGTCGTCAAGGAGCTCGCGTCGGTTGCCGCACAAGCGGCAAGCTATTCGTGCACGCAGTGCTTTGCCCCCACACAGGGGCAAGCCTCCTTAGGGCGCGCCACAAAAAACGGCACAGACACCGGTCTGTGCCGTTTTTTTGTTTGGTGCGTCGTCAAGGAGCTCGCGTCTGTTGCCGCACAAGCGGCAAGCTATTCGTGCATGCAGTGCTTTGCCCCCCACACAGGGGCCAACCTCCTTCGAGCGCGCCACAAAAAATGGCACAGACTTTAGAACAGTTCCTTCGGCACAAAATCGACGATGGGGTTATCCTTTTCAACCTCGGCATAAACATACATTGCCTCGTAGTCCTCTCCCAAATCGCGGCCGTTGTAGAGGTTTATTCCTTGGCTATAGTGGTTGATAAACTCTTTTACTTTTATGCCATTTTGGCTATTAAAATCGGTATATTCATCATAGTCCCCTTGATCAACGGATGAAAAATTTTCGATTGCCATGACAGGATTCGGTAACAATGGAAAACTGTAAAACATAGCTAAAAATACAATGATCAAAAAACAAACTATTGATAAAACTTTCGTTAATAGTGTTTTCATATTTATTCTCCTAGAAAACTGTATTTATTTAACAATTATTTTAATATATGGAGCAGCTAACACATTAACAGGGATTCCCGCGGTATTTAAAGTAGCTCCAAATGCATAATCCAACTGATATTCTCCCCGCCGGAAAATTCGCTGGGTATGGTGTAACTCGCCGTCCGACTCATCCACTTCGTAAAGGATATCCCGCATAAAGTAATAGTCCTTTTCTAACCGCAGATTGCTCAACTCTTTTTCTCTGCCGTTGTCATCCACGTAATAGAATTCTGTCTTCGGCTCTAACGTAAAACTAAAATCGGCAAGCCCCATTTCTTCGTATACGGGATCATACGGTATGTTGATCGTAAAATCATTTCCGTTTAAATTCATTTCTTTTAATGCCTGTATGGAATACTTTACCCCATTGGGGGGAAGATTGCTCGGATAGTCGCAAGTAAATTCTACGATCCACCGCGACAAATCATTTTCATCCACATAATCGTAGGGTATGCCGCAGGCAGCAACAGTGCCCAATAGGATCATTGCCATGAGGATGCTTGCGCCTGCCAAAAATCTCTTTTTCACGTTTCGGTTTCTCCCTGCTGTTCCGATCATTTTTATTATTCGGAATTGAGCCATCCATAAAAGGCCAAGGCTCGCCGGTTACCGATCTTTCAGACGCCCTCATTATAGCACTGAAAAAATACCGTGTTAAGCAAATAACCATACTTTTGACCCTCTGCATTCTTTTTTGATCCAATCATCACGAAACATGCTCGAGCGGCAAAGCCAAAAATGCATAGGCGCGCCCCCGCCAGGTTCGGCAGGGGCGCCCATTTTTTAATCGACGAGAGACCGGACCAAATCCAACACGACGCTCTTTTTGGCGTTGGGCACTTTTTCGAAAAGTGTTAAAAGCTCGATCTGCTGCGGCGTCAATTGATCCAAATCCATATCGTTATAAAAAGCAGAGACAGAAATTTCAAACGCTCGGCATATATCTTCGATCGAATTGCGCGAAGGGGTAAAATGATTTTCGTTGAACCAACCGTATACGGTCGCTTCAGAAATACCCGCTTCATGCGCCAATTTGTACAATGTCCAATTTCGCTCTCTGCAAAGCTCCAAAATTCTCTTATGAATATCCAAACCCGGTTTCTCCTACCATGACTGCCTTTATATTGTACACCTCGGGCAGCCATAATATACAACGATTGACTTTTATAAAATACTATAAGCAACCATTGTATTTGCTTTCATTTTTACGCAAAGTATGCTACAATTTGTAAGCAGACCCTTGCGCGCAAAAAATGGAGAATCGTTTGGGCTGTTTGCACTTTTTTCTCTTCAAAAAGCGCCTCTGCTCCCCATGATCGATCCCGCAAACAGAAAAATCGTGAAACCGCCGGCCACATCCGTTCGGAAGTATTGATCAAAACCTGCCGGCTGCGATCGCACGGAACGGTGCAACGGGCGAAAAGAGAATAAAAGCGGATATCTTTTCAGCGTTATTTCAACGGCGCAACGTACAAGTTCTTTCCCGAAGCAACAGCCTATAGGAGGTTGTATAAACCGAGTGCTGTTTCAGCTCGATTTTTTATTTTTTCGTTGGCGCTTTGCTTGGAATAAAGGAATGGCATTGGAAAACTCCAATGCCATTCTCTCTTTTCTGAACTTTTTCCTCCGTTATCCCTCGCGTTTCAGCGATCGATAAAAGGCCATGTTCAAAATTTGCGGCCAAAGTTACCCGGCAAAACTTAAGGAAGAGGCGCAAACTCCTTGCATGCGTGCGGCAACGAACCGAGCGGCCGCTCCTTTATATGACGCGGCTTTACCCGAACAGCACCGACAGAAAATCGGATGGATGATCAGATAAATCGCGCCGAGCAGGGCGAGATGCGCCGGATAAAAGGTATAAAACAACCATTTGAGCGCGTACTTTCCCCGCTTTCCGCTGTAGCCGACCAACAGCGGCACAGCCATAACCGAGAAGAACTGTATGCCGCCGACGGCGATCATCAGTGCGACCATTCCCGCAAAAAACGGGAGCAGCGCCGTTACAGGGCTGAACAAAAGCTGCGCGGCCCTCCCCTGTACGCCGAAAGAGCGCACATCCAGCAGCCGCACACAGACGGGCAGCAGGACGCCCGCAATGCCATAATCGACATCCAGCGGCGAAAAACAACACAGCCACACGGCGAGAGCGAGTGCACAGACGAAGGCCCCGGCGCACAGGACCGCCCCGCCCTTGCGCCCGGAGACAGAAAATTTTTTCAGCCCTTCGAGCGCATAAATGAGCGGACAGGAGAGGGAAAAGGTGATGAGGATATTGCCATACGGCTCTTTCATCACGAAGGACATGGCTGCGCTTGTCAAAACGCCCAACGCACAGACGAACGCAAAGTGCCTCGCCTTGTGGCGCGTATAGTGGCACCCCTCTCCGAACAAAAAGGCAAACAGCGGCATCGAGATGCGCCCGATAATGCGGAAAGCGATCTCTCCCGGAAACAAGATCCACCCGATATGGTCGATCAGCATCGCAATACAGGCGATGACCTTGAGCTGATTGCCGCTGAAAAAGCCGATATAAACGCTGCTGCTTTCCTCTGCCATATCCTTATCGGATGCTCGCCTTGTAGCGGTCTCCCCAATCGGCCATGGCGTCGATGATGGGCAGGAGCGATTCGCCGATATCCGTCAGCGCATAGATCACCCGCGGCGGGACCTCGGCAAATGCCTCGCGCGAGAGGACGCCGTCCCCTTCCAGCGCGCGCAGGTTGTCCGTAAGCACCTTCTGCGAGATGCCGGGGATCCCCCTCTTCAATTCACTGAACCGCTGCGGTCCATGCAGCAAGTTGCGGATGATCAATAGCTTCCATTTATTCCCGATCAGATGCACCGTCGTGGCGACGGGGCACTCGGGCAGTTCTTCTCTCGTCAGCATAGCATCCTCCTTTTTCCTATTATAGGAGATGAAGAAAAAGCTGTCAAGCAAAGTATTAAAAAGATACTAAGATACAAATTGATTTCTTGCAAATAAATTTGTAACCATTGAGACCGGAGGGAACTCTTCTGCTATAATAGCGGCAGAAACCAAGCAGGAGGTCTATGTTTTATGGCAAACTACAAAAAAATCAGCGTAGCGGAGGCGCCGCGCACCGAACTGCACGACAGTTTGGGCCTGACCGGAGCGGAGATCAGCATCAACGAGCTGCCCGCGGGCGCAAGCGTGCCCTTTGTGCACGCGCACAAACACAACGAGGAGATCTATGCCGTACTCTCCGGGAAGGGCAAAGCGGTCATCGACGGCGACACGGTCGAACTGAACGCCGGAGACTGGGTGCGCATTTCTCCCGCCGCCAAGCGGCAGTTTTTTGCCGCAGCCGACGAGGGAATCCGCTATCTGTGCATCCAAGTCAGGGAGAACTCTTTAGAGAGCTATACGGCCAACGACGCGATCCTGTGACAGCACTTTGCCGGACGCGCACTTTTCCATCGAAGTCGAAAAAAGATCCCCGCTGCAGAACCTTGCAGCGGGGATCTTCCGATCAGACAAATGATCGAGCTGCCCTAAAACAGGAAAAAGCTCAAAATAAGCAGTACGATGACGCCGGGAATGCCGAACAGACCGGACACGAGCCCCGTCCACCATGTGAGAGGGATCTCGACGGCGGGGATCAGGTTCAGCAGGAAGATGAGCGCAATACCGATGGCGGCATTGATCGCAAATTTTAAGATGGTCTTGATGCTGAATTTCAGCAACTTGAGCACGATCGCGAGCACGATGATCGCCGCGATGCCGACAAGAATGGTCTGCAAAATATCCATACAGAAACTCCTCCTTTTTCAGTATACGCCGTTGGCCGCAGCACATACAGCCGGCGCCTCTATTATTATAACACGTTTCCCCGCCCGTTTTGCCGGTACGGCAGCATTTTTTTGTGTTTTTTGCGTGAAATTTTTCCAGCCTTTGCATCGGTCTGCCAAAAATACGGCATTCGCTCCCACGCTTAGAATCTTTGCAAAAAAATTAAGCCGACAAAGTACAGTCCGCATGCATGGGGAAACGGGAAAGCGACATAAATTGCTGTGTACGCTGCGCGCTTTCAGGCGATGATGTTGCTGAAAGCCGACGCGCATCATTCGGTCCGCCTGATTAAAAGGAGCACCAAAAATTTTTTGCAACACGAAACACTGTTGCCCTGTTTTTATGTTATAATAAAGGCACAGAGGTGACAGACCATGAAAACAGAACGTCTGATCGGCACCCTCATCCTTTTGCTGCAACAGCAGACGGGAACGGCGCCCTATCTTGAGGGATACGGCGAGGACAGCTTTTGCAAACTGTCAAACGGCAGCCTGCTGTTCAGCGCCTCCGACTTTTCGGACAGCACCACAGCAATGGCTTGAGCGCTGTCGTTACAGGGCGGCGCAGTATGATTGGGGCCAAAAGAAATGCGCGGCGCGCTGCAAAAATTCGGGCAGAGATTGGCTGACAGATACGCGGAGGGCAAGCAATGAAAGAACTGCCATTAAAGCACAAAAAGATAATAGCCGATAAACTTATACCCTTCGGGTTTACACAGTGCGAGGACGGCTGTCAATACGCGACCGACATTCTGGACGGGCAATTTGCGCTGGAACTGTATGTAACGCGCGAGGGCGGACTGCGCACAAGGCTGATGGAGAAGGCTTTGGGGGAGGAATATACCCTGCACCTCGTACCCGACGCCGCGGGGCAGTTTGTCGGCTCTGTAAGGGCGGCTTATCATGCCGTATTGGACAATTTTATAAAGAGCTGCTGCCAAACGGACATCTTCCAAAGCGAGCAGGCGCGGCGCGTCATCGGATACGTCAGGCAAACTTACGGGGACGAACTCGAATACCTGTGGAAAAAGTTCCCCGAAAACGCCGTGTTCCGCAGGAAGGACACAAAGACGTGGTACGGCGCTGTCCTCACGGTGTCGCGCGCAAAACTCGGTTTTGACAGCGACGAGACCGTGGAGATCATCGATCTGCGCATGCAGCCCGAACAACTTGCCGAAAGGATCGATCATAAACGCTATCTGCCCGGCTATCATATGAACAAACAGCATTGGTTTACCATCGTGCTGGACGGGAGCGTTGACACAGAGGAAATCTTCTCTCTTATAGACGGCAGCTACATCCTTGCAGCACAAAAACCATCAAAGACAAAAAAATAAGAGAGCATCATCCGACTCACGCACATGACTGAATATTTGTATAAAAAAATGCGCCGCATAAACGGCGCATTTTTTATGACTTGTTTTTACTCGTAGTCTACTACATTGACCCACTTGGCGAGGAATTCCTGCTCTTCGGGAACGGCCTTGGTGGTCTGGCTGGCAGCGACGATCGGCAGAGCTTTCTGCACGAGCTGTTTCGCAATACCCGTCTTCTCGCAGAAGAGCTTGAGATACTCTTCGGCGACATCGTCTTTGCCCTCCAGCTTGAAGAGGAGGTAGGTGCGCGCCGCATCGCAGCGAGCGTTGCCCTGCGTAGCGTGCGCCCAGTCGATGATGAACTTGCGTCCGTCCGGGCTGACGATGATGTTGCCGGGATTGAAGTCGCCGTGGCAGAGCTTATCGTGCGCGGGCAGCGAATCGAGCAGGATGTGCAGGTCATAGCGGGTGGTCTTGTCGAAGTTAGTCGACGAGATCTTGCGGTGCATCTTGTCCTTCAATTTGGTGAGCAAGGGCACCTTTTGGCTCAGCACTTCGACCTGCAGATCGACGAACTCTTCGAGATACTGCTGCATCTTGTCCGGATTCTCGTCCATCAGCTGCTGCAGGGTCTTGCCGTCGACAAAGTCGAGCACGATGGCCCACTCGCCGTTGACCTTGGTGACTTCGTGCACAGCGGGAACATTGAGGTTCGTGCCCTCTTCGACGCGCGCCGTATTCAGCGCCTCGTTCAGGACGTCTGACTTCGGATATTCGCTGTTGAACAGCTTGACGAGCGTCTTGCCTTCGCGGTAGATCGTCTTTTTATCGGTTTTCTGAATGATTTCTGCCATGGTAATTCCCCTCCTTATTTACTTATTTACCGTAGTAGCACTTGAGATACATTTCTTTGATCTCGGAAATGAGCGGGTAACGAGGGTTCGCGCCGGTGCACTGGTCGTCGAACGCCTGTTCGCACATCTCGTCGAGGCGGTCGAGGAAGTTCTGCTCGTCCACGCCGTAGTCTTTGATGGTCTTCTTGATGCCGACCTTCGCCTTGAGCTCTTCGATCGCCTTGATGAGGTTCTTGACCTTTGCGTCGTCATCCTTGCCGCCCAAGCCGAGGAACTCGGCGATCTCCGCATAGCGGCGCTTTGCATGCGGGTATGCGTACTGCGGGAAAGTACCCATCTTGGTGGGAACGTCCGCACTGTTGAAGCGGATGACTTCGCTGATCATCAGGGCATTTGCGATACCGTGCGCGATGTGGTGGAAAGCACCCAGCTTGTGCGCCATGGAATGGCAGACGCCGAGGAATGCGTTCGCGAAGGCGATACCGGCCATGCAGGAGGCATCGGCCATCTTTTCGCGCGCTTCGGGATCGTTTGCACCGTTCTCGTAAGAGCGGGGCAGATACTCAAAGATGAGCTTGAGTGCGACGAGCGCCTGGCCGTCGGTGTACGGCGTCGCCATGATGGACGCATACGCCTCGAGCGCGTGGGTCATCGCATCGATACCGGTCGCAGCGGTGAGGCCGCGCGGCATGGTCATCATAAAGTCGGAATCGACGATCGCCATCTTCGGGAGCAGCTCATAGTCTGCCAAAGGATACTTGATGCCCGTCGTTTCGTCGGTGATGACGGCGAACGGGGTAACTTCGGAACCGGTACCGGCCGAGGTCGGGATGGCGATGAAGTAAGCCTTTTCGCCCATCTTCGGGAAGGTGTACACCCTCTTGCGGATATCCATAAAGCGCATCGCCATGTCGAGGAAGTCCACTTCCGGATGCTCGTACAGCACCCACATGATCTTGCCGGCGTCCATAGCCGAGCCGCCGCCCAGCGCGATGATCACATCCGGCTGGAATTCGGTCATCAGCTTCGCGCCTTCCTTCGCGCAGGCGAGGTTCGGATCGGGTGCGACGTTGTAGAAGCAGGTGTAACGGATGCCCATTTCGTCCAGCTTGTCGGTGATGGGCTTGATATAGTTGTTCTTGTACAGGAACTCGTCGGTGACGATGAATGCGCGCTTCTTGTCCATGACGTTCTTGAGCTCGTCGAGAGCGACAGGCAGGCAGCCGCGCTTATGATAAACTTTTTCAGGCAATCTGAGCCACAACATATTTTCTTTCCTCTCCGCTAAGGTCTTGATGTTCAGAAGGTGCTTCACGCCGACGTTTTCCGAAACAGAGTTGCCGCCCCACGAACCGCAGCCGAGGGTGAGCGAAGGGGTCAGTTTGAAGTTGTAGATATCGCCGATGGCACCCTGCGAGGAAGGCATGTTGATGATCATGCGGCAGGTCTTCATGGCCTCCTGCCACTTCGCGATCTTATCCTTGCCCTTGACGGTGTCGATGTGCAGGGATGCGGTATGGCCGTAGCCGCCGTCCGCGATTAGGCGCTCCGCCTTGGCAACGGCGTCGTCAAAGTCTTTCGCGCGGTACAGCGCGAGGACAGGGGACAGCTTTTCGTGCGCGAACGCCTCGTCGAGAGAGACGCTCTCCACTTCGCCGATGAGGATCTTTGCCGCATCGGGCACGGAGAAGCCGCAGATCTCGGCGATCTTGGGGGCGCGCTGACCGACGATCTTGGCGTTGAGCGAACCGTTGATGATCATCGTGCTGCGGACCTTGTCCTTTTCCTCGTCGTTGAGGATGTAGCAGCCGCGCTTGATGAATTCGGCCTTGACCGCATCGTACACGGAATCCTCGGCGATGACCGACTGCTCGGACGCGCAGATCAAGCCGTTATCGAAGGTCTTGGAATGGATGATGGAGTTGACCGCGACGGTGATGTTAGCCGTCTCGTCGATGATGGCGGGGGTGTTGCCTGCGCCGACGCCGAGAGCCGGTTTGCCCGAGCTGTAAGCGCTGCGGACCATGCCGGGGCCGCCCGTGGCGAGGATGATGTCCGCCGTCTTCATCAGCGTGTTGGTCATCTCGAGGGAAGGAATATCGATCCAGCCGATGATGCCCTCCGGAGCGCCCGCCTTGACGGCCGCCTCGAGCACGACCTTTGCCGCAGCAATGGTGCAGCCCTTTGCGCGCGGGTGCGGGGAAATGATGATGCCGTTGCGCGTCTTCAAGCAGATAAGGGTCTTGAAGATGGCCGTCGAAGTCGGGTTGGTCGTCGGGATGACTGCGGCGACGACGCCGATCGGCTCGGCGATCTTCTTGATGCCGAAGGAAGCGTCCTCTTCGATCACGCCCACCGTCTTCATGTTCTTATACTTGTTGTAGATATACTCGGCGGCATAGTGGTTTTTGATGACCTTGTCTTCCACAATACCCATACCGGTCTCTGCAACCGCCATCTTTGCGAGGGGGATACGCTGGCTGTTGGCAGCGAGCGCGGCCGCCCGGAAGATCTTATCGACCTGTTCCTGGCTGTAGGTGGCAAAAATTTCCTGCGCTTTTCTGACCTGCTCGATCTTCTGCATCAATGCTTCGACCGAATCGACGATCTGTTCGTTGTCCATGTAACCTTCTCCTTCAAATTATTTTTCGTTGTTTAATATTTCAGCGAGGCGCTGGGACAGGATCGCGAGGGATGCTGCCATGTCCTCGTTTTTGACCGCGATGTTTTCGGGCAGAGACAAATGCACGGGCGCAAAGTTCCAAATGGCGCGCACGCCGCCCGCGGCGAGCTCGTCCGCCACTGCCTGCGCCGCCTCTTTGGGCACCGCGATGATGCCGATGCGAACGTTCAGCCGCAGCACGAGGTGCCGCAGTTCCTTTACATCGTACACCCGCACGCCGCCGATCGTCTTTCCGATGCGGGCGGGATCACAGTCGAACGCGGCGGCGATGTTCAACCCGTAATTTTTGAACCCGTCGTAGCCGACCAGCGCACTGCCGAGTCCCCCCGCGCCGACGAGAACTGCGTCGGACACGTTGTCGTACCCGAGAAAGCGGTCGATATCCGCGATCAGTTCCTCGACGTCAAACCCTAATTTGGGCTTGCCTGCCGCCGAACTGATGGCTGCAAGATCCTTGCGCACCTGTACGGCATTCAGATGCAGTTCTTCCGCGATGGCCGTGGAGGAAACTGCCTTCTCTCCTTCCGCCTTCTTTTCTGTCAGATACCGGTGATACGCGGGCAGACGGCCGATCGTGGCTTTGGAAATATTCGCCATTGCTTTGTTGTTGCCCATGTTCCACCCTTCGATTATCGATATTTTTTTATCGATAAAATAATAGCAGATATGCGGCCGATTGTCAAACGCTGAAAATATTTTTTTGAAAAGGCTCGATTTTTATCGAAGCGCACGCAAATTGTGCATTTTTGACATGCGATACAGCCTACACGATTATGATACCACGCTTTTGCGAACTTTTCAACCGTTTGGCGAAAAAAACCGCCGAAATCTCTTTCGGCGGGACGGGCGCGGCGCCCCTGCGGCCGCCGCTATTTTGTAAAATCTTCGATGATGGAACGGACGATCTCCTCCGCCTCGGCGCAGATGCGCGCCTCCTCCCCTTCCGGTGTGGAACCGGCGCGCGCATTGCGGGTCTTGGCGATGCGTGCGCGCACGAAGCGGTTGGTACAGACGGCCAGCACGACCAACAGTACCAGCGCGACGGCCAGGCAGAGCACGGCGGGAATGAGGATCTGCCAGCCGGGCACGAGATTGATCAGGCCGGCGAGCACGCCGCCTGCGACCGCAAACATGGCAAACAGCAGTAAAAATGCCGCGAACAGCCGCAGGGAAAGGCGGTATTCGCGCAAGATCCCCGGGCGCGCCTCGGCGCGGATGCGCTCATCTTCGGCATTCAGCCGCTCCTGGCGCACGGCGTAATCCTCCGCGCGGCGCTCCAATGCGGGGACGTAGCGCGCGGCGATGGCGGCACGCTCCTCCGGCTTCATGCGGCGCAGCGCCTTGTCATACGCCTGCTGGCAATCGTAAATGGCGGAAAAATCGGTAAAATCGCGCGTCTGTACGCGCACCACGCCGAACCACGGGCGCCAATCGGCGCCATACAGGGCGCCGCTGTCCAGATACTTTTCCCCGGCGGCGTCCAGGTCTCCGGAAGCGTACAGTTCTTCCGCCTCTTCATACAAGCGGCGGGCGCGGGCGCGGCGATCTTCCCGCTCGGCGGCATATCCCGCCTCGGCGTCTGCAGGTGCAGGCGCCACAAAAGCCGCCTCTTCCGGCTCCTCCCCTTCCAAAGAAGGAAAATCGGGGATGTCGACGATGATCTCGTCGGGCGAGCCCTCCTCGGCGGGCAGCACGCCCGCATTTTTGCGCAACCGGATCTTTCCGTTGTCGTCTAAATCAAGATTTCTCTCTTCCATCTTTCCTCCGTTTTTCTGCATCCGGCTCTTCCTGCACGAGCACAAAAGGATTGGGCAGCCCCCGCCGCCTTTCTCCCGGCACGAGGGTATGTACGACGCGCGCGCACATCTTTCCTTTCCAACGGCTGTGCGCCCAGCGGCACAGCTCCTCGCTCTCGAACAGCGCAAACACGGCGCTGCCGGACCCCGTCACCGCATGTGCGGCGGGGGAAAAGGATGCCGCCGCCGCCAGCGCCGCGGCGACTTCGGGATTGAGTTCGCACGCCGGCCTCTGCAGTGCATTATAAACATTGGCAGCCACCCCCGCAAAATCGCCCGCCTGCAGGGCGGACGCGAGCCGCGCACTGTCCGCGCGGAGCGGGTCGGGCGCTGCGTCATAGCGGCGGTAACATGCCGCCGTGGACACGGGGCTCGCGGGCAAAAACAGCAGCATATCGTAGCGGCGGGGGGATGCGAGCGGCTGCACGCGCGTGCCCCGCCCGCTCAAGCGGGCAAAACCGCCGCCGAGCATATAGCCCGTATCGCTGCCCAAGCCGTCTGCCAGCGCTTTGAGCGCTTCACGGTCTTCCACTTTATACAATTTCGCCAGCGCATTGAGGACGCCCGCGGCATCTGCCGAGGACCCGCCCAACCCTGCGCCGATGGGGATATCCTTGTCGATCTCGATATCTGCGCCGAACGTGCCGAACGCCGCAACGAACGCCTCCCCCGCACGGACGGCATGATTCTGCTCGGGGGGGATCTGTTCGCTCCCGCGGCCGCGCATATACACGTTGACCAGCCTGTCCTTTCGGGCGCGGGCGCGCACGGTATCATAGAGATCGATGTTCGCGACGACGCTGTCAATGGCGTGATAACCGCCCTGCACGCCGGAAATATTCAGCGACAGGTTGACTTTGGCATAACTTTTGACCGAAACGGAAAACACCATGCGCCTCGCGAAGATTCTCTTCCCATATTATAGCATGATTTTACAGAAAAGTAAACATCGAGTTGCTCCGTTCCGTGAAAGATTTATGAGAATCGGACAAAAAGAATAAAAATGTACCGTTTCCGCGACGCGCACTTCCCGGCGACCTCCATGAGACGGGCAAAGCGAGGCGCCCGGCGGCAGATCCTGCCGCCGGGCGCCCGCAATGTGCGATACGATCGAATTTGCTATTGGACCCGCACGCCGCGCGCCGCACAGTATTCGCAGAATCCCTGCGCGTCTCCGGCGGTAAATCCGTCCTCCGAGACGATGTTCGCCTGCTGCCGCGCGAGATAGATCACGACATAGCCGCGGCGCCGCACAAGCCGGTAGAGGGAAGAAATATCCCGCCACACGGAGGAGAGCTGGGCGCCGTCCCGCATCAGGTACATGCAGATGCGCTCCCCTTCCACGCGCAGCCCGATGCGCGTACCCGGCTGTGCGTTGTTGCGGACGGACCGGCGGGACACAAAGGGAATACTGAACCCGACGGCCAGCCCCACAGCGACGCTCACCGCCAGGCAGATCATGCCCACGATCAGATCTCCGTCCAAAAAGCCGAAGAGCGAGACGACGACGCCCGCCAAAAAGGCAACGACGCCCGCCATGACGGCCAACGAAAGACTGACGGCATCCGAAACGACGTCCGCTGCACGCCCGTCAAACGGGCTTTCTGCCGCAAATTCCGGTCCTTGCGGCGCCGAAACGCCCTCTCCCTGCGGCTGCAGAGGCCGCCTGTTTTCCTGCTCGTTCATGCCTGTTTCCCTATCGTTTTTTTCTTAGTATAGCATAAGAAGGGGAAAAAGGCAAGTGTACGGCAAGTTATTGTTCCCTGCGCCGCCAGAGAACGATGCGTTCGGAACCGGTGAGCGGGAAGGAGAGATCGGGTGCGGCGGCGCTGACGTCTTCGGGTGCGCGACCCAGCTTTTTGGCGACCTCCCAAAGCGTGTCGCCCGCCGCGGGGAAAAAGACCGTGACGGCGCCCGCCCCCTCATCTGCCGGCGCGCCGACATTCAGATCGGCCACATATTCCCCTTCCCCCGCGCTGTACAGGGTGACGAACAGCTTGAGGGAGCCCTCCGCTTCCGGCTCGCCGCGGCGGCGGACGGACACGCCGCAGCAGAGAGCCGTGACGACGGCGCGGTCTCCGGCGCGGGCGCGGTCGCTGCGGACGGGGAAGGCAAAGGGCAGACTGATGCGCGCGCTCGCGGGGGAGCCCTCCGCATCCCTGCCGAACACGACGGCATCCAGCACGCCCTCGCAGGCGATCTCGCCGTCCGATACGGTGGCGGCGATCTGTACGCCGCAGAGGGCGGCCGCCTGCAGTGCCTCGGCCAAGGGGCCGTCCGACGCGGCGTTGCCGGAAACGCGCTCTGCCGAAGTAAAGGCACAGACGGGTTCCTCCGCCAAAACGGCGGAACGCACGGGCACGCTCGCAAAGCCGGGGCAGAAGGCGTCCCGCGGCATGAGGATCTCCTCCGCGCGATACACCCTGCCCGCGACGCGCAGTTCGATGCGGGCGAGGATCCGGCAGCGGCCGTGTTCCTCGTCACAAGTCGCGGACAGATTGGCTGAAACGACCTCGGCGCGCGCATCGCAGGGCATGCCCGTCGCGGCCTCGTCACACGGGATCTCGGCGCGGAAAGGGATCAGCCGCTCATAGGAGACGACCTCGTTTTCTCCTTCCTTTTTGGCTAAAACGGAGAGATTTACCTCACCGGAAACATCCAGACTGCCCGCGCCCGCAACGACGCGCGAGAGGCAGACCTGCTCGCTGTGCAGAAGGATATCGCCGACATAATCGGTCTCGAACTCCTCTTCCTGCGCGAATGTACCCGTGCAGGGATAGGTCCGCACGACGCGCACGGGGCGGCGGTCGCACACCACCCCGTCGCCGCCCGCAAGGTAGCGCAGCTGGACGGGCGCATACAGCGCGATATCTGCCGTGACGATGGCGGATAAGATGAGCGAACGCCCCTCGATGCGGGACTCCACTTTTTCGACCTGCAGGACGACTTCCGCCTTCTGCGCGGGAGCCGCCTCCTCGCAGGGGGCGCGATGCGAGAACTCTGCGCCGCGCTCCACCCCGGCAACGGTGCCGTCCGGCGCGGCGACGACGGCGGAAAAGAACAGCTTGCCGCCATAGCGCACTTCGCCGGAGAGCACCTCTGCTCCGCCGAAGACGACGCGCGGCGAAGCGGCGAGCAGGCGGTCATCCGCACGCCCCTCCAAGCGGCACTCGACGATGGACTGCGCGCGCAGGACGGGACCGCGGGCGGTATATTCATAGGTTTCGTATTGCGGGCTGACAGACATGGACACAGCACCTCCGATGCTTTCTTTTTCTCTTTCATCGTATGCCGCATCGCCCCCGTTTATGCCACAGCATCTCTCCCTTCGTCCGCGTTTTTTGGAGAAAACGGATGCCGCGCCCGCCGGCCGCTCTCCCGCCACAAAACAGATCTGCCTGCGGGCGCATAATTTGTGGCCGATCGGGCAAAATAAGCGCATAGGAGGCGCCCTCGCCCGCCGCGCGCGGGGGCGGAAAGAACGATATGATCCGACCGCACAACGACATCACTTCCGTCAAGGCACAGATCCGCCGCTTCCGCGGCCAACCGGTCTGCGTGCACGTCAACCTCGGCCGCAATAAGAGCGCCGACTTTACGGGCAGGCTGACGGGCATCTACCCCGCCCTGTTCACCGTACTGCCCGACGACACAAATTACCGCGGCAAGACCGCCTACTCCTACGCGGAGATCCTGTGCGGAAGCGTACAGGTGCGCCCCCGCCCGCAGCATGCCTGAAACTGTGCTGCCCC
Organism: uncultured Clostridia bacterium; assembly: GCA_904419945.1. Lineage (GTDB taxonomy): Bacteria > Bacillota > Clostridia > Christensenellales > Borkfalkiaceae > Borkfalkia. The sequence goes on from CAJFTM010000002.1 coordinate 34,756, forward strand.
AAAAGGACAAACCGAACGGCCGTACGCCGCACATCCGATACAGACGAACCGCCCGCAGCCGAACGGCTGCGGGCGGTCTTTATTCAGGATTCATTTTCAAATCAAGCGCGGCTCTTTAGCCGAAAGGGTTCCGCCCTCAGACAGATTTTGAAAGCTCCCTTCCCCCGGCCGGCCGCATCGGCACCGTCCGGGCCGAGCGATCAAAAATCGTCGTCCTCGTCTTCTTCCTCATCCTCTTCCTCGTCGTCGTCCAAGTCATCGAAGTTTCCGTCATAATCGAGGTCGTCTACGCTATCGTCGTCGCTCTCCGACTCCTCGACGTAGTCGTCTTCCATTTCCTCGTCAAAGTCATCCATAAAATCTTCGCCGATATCGATGCCGTCGCTCTCGAGCACGAGGTCATCCGTCTCCTCGTCGAGATAATTGCGCCATTCCTCATCTTTTTCGGGGTCGATATCGTCCTCTTCGACATAATTATCGGCGTTCTGCTTACATTCGTCGCACATCTTTTCACCGGGACGCATATAATTTTCGCCGCAGACGGGGCAGAGCTCGGTCTTTTCCACCTCTTCCTCGTCGTCATCCAAATCCGCAAAGCGCAGCTTGCCGCCCTGCATCTCAGCCAGGCAGACGTCGCAGTAATCCTTATCCTCTTCGATATAGTTGAGCTCACAGCGGGGGCACTTTTTGTATTTAGCCATAATTTCCACCTCGGTCGGCGCTGCGGGCTGGCCCGCAGGCATTCTTTCCTTTACAAATATATACCGGCGGCAGGTACTATGTGCAGTCTTCCACAAAAATACGCGCCCGCCGCAAAAATTTTTCGGTGGTTATTATACTAATTGTACGCCCATTTGTAAAGCGTTTTCCGCTGCACTTACACAACTTTTTATGCAAGTTTGCCGACTTTTCGCATAAAATAGAAAAGGCGGAAGAATTTCCGCCTTTTGCTGTCTGTTTTTGTTGCTTTCCGCTATTATTCCTCCGCGTCGGGATCGGTGAGGATCAGATCGGAAACGAGCGTATCGCTGATGGTCTCCTCGTCCTCCTCGCTGAGCTGACCGATCCGGCCGTAGAAGTAGCTCTGCGTGTTGGCGAGCGCGCCGGATTCGTCCTTCAGGACGGAGAAATCATAGCCGTGCACATCCGAAGAACCGGCGATGAAACCATCGATGACCTCGAAGTCCTCATCCTGGTACTCGCTCTTGTGCTTTTCCTCGTCGAGCACATCGACGTTGCCGACATAGAAGTAGTACTGGATCGCTTCCGACGCCTCGGAGAAATCTGCCGCCACGGAATTAAAGGTGTCCTGCACTTCCTCGTACAGATCGTTCAGCGCCTTCAATTCGGTGTTGGTGCGCACGTTGTTGAAAGCGTAGACGTAGTTCTCCGCATAGCTCTCCGCATTGGAGAAGAAGAGGTATCCTCCCACGACTTCCGGCGCAAACCAGCTGCTGTTGTAGTCGATCTGCAGATACTGGGTGGGCCTGTATTCCTCGGGCGTCTCGCTGGCGTTTCCAAAGGAAACATAATCGCTCTTTGCGCCGTCATAACGGATGCGCCAGAGGGCGTTGCCGTTGGTCCCCGCCTTCGAGAAGTACAGATAACCGTCATCCAGGTACAGCAGCTCTGCACCCGACTGCGAGCGGGCGAGGTAGGTCGTGTCGCGGATATAGTCGAGGTCGCTCGCGCTGTCGGACACTTCGACGCGGGTGATCGCATTGTCGGAGCCGAGATAGATATAGTACAGGGTATCGCCCTCCTTGTAATAGAGAGCGGATGCCGTCGCGTTGGTCGTTGAGATCGCGATGGGCGTCAGAGAACCGCTGTCATGCGCACCGGGGTTGGCGGCGATGCTGCTCCAATCACCGGCGAGATCCTCGTCCTCGAGCGCATACACGAATGCCGTGGAAGCGTCGAGGTTGGTGACGGAGAGAATCGCGATCCCGTCCGTATATTCGACGATGGAATAGGTGTAGCCGCGCGCGCTCTCGATCTCGCCGCGGTCGGCCTCCCAGTCGATATTGAAGGGGGTGCCCTCCTTCTTCTCGCGGCCGATACCGTCGAGCACGAGCTCGCCGTAGTTGGTGTATTCCATCGCATACCCCTCGTCGCCTTCGGAGAGGGAAGTATCGACATAGCCGTCGGTCATGTCGAAGTCGTAAGCGTCCTCCTCGGTCGCATCGGCGCTGATGCGCCAGAGCTGGTTATATCCTTCGTTTTCGCTGTGGGAATGCGACTCCTCGGCGTGGTACTCGTAGGTATTCTTTTTGACGACGGCCATCGTATAATAAATATACGGGCTTTCCGTATCCGATTCGTCGAACGCATAGTCCGCATAGCCGGAAACAATGACGTTGTCTACGCCCGTTGCGGTGTTGAGGGAATGGATCTCCGTATTGGTCGAATCGATATACATGAGATACACGGTGCCGTCTACCTGCACATAGCGATAAGGGACCGCATTGTCGCTCAGCTGCACATAATTGCTGCTCGTGTCGGTGCCGTCCAGCTTCGTGCGGCGGAAATTCAGGTAAGAGTTGACGATTTCGCCGTCCATATTGCGCGACGTGTTCGGCGTAGCATAGTAAACGTAGTCGCCATAAATATAGATACCGGAAGAATAGTCCTCCGAAATGACCAACTGCGGAACGACGATATCCGACTCGGCATAGTTGCCGGCGGCGAGATCATTCTCGTGGATGCGCATGAGCGACCCCTTGACCACGCTGCCGAAGGTATTGTCGGCAGTATAGCTTTCCGCCCCGTTGATGAAATAGAACCACTCGTCCTTTTTGACCACAAATCCGCCGTTGGACTCTGCGGCGTTGTCGCTCGGCGTATAGCCGTCGAGCGGATCGGTCCTATAAGTGTTGCAGCCCGCGAGCACGCCCAGCGTCAAAGCCAGCGCCAGCAGCAGCAACAGTATCTTTTTGCCCGATTTCAGCATATAAGAGAGACTCCTTGGTCTTTGGATTTTTTCGGCGGCCGCGCGGACACGCCGCGCTTTCCCCTTTTTCGGCCAAATTGCCGATATACTTCTTTATTATATATCAATTTGCACTTTTAAGCAATTAAAAAAGTGCGGGTAATGATGAAAATTTTGCGTTGATTTGCGTACAAACACAAAAAATACTGCGCCCGGAGGTCGTTCAGAGATGGAAAAATTCGGATTGTTTCGGCTGCTGTCTGCCCTGACGGGCGAAGCAGCGCCGGAAAAAGAGCCCGAAACGCAGAGTGCGGAAGAGGCGGAGTCGCAAAATGCACCCGCGGACCGCGCGGAAAGCGGCGTATTCACGGGCGAAGAAAGGCGGCTCCGCGCCGAGCGCATCCTCGCCCGGCATGAAGCCATTTCCCGCCGCATCGACAGGCGGGGCGGCAAGACGTAAGAAGCGCCGCGCAAGCGATTGCGCGGCGCATATCTGCCGGGAAAATGCAGCGCCCTCGCGCAAAATGCGCGCGGACAAATTATCTCTTCGAGAACTGCGGAGCGCGGCGAGCTTTTTTCAAGCCGTACTTCTTTCTTTCCTTGCTCCTCGGGTCGCGGGTCAAAAAGCCTTCCTTTTTGAGCGCGGGGCGAAGTTCGGGCTGTGCCTGGATGAGCGCGCGGGAGATGCCGTGGCGGATCGCGCCGGCCTGGCCGGTATAGCCGCCGCCGCAGACGTTGACGACGATATCGTACGCGGATTCCGTCTGCGTGAGCACGATCGGCTGCTTGACGATGTATTGCATGGTGCCCTGCGGGAAATAATCTTCCAGAGCGCGGTCATTGATGACGATATTGCCGGTGCCGCCGGGAATGAGACGGACGCGGGCGATCGCCTTCTTTCTTCTGCCCGTCCCCCAGAACTGCAGTTTTTTCTTCAAAATCGGTTTAGCCATGTTTCCACCTCATTAAAATAATTTCAATTCTTCGGGCTTCTGCGCCTCATGATTGTGCTCTGCGCCCTTGTAGACTCTGAGCTTTTTGATCATCTTTCTGCCCAGCGAATTTTTGGGAAGCATGCCCCGAACCGCTTCGTAAACGGCAAGGTCGCTCTTTTCGGCGATCATCTTGCGGTACGCGATCTCCTTCAGCCCGCCGATGTAACCGGTGTGATATCTGTAAAATTTGTCGTCCAGCTTTTTGCCCGTGAGGAGCACTTTGTCGCTGTTGATGACGATGACGAAATCGCCCGTGTCGACGTTGGGAGTAAATGTAGGTTTGTTTTTGCCGCGAAGAACTGCCGCAACCTTGGAGGCAAGCCTGCCCAGAGGTACGCCGGCGGCGTCGACAACATACCATTTTCTCTCTACCGTTTGGGCGTTTGCCATGTAGGTCTTCATGATGTTGTTCTCCTTGTCTGATTTTCAAATATTGGAAAGGAGCTGCGTGCCATAGACGCTCCCCTCTGTTTACTCAATAAATTTTATCGTATCTGCAAAATACTGTCAAGCGGTTTTGCTCGCGGTTGAGCCACTTTTTTTGAAAAAAATAAGTTTGCCGGCAAAGAGCGCTGCCCGCCGCGCGCCGAAACCGGCCGCCGCAGCCAAAGGCGGGCATACAAAATCTGCATCCTTTCGCCCTTTTTTTGCAAAAAAAGCGGTCCCCTTCGCCCGATTTTTGACACTTTCGACATGTTTCGGCAAAGAAAGTGTCTGTCGGACAAATTCTCCCCCGCCCTCCATCTTGCGCCGCAGCCTGCGGCCGTGATACAATATAAATGGCCGGCGGGTAAGAACGCCGGTACACCCGCGAAGGAGGTACTTACCTATGGAGCACCTGAGCGAGACCGAACGCACAGCCGTTCCCTCACTTTCCAAAGAGGATTTCATCCGCTACACGACACTCGCACTGCGCGACTGCTTTGACGCAGACATCCGCACCGAAGGCGACGACACGATCACGTTGTTGTTTGCGACAGGAGAACGCTTTTCCCTGCATGTGAGCAAATAAACGGCAAAGACGCCCGAACCAAACAAAAAGGAGGCCCCGCAAGGAGCCTCCTTTTTATCGCCCGACCGGGCGCTTATTTGTTGAGATTTGCCTTGAGGGCCGCCAGTTCGTCGGCGAGTTCCTGCGGCAGGCGGTCGCCGAACTGCTTGTAGAATTCCTCGATGCCGTCCGCTTCCTGCTTCCAGGTCTCCTTGTCGACGGTGAGCAGCTCTTTGAGCGTATCTTCGGAAACATCGGTCCCTTCGAGGTTGATATCCTTGGGATCGGGGACATAGCCGATGGGCGTCTCGACGGCGCCGACCTGATCCTCGCAGCGCTTTACGATCCACTCGAGCACGCGCATATTCTCGCCGAAGCCCGGCCACAGGAAGTGGCCCTCGTCATCGGTGCGGAACCAGTTGACGTTGAAGATCTTGGGCTGGTGCGCGACCTTGGTGCCCATCTCGATCCAGTGCTTGAAGTAATCGCCCATATGGTAGCCGCAGAAGGGGCGCATCGCCATCGGGTCGCGGCGGACCACGCCGACAGCGCCCGTCGCGGCAGCCGTCGTCTCACTGGCCATGATGGAACCGACGAACACGCCGTTGTTCCAATCGCGGCTCTGGTACACCAGCGGCGCGGTCTTTGCACGGCGGCCGCCGAAGACGATCGCCGACAGGGGAACGCCCTTGGGGTTATCGAACTCCTTGCTGATGCAGGGGCAGTTTTTGGCGGGAGCGGTAAAGCGGGAATTGGGGTGCGCGCCCTTGACGCCGTTGGCGCGGTCCTCTTCCGTCCAGGGATTGCCCTTCCAGTCGATCGCATTCTTGGGCGGGTTCTTATCCAGCCCTTCCCACCAGACGGTATTGTTGTCGAGATTGTGCACGACATTGGTGAAAATGGTGCCGCGCTGCGTGGTGTGCAGGGCGTTGGGATTGGATTTTTCGTTGGTGCCGGGCGCAACGCCGAAGAAGCCGTTTTCCGGGTTCATCGCCCACAGCCTGCCGTCCGCACCGACGCGGATCCAGGCGATATCGTCGCCGACGCACCAGATCTTATAGCCCTTTTCGCGATAGCTCGCGGGAGGGATGAGCATGGCGAGGTTGGTCTTGCCGCAGGCGGACGGGAATGCCGCCGCGATGTACTTGACGTCGCCGTCCGGCTTCTCGAAGCCGAGGATGAGCATATGTTCAGCCATCCATCCCTCGTTTTTGCCGAGATAGGAAGCGATGCGCAGCGCGAAGCACTTTTTGCCCAAAAGCACGTTGCCGCCGTATCCGGAGTTGCACGACCAGATGGTATCGTCCTCGGGGAAATGCAGGATGTAGCGCTTGCTCTCATCGAGCGAGCACTTGGAGTGCAGGCCCTTGACGAAGTCCCCGTTTTTGCCCAGCGCTTCGAGCACGTCGGTGCCGACGCGCGTCATGATCTCCATGTTGAGCACGACGTAGATGCTGTCCGTCAGCTCGATGCCGATCTTGGAAAATTCGCTTCCGACGATGCCCATGCTGTACGGGATAACGTACATGGTGCGACCCTTCATGCTGCCCTTAAAAATATCGGCCGCCATCGAATAGGCTTCCTTCGGATCCATCCAGTTATTGATGGGGCCGGCATCATCCTTATTGCGGCAGCAAATAAAGGTGCGGTCCTCCACGCGGGCGACGTCGTTGACGGCGGTGCGGTGCAGGTAGCACTCGGGGAGCAGGTCCTCGTTGAGTTTGATCATCTCGCCGGAGGCGCAGGCCTGGCGGCGCAGCTCTTCGCGCTGTTCCTTGCTGCCGTCGATCCAGACGATCTCGTCCGGCTGGCAGAGTGCGGCGCTCTCGTCGATGAACTGCAGAACTTTTCTGTTTTCCGTCATACTCATATCGATCTCCTTATATCGGTAAAAAATTGACAAAATAAAGGGCGGAGAAATTCTTTTTCATCCATGCTTCATTATAACCTAATTTTTTGGAAAAGTAAACTTTTTTGCCGCACTTTCGGAGGAGAGAGGGCGCAGTTTTCGATCGTATACGCTGTTTTTCGCCAAAAATGGATAGATTCACAGGACGAATCATAGATATAATGACAGGTAAGATGCGCCGCGCGCCCCGATCGCGCGGAAGGAGGGCGACATGAATTACATTAAAAAACTGTGCATCCTCAAGCAGGTCGCCTCCGGCTTTGCCGCGGACGGGCGGGAAGTTTCCGCCCTGCTGACGGCAGAGAGCCTGGGCGGGCGGCTGACGCTGACGCTCGCGCCCATCGGTTTTGCCCCTCTGGCTGCGGGGCGGTACCGCTGCATAGTCGCAGACGCGGACGGGCGCCGGGAAGCCTTCGACCTGCCGGTGCCGGCAGGCGCCGCCGTGCGCCGCGCGAGCGGGCTGGACATCGCGCGGGGATTGGGCTGCGCCGTTTGTTTTGTGAGCGGAAAGGCGACGCCCGTCGCCTTCGGCAAGGTGGGAGAAGGGCAGTACGACCCGAGAGCAATGTGCGCGGAAGAGGGAGACGCGGCGCCCGCGCCCCGTGCGGCCCATACGGACGCGCAGGGCAGCCCGCCGGACGGCCCGAAAGGCTCAAACACGGAGAAGGGCACGCCGCCCGCCGATCCGCCCTACGATGACGAGATGCTCGCCACCGAAAACTATTTTGAGCGGGAAAAAGACGATGAAGGCCCGAAGAGCGAACCGCCGGCGGAAACGGAGGAGGAAAGGGAGGAGCCCGAGGCAGACACAAGCGTAGAGGAGACCGATCAAGCGGACGGCACGGGGGAAAATGAACAGACGCTGTTCCGCCTGCACGGAAAAAAGGATGCCGAGCCCTGTTACTATGACCGCGTCCGCGCCGACCTGGACGCCCTGTTCGCGCGCCACCCGGCCGAGCGGGAACTCGCCGACTGCATCCCCTACTCCCGCTGGGCAAAAGTGACCTTTGCCCGCAATAAGTATTATGCCGTCGGCGTGATCTGCGACGAAAAAAAGCCGAAATACATCTGCTACGGCGTGCCCGCCGAAACGCACGGAGAGCCGCCCGCCGCATTGAAGGGATTCTGCTCCTTTCTGCCCCTGTCCGTATTCGACACGGAGGGCCGCGGATACTGGATGATGTTTCAGGACGCGGAAACGGGCCAGTGCGTCAAGATCAAAAAAGCCTGAAAAACTCTTGTCATTTCTGTCATGATATCTTATAATGATACATGACAGAATTTGCGAGAGGAAGACGGATGGACAAAAAACGCACCTATATCGTGACCGGCTGCACGGGCTACGTCGGGAACGTGTTTGCAAAAAAGCTGCTCGCTGAGGGATGCCGGGTCGTCGGATTTGCGCGCAGCCGCGCCAAAGCGGAGCGCGTGTTCGGAGACCGCGCGCCCTTTCTCGTGTTCGGCGACATCGCCGACGCGGACGCGCTGGAAGCGTGCTTTGCCGGAGAGGGCCCCTTTACCGTCCTGCATACGGCGGCAAAGGTGAGCATCGGCGAGAGCTCCGGGAAGGAACTGCACGAGGTGACCGTGCGCGGGACGCAGAACGTGGCGGACGCATGCGTGCGGCACGGGGCAAAACTGCTGCACATTTCTTCGACGGAAGCGATCCCGCGCGGTGTACGGCTGGACGAGGAACTGCACAACTACATTCCCGACCCCAAACGGGTACGCCGCGGCTACGCGCGCACAAAGAGCGAAGCGGACGCGCTGGTCCTGCGGGCGGTGCGCGAGCAAGGGCTGGATGCCAGCCTGCTGCTGTTTGCGAGCGTATTGGGGCCGGGCGATGTCAGCTGCGGACACATGTCGCAGATGATGATCGAATACACCGCGGGGCGGCTGCCGGCCTCCGTCCGGGGCGGGTACAACGACTTCGACATCCGCGACGTGGCGGACGTACTGCCGGCCATCACCGAACGCGCCAAAAAGGGAGAGTGTTACCTCTTTGCGCACGAGCCGGACACCATCGATGAGATCCTCTCTGTCATCGCGGAGATGACGGGGCGCAAAAAGCTGCACTCTCTGCCGCTGTGGACGGCGTATCTCGGCGTACCCTTTTTGACCCTCGCCGCAAAGATCTCCGGCAAACGGCCTCTGTACACGGCATCCGCCCTCGCCATCCTGCGGACAAACGCCGATTTCCCCATCGGAAAGGCGCAGCGGGAATTCGGCTATACGCCCCGTCCGCTCGCCGAAACGGTGCGGGACCACGTGCTCTACCTCGCCGAACAGGGATGGGTGCAGCTATGAAGATCCTGCTCGTCTACTATACCGGGACATATAATACGCGCTTCCTGACCGACCGGCTGGAGGCGCACCTGCGCGCGCGGGGGCACGAAACGGCGCGCACGGAGATCCGGCGGGATACGCCGCCCGCCGACACGGCCGGATTCGACGCTGTCGGGTTCGGGTATCCCATTTACGGCTTCAATTCTCCCCTGCCCTTCAACCGATATGTCAAAAAGCTGCGCCTCGCTCCGGGGCAAAAATTTTTTATTTATAAGAACAGCGGCGAGACGTTCGGGCTGAACAACGCTTCCAGCCGCATCCTGCTGCGCCGCATGAGGAGGCAGCGGGCCGCCTTTGCGGGGGAATATCACTTCGTGATGCCGTACAATATCCACTTCCCTTTCGAGCGGGATTTTGTGCGAGAGCTGCTGCAGAAGGATGAAAAGCTGCTGCGCGTGCTGGTATACGACCTCGAACACGGCATCGCGCCGCGCATCCAAAGCAACGCCGTTTACAATGCTGCCGCGGCAGCCGTCTCCGTACAAAAGATCGGCGGGGCGATCAATTCCTTTTTCTACCGCGCGGATGCAGACAAATGCACGCTCTGCGGGCTGTGCGCCCGAAATTGCCCCGAAAACAACATCCGCATCGAGAGCGGAAAGGTACGGTTCGGCCACCGCTGCGACATGTGCATGCGCTGCTCCTTCTTCTGCCCGCACAACGCGATCGGCATCGGCTTCTTGGAAGGATGGAAAGTGAACGGCGACTACCGCCTCGCGCAGGCACTCGAGGAGGGCGCGCCCGCGGCGCCCTACATCACCGAAGGGAGCCGCGGCTTTTATCAATGTTTTATCCGACACTTTCAGGATATTGACGCGCGCTTTGCCGAGCGCTTTCCGGAAGAGGAACCATAAAGATGACAAAACCAAGGGGCACCCCGCCGCGGCGGGGTGCCCCTTGGTTTACTTGCCATCGATGGCCGGCGCCGGAACGGCGCGCCTTTTATTCGAGCACGGCCTTGATGCGGCGGATACCGCTCGAAGAGGACTGCTCTTTCACGATGCGGAAACGGCCGAGCTCGCCCGTACTCTTGGCATGCGGGCCACCGCACATTTCGCGGGAAAACGTCCCGATCGAATAGGTCTTGACGACATCGCCGTATTTGTTGTCGAACACGCCGACGATGCCCTCTGCACGGGCGCGGTCGTACGGCATCTCCTCGAACACGACGGGGATATCCTCCTTGATCTTTTCGTTGACGAGGTCTTCGACCGCCTTGATCTCCTCCGCCGTCATCGGGCGGGGGAAGTTGAAGTCGAAGCGCAGCCGCTCGGGCGTGATGTTGCTGCCCTTTTGGTTGACATCCGGCGAGAGCACGGCCTTGAGCGCGGCGTTCAAGAGGTGCGTCGCGGTGTGCAGGCGGGTCGTCGCGGTGCCGGTATCGGCGAGGCCGCCCTTGAATTCGCCCGCCGTGACGGCCGCGTGGCTCTTTTCCTGATGTTCCTTAAAGGAGGCGGCAAACCCCTCTTCATCGACGGTATAGCCGCGCTCTTTCGCCAGTTCCACGGTCAGTTCGAGCGGAAAACCGTACGTATCGTACAGCTTGAATGCAGCCTTGCCGCCGATGCGCGTCTCCTTGGCATAGGCGGGATCCTGCTTGGCCATGAACTCGTTCTTGCGCTCGATGCCGGACAGGGTCTTTTCAAACTCCTTCATGCCCTTTTCGAGGGTAGACTCGAAGCGGTCGATCTCGCGGCCGATCTCGGCGAGGATGTAATCCTCCTTCTGCGGGAGGAGCGGGTATGCCTCGTCGTAGATCTGCTCGATAAAGATCTTGGCGACGGGGAGCATCTCCTTGCCGTCGATCCCCAGGCTGCGGCAGTAGCGCACCGCGCGGCGGAGCAGGCGGCGCAGGATGTAGCCCGCGCCCGTATTGGAGGGCAGGATGCCGTTGACGTCGCCGATGAGCATGACGGCGGTGCGGGTATGATCGGCGACGATGCGCATGCACTTCTGCGGTTCGCCGCCGTCGTCGTACTTTTTGCCGGACGCCTGTTCGAGGTAGGCGATGACGGCGGAAAAGAGATCCGTCTTATAGCCGTCCGTCAGCCCGTTCAAAAAGGCGAGCATGCGGTCCAGGCCGAAGCCGGTATCGACGTTCTTGTTTTCCAGCGGGACATAGCCGTCTTCCGTCTTTTTATACTGCATGTACACGTCGTTGCCGATCTCGACATACCGGCCGCAGGGGCAGTTGATGTCGCAGTGCTCGCGGCCGCACTCCTCGTCGGTGAGCGGATAAAACCACTCGTTGTCCGGCCCGCAGGGAGTGCCGACGGTGCCCTCGAGCTCCCACCAGTTGTTGGATTTATCGAGGTAATAAATGTGCTCGGGTCTGATGCCGAGGCCGATGAGCAGCTGCGCCGTCTCGTCGTCGCGCGGGGCGGACTCGTTGCCGGCGAACACGGTGGAGCAGATCTTGTCCTTATCCAAGCCGAACACCTGCGTCAAGAGCTCAAAGGACCACGCCGTCTTTTCCTTTTTAAAATAGTCGCCGAGCGACCAGTTGCCCATCATTTCAAAGAACGTAAAGTGCGTGGCGTCGCCCACCGATTCGATATCGACGGTGCGCACGCAGCCCTGTACGTTGCACAGCCGCTTTCCGGCGGGGTGCGGCTGCCCCAGCAAATAGGGCATGAGCGGCTGCATCCCCGCGACGTTGAACATGACGCCGGTCGTTCCGTCGCCGATGAGAGAGACCGCGCCGATATTGACGTGCCCCTTGCTCTCATAAAAAGAGAGCCATTTGTTGCGAAGTTCCTTACTCGTGATCATTGTGTTCGTCCTCTTCTTGCTTGCGATTCTCGTCCTTTTCCCCCGATCCCTCGCCGACGGCGGGGAACAGTTCTTCCTCTTTTTCACTGCAGCCGAACGGAGCGCCGGTCAGCTTTTCGAGCGCGGCCTCCAGCTTATGGATGCGGTGTTTGAGCGCGCGGATCTCCTCGGCGTTGGGGTCTACCTTTTCCTGCTGCAGATCCGGTTTGACGCCGCCGATGCGCACAACCCGCCCGGGAACGCCCACGACGGTGGCGTGCGGCGGCACTTCCTTGAGCACGACGGCACCCGCGCCGATCTTGGCGCCCTCGCCGACGGTAAAGCCGCCCAAAACTTTGGCGCCCGAGCTGATGACGACGTCTCGCTCGATGGTCGGATGGCGCTTGCCCTTTTCCTTGCCCGTGCCTCCCAGCGTGACGCCCTGGTAAATGACCACGCCCGTGGCGACCTCTGCCGTTTCGCCGATCACGACGCCCGTGCCGTGGTCAATAAACACGCCCCCTTCGATCTTGGCGGCGGGGTGGATCTCGATGCCGGTCAAAAACTTGGCGAACTGCGACGCCATGCGCGCCAGCAGCTTCAAATGCATGCGATACAGGCGGTTGGCAAAGCGGTGCCAGGAGAGGGCGTGCACCCCCGAATAGGTGAGCCAGATCTCGAACTTGTTGCGCGCGGCGGGGTCATTGCGCTTGGCGGCCTCGATGTCCGCCCGCAATCGTTTGAACATACGCTTCCTCCTCATTTCCCCTGCCGCAAAGCCGCGGCACAAGGCGGTACCGGTCCGTTTGCGGCCGCCGGCCGCCGGTTACGGATATATTATACATATTTTTGAGGGAATTTCAATATTATTTCCGCACCCAAAAAATATTTTTTAAAGAAACTGTAAAATTTTCACAATTTATGGGAAAATTGTTGCGTAAAGCTGTGAAATATGGTATACTTAACAACGTAAACCGAATGCAGGAGGAAACTTTTACGAAACGCACCCGAATTGAAGAGATCGCTCTCTTGATCGAGAAAAACGGAAAGATGAGCCTGGAAGAGTTGGCCGTCCAGTTCCCCGACGTTTCGGACATGACGCTGCGGCGCGACCTGTTGGAGCTGGAAAAGGAGAACAAGGTGATCCGCGTACGCGGCGGCGCGATGTCTGTACTGGAAGTACAGAAGCGTTCGGGCGAGGCCTACGCACAGAAATCGACCATCAACACGGACGCCAAAAAAGTGATCGCCAAAAAGGCGGTATCCCTCATCGACGAGGGAGCCAGCCTCTTTTTGGACGGCGGCACGACTGCACTGTATCTGGCAAAGGAACTGCCCGACCGCCCCTGCCACGTCTTTACCAACGGCATCGCCGTAGCGGAAGAACTGGCGCACAAAAAGCAGCCCGAAGTGGTTTTGGTGGGCGGGACGTTGATCAAGGAAAACCTTTCCACGGCCTCCCCCTACACCAAAGTGTTCCTGCAGAACACGAATTTTGAGCTGGCGATCATATCCGCTTCCGCCTTTTCCTTCGAACAGGGCTTTTCCTGCGTATCGCAGGTAGAATCGGAACTGCTCAAATTCATCCTCGAGCGCGCCAAAATGGTGTACATGATGCTGGATACCTCCAAGATCGGCAAGATCATGCCCTACACCTTTGCCTCGCCGGACAATATCGACGTGCTCATCACGGACGACAACTTCCCGCAGAGCGTCAAGGAAAAATTTGAAGCCAAGAACATCGTGGTGATCTGACCGCACCATACGGCAGATCCTTCTTACTATTTCCGCAAAAGACCGCCCGCGGCATATGCCGCGGGCGATCCTCGTTGTATGAGATTCCCGCCGGATCAAAGGGCCCCGCGCAAGGCGGGGCCCTTCTGTGACCGAGGAAACTTTATGCGCCGAAAAGATCCGTGGAGAGATAGCGCATGCCCGTATCGGGCAGGATGACCGCAATCGACTTGCCGGCATTTTCCGAACGGGAAGCGATGAGGCGCGCCGCATGCACCGCCGCCCCCGCCGTGATGCCCGCAAACACGCCGTCTGTGCGCGCGATCTCGCGCGCGGCGGCGAAGGCGTCCTCATCCGACACGGGGATGACCTCGTCGAGGAGGGAGGTATCGAGGATCTCGGGGACGAATCCCGCGCCGATGCCCTGCAGCCCGTGCGGGCCTGCCTTGCCGCCCGAAAGTACGGCCGAGCCGAATGGCTCGACGGCGACGGCGTGCAGGGCGGGATTTTTTTCTTTGAGGAACTTTGCTGCCCCGCCGATGGTGCCGCCCGTCCCCACGCCCGCGACCAGAAAATCGACGTTCCCCTCCGTATCCGACCAGATCTCGGGGCCGGTCGTGGCGTAGTGCGCGGCCACGTTGGCGGGATTGACGAATTGCCCCGCGATGAGGCTGCCCGGGATCTTCGCGCACAGCCGCTCCGCCTCGGCAATGGCACCGGACATTCCCTCCCTGCCGGGCGTGAGCACGAGTTCGGCGCCGAAGGCCGCGAGCAATTTGCGCCGCTCGGCGCTCATCGTATCCGGCATGGTGAGGATGAGGCGGTAGCCGCGCACCGCGCACAGCGCGGCCAGCCCGATCCCCGTATTGCCGCTGGTCGGCTCGATGACGGTGCCGCCGGGGCACAGCCTGCCGGAGCGCTCGGCTTCATCGAGGATGAAGAGGGCGGCGCGGTCCTTGACGCTGCCCGTCGGGTTGAGATATTCCGGTTTGGCGAGGATGCGCGCGGCGAGCCCGTGCGCGCGCTCATAGCCGCACAGCTCGAGCAGCGGCGTCCTCCCGATCAGTTCTGCGATACTTTTCGCGATCATACGATTCCCCTCCTTCTTTTTCTCCTATTATACCCCATCGCACGGTATTTGTAAACCATGCGGGCAGCACTGCGGAGAGGAGATCTCCCGCTATTTGCGGCGCAGAGCGAACACAAGCACGCAGAGCGCCCCGAAGAGCAGGAACGCTCCCGCGAGCACCGCCGCCATGACGGGCGGCCCGATCTCGGCGACGCCGAAAAAGTCGAAGTGCATAGAAAACTCCGCGGCGAGCGCGTCGGCAAACGGTTCGCCGACGGACGCGGGAAGGGCAGACGCGATGTTATCCAGCGCACCCTGCATCATAAAATTGCGGAAAAGCCCCGCCGAATAGGAGCCGGGGATCAACAGCGTAAAGTACTGCACCCCCTCCGGGAAATAGGTGATGGGCATATACGCGCCGATGAGAAAGCCGACCACCGTGCCGAAAATTACGTTCAGGCCGGTAAACGCTCCCTGCGAGCGGAAAAACCCGACCACAAAGACGAGCAGCGTGGAAGAGGAGAGCACGGACAACACGAGGGTGCCGAGGCTGCCAAACACATCCGCCGCAGTCAAAAACCAGCTGCCCGTAACGGCGAGCCAGACGAGGCAGACGCCGAACACGATGCCGCCGATGATCAGTCCCGCGAACACGACGGCGCAAAAATAGGACACGGCCGGCAGCCAGCGGGGCAGCGGGGAGGCGAGATACTCTGCAGAAATGCCGCGCGACTTATCCTGGATCATGATGCCGCAGGCGCACAGCGGCACGGTGATGCAGGCACAGGAGAGGGAGCCGACCAGCATCCAGCTGTCACAAAAGGACTGCACCGCAGCCTCCACCTCCGCCGACGGATCGACACCCATCCCCTCCAGCGAGGCGAGCAGTCCGTCCACCTGGATCCTGCCGAGGAAGAGCACATACAGCGCCAGAACGATGAGCGGCGCGAGCAGTGCAAAAAAGACGTTGGCGCGGTCTTTGACGAAGACCTTCCAGTTGCGCAGAGTCAGGCGCCAGAGGGCGTACATCATGCGGCACCTCCTTCCGACCACTTCCTACCCGTGACGGAGAGAAAGACGTCGTCCATATTCCCCTTGATAAACTCGAAATCGCGCGAGAGCGGCTCGTTTTCTGCGAGAAAAGCGCGCGCCGCTGTGGCGCTCTCCATCGGTACGCGCACGCCGCCCGCGGCCGGCTCAAAGGGAATGCCGGCCGCCCGCAGCCCCGCGGAGAGCGCTTCCTCCTCTCCATACAGATACAGGCTGCTGCGCGAATACGCATTTTTCAGCTGCACGGGGGTACCTTCGGCGGCGATCTTTCCGCCGTCGATGATGACGACGCGGTCAGACCCCTCCGCTTCCTCCATATAATGGGTCGTGAGGAAGACGGTCATCCCCTCCTCCTCGCGCAGGCGCCGGATGATCTCCCAGACGCTGCGGCGGGTCTGCGGGTCGAGCCCGGTGGTCGGTTCGTCCAAAACGAGCAGTTCCGGGTCGGCGATCAGACCGCGCGCGATGTCCGTGCGCCGCTTCTGCCCGCCCGACAGTTTGCCGAATGGGCGGTTCCAGATCTCGTCCAGTTCGAACATCGCGCGCAGTTTTGTCAGCCGCTCCTTCAGGGCGCGGCCGCGCAGGCCGTAAAAGCTGGCGCGGCAGACGAGGTTTTCGCGCACAGTGAGGAGGTCGTCCAGCACGGAATTTTGGAATACGATGCCGACGCGCGGCCGGATCTGATCCGCCTGCGTATCGAGATCATACCCTGCGATGCGCACGCTGCCGGCATCTTTGGCGAGGATGGAGCAGAGGATATTGATGGTCGTGCTCTTGCCGGCGCCGTTCACCCCCAAAAAGGAAAACAGGCTGCCGCGCGCGACGGCAAAGGAGATCCCCTGCACGGCATGCACTGCGCCGTACGACTTGACGAGCCCCTCCACCTCGATGATATTGTCCTGCATAAAACCTCCCGATCTGCTTTATTGAATGCCATTATACAATAAGTTTCCGCGCACAGGCAAGCATTTGGATGCGCAAGGAACTGAACAAAAAAAATATTACAAAATCATGACAATTTCCGTAACCGTTCGCGGCTGCTTTATGGTATAATTATAGCGGATCCTGCCTATGAGAAACGGAGGAAGCATATGAACAAGACGATCGTACTGTATGGCTCGCATTACGGTGCGACCAGAGCATACGCGCGGCACATTGCCGGACAACTGGGCTGCGCAGCGGCCGCGGCCGAGCAGATCAAAGAACTGGACCTTTCCGCCTATGATACCGTCATCTTCGGCGGCGGACTGTACGCGGGGAGCGTGGCAGGCTGGAACAAGGCGGCCAAATACTGCGGCCAAAAGGAAGGCCAGCGCTGGATCCTGTTCTCCTGCGGACTGGCCGACCCCGCATCCGCAAAGACGCAGAACGAAGTGCGCACGCTGTTCGAGAGCAGGCTGCCCGACGAACTGCACGGCAAACTGCCCGTGTTTTGCCTGCGCGGCGGCATGGATTATGCGAAGCTCGGCCTGAAACACCGCACAATGATGGCGGCGCTCATGCTGTTTTTGCGGCGCAAAAAAGATAAGACGGAGGAGGACGAGCAGCTGCTCCAAACGTACGGGCAGAAGATCGACTTTTTTGACGAATCTTCGGTACAGCCCATCCTCGACGAGGCGCGCAGGCAATAGCCCCCCGCCTCGCGCAGAAATCTGATCCCAAAGCAAAGTCGGCCGGGCCGCCCATAGAGGCGGCCCGGCCGTATCATCTGTTTTTCACGCCTTTCCGCCCGAGAGCGGAATTTTTTATTTTCCGGAAAGCGCCAGTGCGGGAAAGACGCCCTTGAGCGCAGGGTACAGCGCACGGAATGCTGCGTACCGCTCCTCGTAACGGGCGGAGACCGCCGCGTCTGGCTGCACCGTCTCGCGCACGCGCACGACGGCATCTGCCGCCGCCTGCACGGTGGAATATTCGCCGCAGCCGACCATGGCGAGCATCGCCGCGCCGTACGCGGGGCCCTGCTCCGTCTGCGGAATATCGACCGGCATGCCCAGCACGTTGGCGACGATCTTGCGCCAGAGCGGACTCTTGGCGCCGCCGCCGCACAGCTTGGTGCGCGCGATGTGCATGCCGTTGGCGCGCGCCGCCTCGAGGCAGTCTCGCAGGGCGAAGGTGACCCCTTCGAGCACGGCGAGCGTCATCTGCCGGCGCGAAGTATCCGGGCGCATGCCGATGAATGCGCCGCGCGCGCTGACGTCGTTGTGCGGGCTGCGCTCGCCCATCAGATACGGGAGAAAGAACACCTCGTTTCTGCCCATTTCCTCTTCCAGTCCCGCCTGCTCGGCGGCATAATCCTGCGTCTGCAAAATCTTATCCGACCACCAAGCGTTGCAGGACGCCGCGGAGAGGATACAGCCCATCAGATGCCAGCCGCCGTCTGCATGGCAGAAGGAGTGCAGGGCGTTGACCTTATCCTCCCGATACTGCTCGGACGAGATGAACAGGGTGCCGCTGGTGCCGAGGGAAACGTTGCAGCCGCCCTCGCCCACGACGCCCGTGCCGACGGCCGCCGCCGCATTGTCGCCCGCGCCCGCGATGATTTTTACGGAAGCGGACAATCCCAGTTCCGCCGCGATCTCGCCGCGCAGGGTCCCGACGACTTCGTAACTCTCGTACAGGCGGGGCAGCATGCGCTCGGAAATGCCGCAGATGGCACACATCTCGCGGCTCCAGCGGCGATTCTTTACGTCGAGCAGCAGCATCCCGCTCGCGTCCGAAAGATCGGTGCAGAAACTGCCCGACAAACGGTGCGCGAGATAGTCCTTGGGGAGCATGATCTTGTCGATCCTGGCAAAATTCTGCGGTTCATTCTCCTTCATCCAAAGGATCTTAGGGGCCGTGAACCCGGCAAAGGCGATGTTGCCGGTATATTCGGACAACAGCTTTTTCCCGACGACCTCGTTGAGATAGGCGGTCTGCTTTTCGGTGCGGCCGTCGTTCCAGAGAATGGCGGGGCGGATGACGCAGCCCTCGCGGTCCAGCGCGACCAAACCGTGCATCTGTCCCCCGAAGGAGATGCCGCGCACGGCGGACCGATCCTGCCCCTCCAACAGCGCGCGGATGCCGCGCATCGCGGCATGAAACCAATCCGCGGGATCCTGCTCGCTCCAACCGCTGTGCGGATAGCGGACGGGATACGTCTGCGTATTCTCCGCCAGAATCGAACCATCCGCCCCGACCAATAAAAACTTTGTGCCGCTCGTACCGAGGTCGACGCCGATGTAAGTACGCATCTCTTTTCTCCCTTTCGATCGTGCGGCGCCCCGCCGGATGAGCGGGGCGCCGCTTTCTTTTCCTTATTTATATCGGCAGGCTGCCGGCGCAAAGACCTCAGCCGATCTTATATGTGGTGCCGGCGGGCGTATCGATCAGCGTGACGCCCTTTGCGGCGAGCTCGGCGCGGATGCGGTCCGCCTCGGCATAATTTTTTGCCTTTTTAGCCGCGGCGCGCGCGGCGATCTGCCGCTCGATCTCTTCCGCATCGATGCCGGAAACCTCTTCCTTTGCTTCCTCTTCCAAAAGGCCGAGGGAGAGAACGCGGTCGTAATCTTCTATGACGGCGCGCTTGGTCGCACCGTTCAGCTCCTTGTCTTTGAGCATATCGTACAGGCAGGTGATCGCCTGCGAGGTGTTCAGGTCATCCTCCAGCGCGGCGCGGAAGGGCTGCTGCCAGCGCGCCGCGGCGGCGGCATCCACTTCCCCTTCCGCCGGGATCGCCAGGCAGCGGGATTTGAGCTTGCGGAAGGCGTTGGCCGCATTGGCGAAGGTATCCTCCGAATAAACGAGGGAATTGCGCCAGTGCGAGAGCAGACAGAAGAAGCGGTACTCCATGGGCGTACGGCCCTCCTCTTCCAGCTTTTTCAGCGTGAGGAAACCGCCCGAAGATTTACTCATCTTGCCGCCCGCGGTGTTCAGATGCAGGACATGGAACCAATACCGGCACCACTCGTGGCCGAGATAAGCCTCGCTCTGCGCGATCTCGTTGGTGTGATGGGGGAATACGTTGTCGATGCCGCCGCAGTGGATATCCACGTATTCGCCCAGATATTTCATGGCGATGCAGGAACACTCGATGTGCCAGCCGGGATAGCCGACGCCCCACGGGCTGTCCCATTTCAGCGCCTGATCTTCAAACTTCGATTTTGTGAACCAGAGGACAAAGTCGTTCTTATTGCGCTTGTTGGCGTCCTCATCCACTCCCTCGCGCACGCCGACCTCGAGATCCTCCTCCCTGAAGTTGAAAAATTTGTGGTAGTTTTCCACCTTGGAAGTGTCGAAGTAGACATTGCCGCCCGCCTTATAGGCATAGCCCTTTTCCACGAGCGCCTCGATGACGCGGATAAAGTCCTCGACGCAGCCCGTCGCGGGCTGAACGACGTCCGGCCGCTTGATGTGCAGCGCCTCGCAGTCCCGGAAGAAAGCGTCCGTATAAAACTTTGCTAGTTCGAGCACCGTTTTATGCTCGCGCTTGGCGCCGAGCAGCATCTTATCCTCGCCGCTGTCTGCATCCGAGGAGAGGTGGCCGATGTCGGTGATGTTCATGACGCGGGTGACGTCGTAGCCGATGTAGCGCAGCGTCTTTTCCAGAACGTCCTCCATGAGATAGGTACGCAGATTGCCGATGTGCGCAAAGTTATACACGGTCGGCCCGCAGGTATACATCTTCACTTTGCCCGGCTCGCGCGGGACAAATTCCTCCACGCGGCGGGTCAGCGTGTTATAAAATTTCATATCGTTACTCCTGGCGTTGGATTTTTTGCCGGCCGCCGGGCGGCCGGTCGGGTCAAGCCGTTTTTTCGGGAAATACGGCGCGCACGATGGCAGAAACCGTCTCTTCGAGGGAGAGCCCGTCGCAGCTGACGGTGACGTGCGCATATTTTTCATACAGAGGTACGCGCTCGGCATACAGCTGGGCGACGCTCTCGCCGGGCGTGCGCATCACGACGCCGCGCAAGACGATGTTGTGCAGGCGGCGCTCGATCTCGCGCTCGCTCAGCTTCAGATAAACGACGGTGCCGATCTCGCGGAAGTGGAGCATGGCCCGCTCGCCGTAAACGGCGGAACCGCCGGGCGCGATGACGCAGCGCTCCGCCCACAATTCGGCATTGATGCGCTCCTCGATGCGCAGAAATTCTTCCGCGCCCTTGGCGGCAATGATGTCGCACAAAAGCGCCTTCTGCTCGTTTTGGATCAGGAGATCGGTGTCGATAAAGCCGTAACCGAGCGTCTTTGCGAGCAGGACCCCGGCCGTGCTCTTGCCCGAAGAGGGCATGCCGATGAGGATGATATTCAAGTTGCCGCTCCTCCCTTTTCCCCTCCCTGCAATTATACGTTTTTTTCGCGTAAATGTCAAATTTTCGTTGGTTTTCGGCGTAAATTATGCTAAAATAATGCGGATGAACGAAACTTTACGAGATGCGGAGCGCGCCGAAACGCTGGCGCAGCTGCCCGCCCTGCTGCTGCCCTGGTACGACAAAAACAAGCGCGACCTGCCCTGGCGCCTCAACACCGACCCCTACCGCGTGTGGGTATCCGAGATCATGCTGCAGCAGACGCGCGTGGAGGCCGCCCGCGAACACTATATCCGCTTTTTGCAGGCGCTGCCCACGGTGGAAGCGCTCGCCGCCTGCCCGGAGGACAGGCTGATGAAGCTGTGGGAGGGGCTCGGCTACTACTCCCGCGCGCGCAACTTGCAGAGGGCTGCAAAGATCGTGGCGGCGGAGGGCTTCCCCCGCACGGCGAAAGAATGGAAAAAACTGCCCGGCATCGGCGACTACACGGCGGGCGCGATCGCTTCCATCGCCTTCGGCGAGCGCGCCCCGGCGGTGGACGGGAACGTGATCCGCGTGCTCTCCCGCCTGTTGGGCGACGACCGCCCGCCCGAAGTGCTCAAAGGGGACTTTTTCCGCGAACTGGAACCGGCGCTGCCGCACGAGCGCTGCGGCGACTTTACGCAGAGCCTGATGGAACTGGGCGCGACGGTGTGCACGCCGACCTCCCCTCTCTGCCTGACCTGTCCCCTCTTTGTGCTCTGCCGTACGCGCAGCGACGCCCTCCCCCTGCCCCGCAAAAAGCCGGAGCGCAGGCAAAGCGAAAAGACGCTGCTGCTCTTCCGCCGCGGGGAAGAGGCCGCCCTCTGCCGCCGTGCCGACGGAGTGCTGCGCGGACTGTACGGATTTTTTGCAATCGAAGAAAGGATGACCGCCGCGCAGGTGCGGGACTTTTTGCAGCGAGCGGGCATGAAAAATTTTTTTGTCGGCAAACCGAAGGCGCACCGCCACGTATTCTCTCACCTCGAATGGGAGATGACCGCCTACACCGTCGACTCGGAGGAGGATGCCCGCGCGCTGCATGCCGTTGCAGGGAAAGAACATTCGCCCTTTGCGGAGCTCGCCTACTTCCCCGTCGCGGCGATCGAGCGGGAAATTTCGCTCCCCTCCGCCTTCCGCTGGTGTCTGCCTCTACTGTGTCGCTGATCTCTGCCCGGGGAGGCGCCGCCAGAAGTGCGCCGCTACAATAAGATCGGCGCCGGATGATCACACCGCCCTCAGATCGGGACGCCAATTTGACTTCTCATCAATTTATTCATATTTTTTTAAAAAATATGTCAAATGGTTGACAAAATGGGGGGGGTGATATACTGTTTATAATAAAATATTTTGATTTGCCGCAATCTGCATTGCAGGCAAATCATATAGGGAGGAATTATGGATACCATAGAGGTGATCGTTCTGATCATCTGCATTGTTTTTTGGATCATCTGCGGATTCCTTACAAAGAGTTTGCACTCTTACAAGGGATATTCCGGCGGATTTTGGGTCGGTTTTTTATTTGGCCCGCTCGGGCTCCTCTATAGCGTCGGATTGCCGGATCTTATATTGAGAAATTGCGTAGCAAAAAATGCAAGCGCCTCGGCAGCCCCTTCCGGCGCCATTGCCGGGGAGCCAGAAAAACAGGCTCCTCTTCAGGAGCCTGAGCAGACAGCCATGCCGATCGTGTTGCACGACAATAATAATCAAGTCATCGGCTTCCAGGTCCGGGATACTGTGTTTTCCGTCAACGACCGGGTGCGCCACCCCACTATGGGAGAGGGAATCATCTCGCAGATTACCGAAACAGATTTCACTCTCCTACTGAACAGCGGATTGACAATACATCCCGATATAAAAGGAAACACAAAACTGAGCTTGTATCAAAAAGTAAACGACCGGACATAGCAACGACCGAAAGGGATGCGGAAAATATCCGCATCCCTTATTGTTTCGGATTACGCCCCTGCATCCAAAGCCCCGCTGCGCATGCACAACGTACTGAACGGCGCATCGGTGCACATAAGCTCTCTTTGCCGAACCGCTGCCAACGAGAGGAGGCCGCAGCGCAAATGCGCTGCGGCCTCCTCTCTTCGCTTTCCGAATCAGATATTCTGTTCAATAAAGTCCTTCATGGCGGACTTGGGCACGAATCCGACATTTTTGCCGGCAAGCGCGCCGCCCTTAAAGACCATCACGCACGGAATGCTCATAATGGAATATTCGCGCGCGAGATCGGGATTATCGTCCACGTCGATCTTGACGAATTCGGCCTTCCCGGCCAATTCGTCCGAAAGCTGCTCCATCACAGGGGCGAGCATGCGGCAGGGGCCGCACCATTCTGCCCAAAAATCGACGACGAGCGTCTTCTTCTCCTCCATTGCGGCGCGAAAAGCCGCCGTGTCAATCGCCTTGACCATTGTCTGTTTCCTCCTTTTGATGCGTTTTTTGTATATCCAGCACCTCGACGACCTCGATGCCGAAGCCGCGGCGCTTTGACAGCAGTTTGTCCGCGATCCATACTGCCATAAAACCGACGGCCAGTCCCGCAAGGCACAGCAGCGCGGCATACAGCTCCTGCTCGAAACACTGCGCCCCCACGACGACGCCGACGACCGCCAGCAACACGGGCACGACATAGACGAGGAAGGACGCGAGCGCGCGGTTGTCCTTTTCCGCCTCGACGATCACCCTGTCTCCCGCCTTGGCGCCCGCCGTATTGAGCGCCTTGACCTTGACGCGGCTCTTTCCGCCCGAAAAGGCACACACCTTGCACGCCGAGCACTCCGGCCGCTTTTCGATCTGTACGACGGCGATCCTGCCCGCCGCTTTCAGGACGAGGGCCGTTTCCTTCATGCGAGACGGGCGGCCAAATAGGCCGCGCACTCCTCCGCCGCGACGCTCTCTGAAGCGGAATCGGCCATATTTTTGACGGTATAGCGCCCCTCGTTCAGCTCGTTCGAACCGATGACGACGACGTACCGTGCGCCGACCTTGCCCGCGTACTTAAATTGTGCCTTGACCGAGCGGGATGCATGATCAAAATCTGCCGCGATGCCGCGCGCGCGCAGGTCGGCGACCAGAGCGAAGGCAGCCCTGCGGCCCTCCTCGTCCAGTCCGGCGACATACACGCCCAGCGGCGGCTCTTGGGGAATATTCTTGCCGGTATTTTCCAGCACGAGGAGCATGCGCTCGATGCCGCTGCCGAACCCGATAGCCGGAACGGACGGGCCGCCCAAATTTTCGATGAGGGTATCGTACCGCCCGCCGCCGAGCACGGTACCCTGCGAACCGATGGCCGTGGAGACAAACTCGAACACCGTTTTGGAATAGTAATCCAACCCGCGCACGAGCTTGGGATTGATCTTATACTTGACGCCGCAGGAATCGAGGATGGCACACAGTTTTTCAAAGTGCTCGCGGCACTCGTCGCACAGATAATCGATGGAACGGGGCGCGCCCTCGTTGATCTTTGCGCACGCCTCTTCCTTGCAGTCGAGGATGCGCAGCGGATTCTTTTCGAAGCGGGCGTTGCAGGTCCCGCACATTTCGGGCAAGTGCGGGCGCAGGTACTCTTTGAGCGCCTCGTTGAACTTGGGGCGGCAGTGCTTGCAGCCGATGGAGTTGATGTTGAGCTCCACCCCCTCTACCCCGAGGGCGGCGATATAGTCGCGCGCGAGGAGGATGACCTCCGCGTCCGTTTCGGGTCCCTTTCCGCCGAAGATCTCGACGCCGAACTGGTGATGCTCGCGCAGTCTGCCCGCCTGCGGCCGCTCATAGCGGAAAACGGGGGTGATATAATACATCTTTAAAGGGAGAGCTCCGCCGGCAAGGCCGTTTTCGATAAAGGCGCGCACGACGCCCGCCGTTCCCTCCGGTTTCAGCGTGATGGAGCGATCGCCCTTATCGAGAAAGGTGTACATCTCCTTATTGACGATGTCCGTTGTATCGCCCACGCCGCGCAGAAACAGCTCGGTATGCTCGAATGTGGGCGTACGGATCTCGCGCAGGCCGTACAGCGCCGCAATGCGGCGCGCGGTATTTTCGACAAAATGCCATTTATATGCCTCGGCAGGCAGTACGTCTTTGGTTCCTTTGGGGATATTGATCATGAAAACTCCTTGGGTTGCGCGTTTTTTTCCTTCGCGCGTTTCTCGCAAAAGGGTTGCTGCGAAACGCTTGATCGGAGAGGCACCCCGCCGTTCGCCTCCCCTTGTCGGCTCGGCGGCCGGGGCCTGCGTGCTCCGTTTTTATTTTATTGTAACACGCGCAGGGTGGCCATTTCAATGGCAAAAATCACACTTTTCCGCAAAAACCGCCGCTTTTGACGGCAAAAGCGCCGCTATAAAGAATTTTTTAAAAGAGGCAAAATCACACCTTTGCCTTTTTTCCCAACTTGCCGACACTTCGGCTCACGGATGGGGTGAATTTCCGTGATTTATTAAAGGTGTGCCCTTAAAATTCGCGGAAAGAGGGGAAAACCGTTCGGGTTTCCCCTCCCCCCCCTCACGGCTTTTTCTTTTGTCAGCTCAAAAGAAAAAGCGTTGAATTCTTACAACACATACTTCTTCAAGTCGCGGTCGCTGATGACCTTGTCGAGATGCTCGTCGACATATTTCTGGTCGATGGTGACGGTGACAGTCGGATAATCGCCGCCGGCATTGAAGGAGATGTCTTCCAGCAGATATTCCATGACCGTATGCAGCCGGCGGGCGCCGATATCCTCGCTGGTCGCGTTCATATCGGCGGAGATCTGCGCGATCTCCTCGATGGCGTCATCGGTAAAGTGCAGGTCGATATTGTCGACGGCGAGCAGCTTGCCGTACTGTGCAGTGATGGCGTTTTGCGGCTGGGTGAGGATCTTGACGAAGTCATCCTTGGAGAGGCTCTCCAGCTCGACGTTGATGGGGAAGCGCCCCTGCAGCTCGGGGATGAGGTCCTCCACTTTGGAGAGGTGGAATGCCCCCGCCGCGATGAAGAGGATAAAGTCCGTCTTGACCGGGCCGTACTTGGTCATGACCGTGCAGCCCTCGACGATGGGCAGGATATCGCGCTGGACGCCCTCGCGCGAGACATCCGCGCCGCCGCGATTCTCCTTGCCGGCGATCTTATCGATCTCGTCGATGAAGATGATGCCCTGTTCCTCGGCGCGGCGCAGGGCCTCGGCGTTGACGGAGTCGTTGTCGATGAGTTTTTCGCTCTCTTCGGCGATGAGCTGCTGCATTGCCTGCTTTACGCTCATCTTGCGGCGTTTTCTCTTTTTGGGGAGCATTTCCCCGAAAATGGAGCCGATGTTGATCTCGGCGCCGCCGGGCACGAGCTCCATGCTCTTGGGCGTATCGACCACCTCGATCTCGATCTGCGTATCGTCAAACTTGCCGGCATGCAGGTCCTCGAGCAGCTTGGCATCGAATACTTCCTTGGCCATTTCGCCCCGCTCCCCCTTCTTCATTTCGGAAAGGACGGCGATAACCTTCTTTTCGGCGGCGGCCTCCGCCTTTACGGAGACCTCCTTCATCTTTTCCTCCTTGACGAGGCGGATGGAGCACTCGACGAGGTCGCGCACCATGCTCTCGACGTCGCGGCCGACATAGCCGACCTCGGTGTATTTGGTCGCTTCGACCTTGATAAAGGGCGCCTTGACCAGCTTGGCGAGGCGGCGGGCGATCTCCGTTTTGCCGACGCCCGTCGGGCCCTTCATGATGATGTTTTTGGGCGTGATCTCCTCGCGGTCCGCCTCCGAAAGGCGGCTGCGGCGGTAGCGGTTGCGCAGCGCAATGGCGACCGCGCGCTTGGCCTTATCCTGCCCGATGATGTATTTATCCAATTCGTTTACGATCTGTTTGGGTGATAAACTCATAATTTAATGACCTCCCTTGGCGCCCGTTGCGGCGCCCGATCCGGGTATATTCTTCGAGAAATGGTTGAACCGATCCTTTTGCGGCAGGCCGTATATATGGCGCTGCCGCCGCTGCCGATGCCCGGCACTTTGCCGCGCGTCAGACCTCTTCGACGATGATATGGTCGTTGGTGAAGACGCAGATCTCGCTGGCGATCTTGAGCGACTTATAGGCGATCTCCGAAGCGGTGTAGCCGGTCTCCTGCAGCAGGGCGCGGCCCGCCGCAAGGGCATAGTTGCCGCCGCTGCCGATGGCACACACGCCGCCGTCCGGCTCGATCACTTCGCCGTTGCCGCTGACGATGAGCAGCTGATCCTTGTCGGCGACGATCATCATCGCCTCGAGCTTGCGCACCATCTTGTCGTTGCGCCACATTTCGGCGAGTTCGACCGCCGAGCGCATGAGGTTGCCCGAAAACTTGTTCAGCATCCCCTCAAACCGCTCGGAGAGGGAAAAGGCGTCCGCCACGGAACCTGCAAAGCCCAAAATGACCTTGCCGCCGTAGATGCGGCGCACCTTGACCGCATTGTTTTTGAAGACGACCGATTCGCCCATGGTGACCTGTCCGTCACCGGCGATCGCCGTTTTGCCGTCCTTTTTGACGGCGCATATCGTTGTACCTCTGAATTCCGGCATGATTGACCTCCGTAAATTTTATAGTTGTCCGCGCAGATATCCGGCGATGCGGTCGATGCGCTCGAGCGCGCGCTCGGCCAGCCTGCGCTTTTTGAGCGCCTTGTCGCGGATATGCTCCGCGAGCGGGCGCAGGATCCCATAGTTTGCGTTCATCGGCTGGAAGTTATCCGTCGGCTGCGAAACGTGCAGGGCGAGCGCGCCGGTGACCGTTTCCGCATCCCATTCGACGGGCTGCGCGCCGCGCAATTTGAGGGCAAGGGCGATCGCCGCGGCGAGGCCGCTGTCTGCACTCTCCACATACCCCTCTACGCCCGTGATCTGCCCCGCAAAAAAGACGAGGGGATCGGCGCGCAGCGAATAATCGGGCGAAAGCACCTCCGGCGCGTTGAGGTAAGTATTGCGGTGCATCACCCCGTAGCGCAAAAACTCTGCGCCGCGCAGGGCGGGGATCATGGAAAAGACCCTCTTCTGTTCGGGAAACTTCAAATTTGTCTGGAACCCGACCAGATTGTACGCCGTGCCCGCGCAATTTTCCTTGCGCAGCTGCAGCACGGCATAGGGGCGCTTTCCCTCCGCGTCATACAGGCCGACCGGTTTGAGCATGCCGAAGCGCAGCGTATCCGCACCGCGCGCCGCCATCGCCTCGACGGGCATGCACCCCTCGAACAATTCGCGCCTGTCGATGCCGTGATCGTTCGCGCGTTCGGCGTGCAGCAGCGCATCGACGAACGCCTCGTACTCCTCGCGCGTCATCGGGCAGTTGACGTAATCGCCCTCCCCTTTGCCGTAGCGATCGGCCGTGAACGTCTTGGAAAAGTCGATGCTGTCCGCCGATACGATGGGCGCAGCCGCGTCGTAAAAATACAGCGAGCCGCCCAGCCGGGCAGAGATATCCTCCGCCAAAGCGTCCAACGTCAGCGGGCCGGTCGCCACGATGGCGGGCCCTTCCGGTACGCGGACCGCCTCCTCGCAGACGACTTCGATGTTTTTCTGCCCGCGGATCCGCGCGGTGATATGGGCGGAAAATGCCTCCCGGTCGACCGCGAGCGCGCCGCCGGCGGGGACGCGCGTCGCATCCGCCGCCTCCATGACCAGCGAACCCAGCCGCCGCATCTCCTCTTTCAGCAGGCCGCAGGCGTTGCCGTACACGTCGCTGCTCTTGAGCGAATTGCTGCATACCAGCTCGGCGAACCCGCTGCAAGAGTGCGCCGGCGTAAAGCGGGCAGGCTTACACTCGACGAGACGGACGCGGATGCCGTGCGCCGCCAGGAAATAAGCCGCCTCACACCCTGCAAGCCCGGCGCCGACCACCGTGACGCGCTGCACATCCTGTCCCATCCTCTGCAACTTCCTTCCGTGAATTAGCACTCTTAAAGCAAGAGTGCTAAGCTAATTATATGCAGAATGCGCCCCCTTGTCAAGAGTTTTTTGTGCATTTATCAAAATTTATTGTGCCGTGCTTAAAAAACGCGCCGGCCGCATGCGATCGGTTTTTACGTCTCCAAAGCATCGCTGCCCGCGCGCCGGCCATCGCAAAGGCCCCTTCCCGCGGCGGGAAGGGGCTTGCTGTGCCTGTTATTCTTCTGTTTCGGCCGCTTCGCCCGGTTCGGGGGGCGCTTGATCCGCATCCTTGGCGGGAGCGGGCGCCGTATAATCGCAGGCGGAACACTTGATCTGCTTGCCCTTGCGCACCAGATATTTGCCGCACTTAGGGCACTTTTCGCCGGTGGGCATATCCCAGCTCATGAACTTGCATTTGGGATAATCGGAGCAGCCGTAATAGATCTTGCCCGCCTTGCTCTTCATGCGCCGGGTGGGAGCCCCGCATACGGGGCAGGTGCCGGCGAGCTCGGCAATGGGTACATTGGTGTTGCACTGCGGGCAGTTGAGATACCGCCCGTTGCGCCCGTTGCGGTAGTACATCAGCGTGCCGCACTTGGGGCACTTCTGATCCGAACGCTCGGAGTCATACGGGAGAGTGGCGTTGCATTCGGGATAATTCGGGCAGGCGAGGAACTTGCCGTACCGCCCGCTCTTGACCACCATATTTGCGCCGCATTTGGGACACTTGGTGGAGGAAACTTCCACGCTCTCGCTCTTGATGTTCGAGCAGGCGGGATAATTGGAGCAGGCGAGGAACTTGCCGTACCGCCCGCTCTTGCGGATCATGGGGTGGCCGCACTTTTCGCAGGGGATATCCGTCATCTCGTCGCCGTCGTTGGCGGCAAAGACCAGCTTTTCGGCAAAGGGCGGATAGAAATCGGCGATGATCTTATGCCAGTCGGTGCCGTTTTCCTCGATGCCGTCCAGCATGTCCTCCATTTTTGCGGTAAAGCCGACGTCCATGATGTCGGTAAAATACTTGACCAAAAGATCGGTGATCTGGAAGGCGACCTCGGTGGGTACCATATACTTGCCCTCTTTGGTCACATATTTGCGGCGGTTGAGCACCGAGATGATGGAGGCGTAGGTGGACGGGCGGCCGATGCCCTTTTCCTCCATCGCCTTGACGAGGGAGGCATCCGTATACCGCTGCGGAGGCTTCGTGAACTTCTGCTCGGAGGTGAGTTTGATCAGGTCCAGCTCCTCCCCCTCCTGCAGATCGGGCAGCAGGCGGGCGTTCTCCCCTTCCTCGTCCTCCTTATCCTTGCGGATATCCTGGTAAACTGCCGTAAATCCCGCAAATTTGAGAGTGCGGCCGCTCGCCTTGAAGGTATAGTCGCCGTTGTCGATCTTCAGCTGCATGCTGTTGTAGACCGCCTCGCTCATCTGCGACGCCATAAAGCGCTCATAGATGAGCTTATAGACATTGTAGTGCTTTTTATCCAGCGTGCCCTTCAAGCTCTCGGGCGTGCGGGACATATCGATGGGACGGATGCACTCGTGCGCGTCCTGCGCATCCTTCTTCGACTTGTAAAAATTGGGTTTGGCGGGGATGTATTCCCTGCCGAACCGCTCGGCAATATAAGCGCGCGCCCGTTCCTGCGCCTCGGCCGAGACGCGGACCGAGTCGGTACGGATATAGGTGACGAGGGCGATGTGCCCCTCCTTTTCGGTGTCGATGCCCTCGTACAGGTGCTGGGCGACGAGCATGACCTCGGGGGATGTCATGCCGAATTTATTGGAGGCATCCTGCTGCAGCGTGGACGTCGTAAAGGGCGCGGGCGCATGCGAACGGGCGAGGTTCTTTTTGATGCTGCGCACGACGTAGCGCCCCCCTTCCAGCGCGGCGCGCACCCGCTCGTTTTCCTCCGCGCTCGCGGGCTTGTACTTTTTGCCCTTGCGCTCGGAAAGCAGGGCGCGGAAAGGCGCGTACGCCTTGGGCTTATCCTGCAATTCGGCATTCAGGTTCCAGTACTCGTCGGGGACGAAGGCGCGGATCTCGCGCTCGCGGTCGACGATCAGCCGCAGTGCGACCGACTGCACGCGGCCGGCGGAGAGGCCGGTCTGGATGCGTTTGCAGAGCAGGGGCGAAAGTTTGTAACCGACCAAGCGGTCGAGCACGCGGCGCGCCTGCTGCGCATCCACCAGCTTATAATCGATCTCGCGCGGGTGCTGCAATGCGTTGCTGACGGCTGCAGGCGAGATCTCGTTGAACTCGATGCGGTACTTGCCGTCTTTCAGTTTCAGAACATTTTTCAGATGCCAGGAAATGGCCTCCCCCTCGCGGTCGGGGTCGGTCGCGAGGTAGACGTTATCCGCCTTGGCGGCCTCGTCCGCGAGGCGCTTGATGACCTGCTTTTTATCCGGATTGATGACATAGGTCGGCTCGAAATTGTGTTCGATATCCACGCCCAGCCGCTTTTCGGGCAAGTCGCGCACATGGCCGCCCGAAGCGTCCACGCGGTATTTTCCCTTGAGATATTTTGAAATTGTCTTCGCCTTGGATGGCGATTCGACGATGATGAGATCCATAACTTCCTCCTCGTGCAACTTGTTTTGAGCTGACAAAACAAATTGCTACGATTTTAAGGGCGCTGCCCTCTGCGGCGCGCTTTTAAGGGCACACTATAAAAAACGCGCGCCGCATTCACCCGCTGAGGTCGCAGGTATGCGACAAATTGGGTGCGCTTTGCCAAAAATGTGATTTTGGCACGCGCGAAAGGATTTAGCTCACACTTTTTCTTTTGAGCTGACAAAAGAAAAAGTCGTGATTTTTCGAGACAACCCGCCGCTCGCTTCGCTCGGCGGCCGGTTTTCTCGCTTTGCGCGCTTTTAAGGGCACGCCTTTGAGAGAGCGCGCAAATTCTCTCTTTCCGCATAAGCCTTGCGGCAGATCGGGGAAAAAGCAAAAAGCGCGGTTTTTTCTTTTTCAAAAATTTGAATGAAAAGCGCGTTTTGCCTGCGCGAAAAATCAATTTTCGCTTTTCGCGTCGGCAAACGGATCCCCTTTCCCCTATATACAAATTTAAGAAAGGCAGCTCAGACTTTGGCGTAGCGGTTGCCGCCGCAGGAAACGATCTTGCCCTTCATCTGCAGCAGCGTGAGGGGAACAGACAGCGCCGATACGGGCATGGCGCACTTTGCCGCGATCTCCTCTGCGTGCGAGGCGCCCGCACAGATCGCGCCGAATACGGCGCTTTCCGACGGAGACAGAGCGGCCTGTTCCTGCGCCGCCTCGGTCAAGTTTATACCAAAAGCCGCGGCAATGTCAACTAAATCGTCGGTCAATTTTGCGTATTCTTTGATGAGTGCGTTGCAGCCGACGCCCGACGGGACGCCGATCCCGTACGGAAAAGCGAACACATCCCGCCCGTATTCAAAGGCCCGTTCGGCCGTGCTGCGCGTACCGCTCTTCGCGCCCGCGCTGACGACGAGCACC
Source organism: uncultured Clostridia bacterium (assembly GCA_904419945.1). GTDB lineage: Bacteria > Bacillota > Clostridia > Christensenellales > Borkfalkiaceae > Borkfalkia. Next base: position 67,197 of record CAJFTM010000002.1, read on the forward strand.
CCTTCGCTCAGCCCCGCTATGATGCGGTTGCGGGCGGGGAAACGAAAACCGCGCGGCTCTTCGTGCGGGAGATATTCGCTGACGGCGAGCCCCTTCTGCTCGGCCTTGGCGAGCAGATCGGCATTGCAGGACGGGTAGACATGGTCAAACCCATAGGCGAGCACGCAGATGACCGGGCCGACAGCGAGCGCGCCCAGCGCGGCGGCGGTATCGCCGCCCTCGGCGAGACCGGTGACGATGGTAAAGTGCCGCGCGAGGCCTGCAGCAAATTTTTCTGTCTGCTTGACGACCTGCGGCAGGGTGCGGCGGGAGCCGACAATGGCAAACTTGCGGGTCTGCAGGAGGGAAACATCCCCCTTGCAGTAGAGCACGAGGGGCGGATCGGGGATCTGCCGCAGCGCCTCCGGATAATACGGCGAAGAATAGGATACGCAGGCGATCGACTTTTCGGCATAGCCGGCGAGCAATTCGGCGAGGTACACGGAGGAGCGCAGCGACCGCTCCATTTTTGCGCAAGCTTCCGACCCGGCGATCTCCTCCGCCCGCCCGCGCAGGCGCGAAAATGCGGCGGCGAGGGCATACGGCCCATCTGCCAGATGATAGAGCTTGGATTTTTTGGTGTAGTCGAGGCCGAAGCTGTCCAGCCAGATCTCCGCCTTTTCCTCTTTGGTATAAGAAGGCATGGCTCTATACCTGCTCGCGGTCGTACGTCCGGTAAGAGACCGCCTCTAAGATATGTGCGGGGAGAATCTTTTCCTCTCCCGCGAGGTCGGCCACGGTGCGGGCGACCTTGATGATGCGCGCGCGGGCGCGCGCGGAAAGGCGCAGCCGCTCGAAGGACAGGCGCAGAATCGACTCGCATTCGGGCGAGAGGGCGCAAAAAGCGCGCAGCTCGCGCTCTCCCATATCGGCATTGGTCAGGATGCCGGGGCGATCGGAAAAGCGGCGGCGCTGCACCTCGCGCGCCCGCTCGACCCGCTCGCGCACGGCGGCGGAGCTCTCCTCCTCCCGTTCGGAGACGAGGTCCTCATACTTGACCGAGTCCACTTCGACCTGGATATCGATGCGGTCGAGCAGCGGCCCGCTGACGCGGGCACGATACTTGCGGATGGCGGCGGGGCTGCAGGTGCAGGGGCGATCCGCGCTGCCGTAATTGCCGCAGGGGCAGGGATTCATGCTGGCACAGAGCATGAAGTTGGCGGGGAAAGTGACCGCGCCGCTGCTGCGGGTAACGGTGATGACGCCGTCCTCAAGGGGCTGGCGCAGCGCCTCGAGCGCAGAGCGGTGGTACTCGGGCAGCTCATCTAAAAACAGGACGCCGTCGTGCGCAAGGCTGATCTCGCCCGGCTTGACGGCGCGCGACCCGCCGCCGCAGATGGCGACGGCCGTCGCCGTGTGGTGGGGCGAACGGAAGGGGCGGGAAGTGACGATCCCCTCCTCCCCCAAAATGCCCGCAACGGAGTGGATCTTGGTGACCTCGAGCGCCTCTTCAAAGGTCATGGAGGGCATGATGCCGGGGATGCAGCGGGCGAGCATGGTTTTGCCCGCGCCGGGCGGACCGACGAGCAGAAGGTTGTGGTTGCCGCTGACGGCCACTTCGAGCGCGCGCTTGGCGACCGCCTGCCCCTTGACAAAGGCGAGATCGAACTTCTCCCGCCGGGCAGCGACGGCCGCACCGTAGCGGGAGACGGGCAGCGCGGCAAGGGGCGAAAACCCGCTCAAATGATCCACGGCCTGCAGGAGCGAGGAAGCGGCGTACGTCTCGATGCCCTCGATGTACGAGGCCTCGCCCGCATTGCCGGCGGGGATGACAAATTTGCGGTATCCGCCCGCCTTGGCGGAGATGAGCAGGGGCAGGATGCCCGCCACGGGCCGCAGCGCACCGTCCAAAGCCAGCTCGCCCAAAAAGACATACCCTGCCGTATGCGAGGGATCCAGCTGACCGGTCGCGGTGAGGATGCCGACGGCGATGGCGAGGTCAAAGTATGCGCCCTCCTTGCGCAGGTCGGCAGGAGCGAGGTTGACGGTGACCTTGCGCGTCGGGAAATTTTTGCCGCTGTTTTTGAGAGCGGAACGCACGCGCTCGCGACTCTCCTTGACGGCAGCATCGGGCAGCCCGACCAATTCGTAGCCGGGCAGCCCGCTCTGTACGTCCGTCTCCACCTCGACGGGGACTCCTTCGAGGCCGGAGAGGGCAAAACTGGTCACTTTGGATAACATATTCCCTCCGATCGTATAAAAGAAGAAATTTCCGCGGGGAGCCCCCGCGGAAAAATTCAGATCCGATAAAATCCGTTGTTCGCGAAGCTCGTCCACCCGAAGCAGGCCGTTGCCGCCGCCGGTGCGAGCGGAATGGAAAAATACATGGGCAGCGAGAGCGCAAACACGATCGCGTACACGGCGACGAGCGCCGCGCCGATGGCAAAGGTGCGCGTCACGGAGAAACCGAGCACGCGCAGCTTCCCGCCGCTCTCAAACGCGCTCGATGTATACAGCAACAGCGGGATAAAGCCGAGGTAGAAGCATTGGAAGAGCAGACCGTACCCGGCGCTCGCCCCGCCCGTCCATGCAAATTGCAGCAGCGACGTGAGCATGCCGACTGTCAGCACAAAATATGCGCCGAGGATGCGCGGTGCGCGCGCAGTGGCATATACCCCTTTCTTCCCGCCCGATACAAAGTAGAAGACGATGCCGGCCGTCATGCACAGGAAGGCCACGAGCGCCGTGAGCGCCATGGCGATATTCGGCTGCGCGTTGAGCGCGACATAGACGGAATCGGTCGAGGCGGAATACAGCGTGGCGCCCTTAAAGGCGAGCAGCCAGCCGAAGGGAGAGCCCGCATTTGCCGCCGCAAAGGCGGTCGCGTTATCCAGCGTGAACACATCGCGGAAGGCGTTCCCGATGAGGGTAAAGATACCGAGGACGGGCGCCGCGGGATCCGCCTCGTACAGGCGGACATATGTGTAATACAGCGGCAGCGAGCCGAGGATATACAGCACGGCCGTCGCCGCAACGAACCCGAGCAGGATAAAGGCAACGAACAGTTTCGTACGATATGCGCTCCCCTCCTGCAGCGCTTCTGCCCTCTCGGCCGCAGCCGCTCTGCGCTCGGTCGGCGTCCCGCCGAGATCGGCCGCCTGCGCTTCGGCCGGCTGCGCCCCCTCGGCTTCTGCCGCTTCGGCACAGGCCGCGAGCTGTGCGCGGTGCGCCCGCATGATGCGCCACACGCCCACGCCGAACAGCGCGGCAAGCCCGATCAGGGCAAACAGGCTCTTCGGGTCGAACGCGAAGGCGAGCGCGAAAAAGATGCCGGAAAGCAGTACATTGCGCGCGCCGGGCATCGGATTTTCCGCCTCTGCGCCGCGGCGGAAAAAGCGGTACATGCACAGGTATGAGAGGAGAACGAACAGCGCCGCGGGCGCGATGGAAAGGCCGAGCCGCCCCACCGTCAGCGCCAGGCCGCCGCCCGCAAACAGGCAGCACAGCAGCAGCGCGAAGCCGCCCTTGCCGCCGAACAACTCTTTGCCGAAGAAATAGGCCGCACCGACCATCGCCGCCATGCACAGCAGCGGGAAAATGCGCAGCCCGAAGGGGCAGGCCCCGAACAGCAGCACGCCCAGCATAGGCAGCAGCGTTGCAAGGGGACCGGCATCCGTATCCGTGACCGCAAATCCTTCCGGAATGATGCTGCCCAAGCGGATATTGTCGATCTGCATCAGCGTATACATCTCATCCTGGGTAAAATTCGTGTAGGTATGAGCCCCCGCCGCGACGCGGGGCGAATCGGTCAGGTTGGCGGGATCGCCGAGGCTGCCGTACACCGATTCGCGATCGTTGACGTGGAACAGGTCGCGGTAGGAATGCCAATACTGGCTGTCGAAATAACCCTGTACCTCTGATTCCGCCGCATGCGCCGGAATGACGCTGCCCTCCGTATCGAGAAAGACGACTTCGTTGATCAGCATGTCGCAGGGAACGGTGATGCGGATGAGGCGATACGAACTGGCCGTGACGGATTCTGTCGTCTCGCGCAGATCGAAGGCGCGCACCCAGTTGTAGTTGCCGCCCGAGAGGCCTTCGCCCCGCGAAGAATAGATGTTGCCCATCGTAAAGTCGCCCAGCGCGCCCGCACGGAAGCGGCCGTTCGAATAGCTGCCGCTGGCCGTCGCATGGCGGAAGGAAAAGGTAACGTCCTCGCCGGCAGGCGTATAAATCGCGCCGACATTGATATAAACTTCGCCCAAAACGGCCTCGCGGTCGCCATAGTCGAGATAAAAGACGAGTTCTGACTCGGCAGGGGCAAAGTATGCCCTGCCGGGCGAAGAAAATCCGCCGATCGTGCAGGCGCCGACGACCAGGAAGCCGAGCACGACGCACAGCGCCGCCAAACCGCACTTGGTCATACGGGAGAAGAGTGATTTCTTTTTGGGATTGGTTGTGACCTTCTGCATTTCTGTTTTCCTGTTTTCCCCGCTCAGAACGCGGGGATGTGATACTTATATTCCATTATAGCGCAAAAAACGCGCCGTGTAAACGCTTTTGATGCCATCGGCTGCATTTTTCGGAATGTGCAGGGGCCGCTGTAAGAAAAAGCCCCGCAAACGATTTGCGGGGCTTTGGCTCGTCCGTTTCAGCGGACCTCTTTGATCTTTGCGGCTTTACCGGTACGGCCACGCAGGTAGTACAGCTTCGCCCGGCGCACTTTGCCCTTGCGGATGACTTTGATATCCGCGATCTTCGGGGAATGCACGGGGAAGGTGCGCTCGACACCTACGCCGTAAGACAATCTGCGGACGGTGAACGTCTCGCGGATGCCGCCGTTTTTCTTTGCGATCACGACGCCTTCAAAGGCCTGCAATCTCTCGCGCGTGCCCTCGATGACCTTGACGCTCACTTTCACGGTGTCACCGACGTTGAAAGCGGGTACGCTGTCCTTGAGATTCTCTTTTTCGATCGCTTCGATCAACCCTTTCATCGACTTTACCTCCTGTTACCAAGCGTTCATGGCCGCGTTCGCCAGAGGACCGCCCGAAGTCTTTTGCTATTTTACCATAAATCGCCGCATTCCGCAACCGTTTTTGCGGGAATTTGCGCGATTTTTTCGCCTTTTCTCACTTTTTTCCGCGCGGGAAAACGGCGTCAAAAGCGGCCGGAATGTGGCGAACGCCGTCCGCATACACCTCGAGCACGTCAAAGCGCACGTCTGCCTCCCTCCCCAGCTTCTGCAGAAAAAATAGGGCGATGTCGGTGTAGCGGCGCTGTTTGTGCCATTCCACCGCCTCCGCCGCGCTGCCGTAAGCGTCCGTCAGGCGCGCCTTGACCTCGCAGAACACGAAGGTTTCTCCCTCCTGCGCGACGATATCCGCCTCTCCGTACGGCGTCTTATAATTGGTTTTGAGGATCTTGTAGCCGCGGCCGCGAAGGTACGTTACAGCCCTCCGCTCTCCCGATCGGCCCAAAATTTTTTTGTGAAGGTCCTGCGGTGAATTTTGCATAGCCCATACTCCCGGATCGCATCGGTGTGCGCCTTGGTGCCGTATCCCTTGTGCCGCGCAAAACCGTACTGCGGGTAAAGCGCATCCAGCTCCTCCATACGATGATCCCGATAAACTTTTGCGAGGATGCTCGCCGCGCCGATGGAATAAGAGAGCGCGTCCCCCTTGACGATGTTCCGCTGCGGCAGCGAGACAGCGATGCGGAAGTTCCCGTCGATGAGCACGACGTCCGGTTCGGGCGAGAGCGCCTCGACGGCGCGCTTCATGCACAGTTTGGTCGCCTCGAGGATATTGATGCGGTCAATGGTCTCGTTGTCCTCCTCGCAGACGGCATAGGAAAGGGCGCGCTCGCGGATGAGCGCCGCCAGCCGTTCGCGCTCTTCCGCCTTCAGTTTTTTGCTGTCGTCGATGCCGTCGATGAGGGCGCCCCTGTCCAGCGGCAAAATGACCGCCGCGCATACGACCGGCCCCGCCAGCGGGCCGCGCCCCGCTTCGTCCGCGCCCGCCACATATTCGGCCCCGAGGGAGAGCATTTCCCGCTCGAAAAATAATTTGTCCGCCGCAGGAACGGGCGCGCGCCCGCTCATGACTCCGCCTCCCCCGCTTCTGCGGGCAGCGCGTCCAGCGTGATGCGGCCGAGGCGGCCCTTGCGGAAGTCATCCACGATCGCCTTGGCGCCGCGCTCGTAGTCCACCTCCCCGCCGCGCAGCAAAAAGCCGCGGCGGCGGCAGATATGCTCGTAGGCGGCAATGGGAGAAGAATAGTCTCCCTCCCCGTAGCGCGCGGCGAGCAGCCCCGGATAGGATGCGAGCAGCTCGCGCAGCAGCTCTAAAGCGACGTCGTCCATGTCGAGGATGTCGTCGTTGATGCTGCCGATATAGGCGAGATGCCGCGCGAGAGCTTGATCTTCAAAGGCGGGAGGCATGGTGCCGGGGGTATCCAAAAGCTCAAATCCCGCGCAGCGGATCCACTGCTTGCCGCGGGTGACGCCTGCCTTGTCCCCGGTGACGGCGCGCTTGGCGCCGCTGAGAGCGTTGATGACCGTACTCTTGCCCGTATTCGGAATACCGACGACCATCAACCGGGGCGGCCGCGTGATCCCCTTTGCCGCATCGCGCGCGAGCTTTTCGCGCAGCAGCGACGGAATGCGCCCGGAGATCTGCCGCGCGGCCGCAGACGTCGTGGCGCAGCAGCGCACGTTTGCCTCGCCGGCGCGGTCCATCCGGGCGCAGAAAGCTGCCGTCTTCTCCTCGTCGGCGAGGTCCGCCTTGTTGAGGAGATAGAGCACCGGCTTGCCGCCCAGCAAAGACTCTAAATTCGGATTGCGGGTCGCCAGCGGAGCGCGCGCATCGAGGACGAAGAGCACGCCGTCTACCAGCTTGACCTGCTCCTCCATCATGCGCATGGCCTTCGTCATGTGGCCGGGAAACCATTGGATGTGTTTCATAACTCTCCTTCGCGCAATTTCTTTCAAAAGAGGTGAAAGAAATTTTGCTCGTGAAATTTGTTTTGAGCTGACAAAACAAATTTCTACGATTGGGGAGAGGGGAAACCCGAGCGGTTTTCCCCTCTGCGGCGCGCCTTTCAGGGCACACCTTTGAACGCGCGCAAAAATTCACCCGCTGAGGCGCTTACGTGCAAATTCTCTCGGATTCACACTTTTTCTTTTGAGCTGACAAAAGAAAAAATCGTGAAAGGAGGCCATCCGGGCACGGCAGCCTGCAAACGGTTCAGCCGAAAAGGTCCGGGCGCTTTTCGCGCGTGATCTTTTCCGACTGCTCGCGGCGCCACTTGTCGATCTCGGCGTGGTTGCCGCTGCGCAGCACTTCGGGTACCGTAAGCCCCCGGTATTCGACCGGGCGGGTGTACTGCGGGTATTCCAGGCGGTTTTCCGAAAAGCTCTCCTGCACGAGGGAGGACGTGTTGATCACACCTTCCACATACCGCGCGACGCAGTCTGCAACGACCATGGCGGGCAGCTCGCCGCCGGTGAGCACATAGTCCCCGATGCTGATCTCCTCGTCGATGAACAGGTCGATGGCGCGCTGATCCACCCCCTCGTAGTGACCGCAGAGCAGGACGAGGTGCTCGTACTGCAACAGCTCGAACACCTTCTGCTGGCGGAACGTTTCCCCTTTCGGCGACAGATAGATGCGGCGCGCCCTGTGCTCGGGGTCGAGCGCCTCGATGGCGGAGCCGATGGGCTGCGCCGTCATCACCATGCCCGCACCGCCGCCGAAGGGATAATCGTCGCACTTGAGGTGCTTATCCTCGGTGTAATCGCGGATATTGACGACGTTGATCTCCAGTTTCTTTTCCTTCTGCGCCCGGCCGAGGATACTCGCCGTCATGGGCGCGAACATTTCGGGGAACAGCGTCAAAATGTCGATCTTCATAATTCATTCCTATTCGTTCGCCGCCGCAAAAAATTTTCCGCGGCGACGGTCATCCTCTTTTTCGCAACGTCCATGCCGAGGACAACACCCTCCTCGGCGGGAAGCCGTACTTCCCTTCCGTCCCTTTCAACGATATAGAGATCCGTCTTTGCGGGCACAACGCGCACGATTTTTCCGACGTATACCCCGCTTTCCGTGTATAATTCGCACCCGACGATCGCCTCGATATCGAATCGGCCTTCTTCGGGGTCATCCGCGGGCAGCGGCTCCTCCTCTACGCCGAGTTCGGCAAAGCCTTCCTCCGCGATTTGGCTTCCGCCGCCGTACCCCCCCCTCTTCCGGTTCGCTCTCGGGCGCGTCGGCGCGGCGCAGTATCTCGTCCAGAATGCGGCGGGAATACGCCTCTCCCCATTGATCGATGCCGAAAAGGATATACTCCCCTCTCTTGCAATACACGCACAGAGTATCGACATCAAATTCTACAGAACGGTCCCTTGCCTTGACATGGTCGCCGTATTCATTCGCCTTATTGATGCATGCGCCGCGGATATTCGCATAGCGCGCCTCCATCTTCGGCCACGCCCATGCCCGTTCATGCCAAAACACCACGCGGTCATCATAAAACTCGATGCGCTTCCAGGCAGGGAACGCGGCGATCCGATCGAGGAAGCGCGCAAACACAAAAAACGCGGCGGCGATGACGGCAACGGCCAAAAAGGCGATCACCGCCGCCCATTCCGCCGAAATAACCGCCACTCCCGCAAAACAGAGAAACGCCGCGCCGACAATACCCGAGCCGATCATCAGCGGCTTTCGGTATCTTTTCAAATTCCCGTCGATCGCACTAAAAACGAGCTTTTCTTCCCCCTCTCGCTCCTTCATTGCTCCACCAACACCTCGCCGATGCGCTTTTCGCTCACCGTTACGATCTTCTTTTCGACGTCGACATCCAAAAGAACGCCCTCCGCCGCGGGGAACATGAATTCTTTGTCTCCCTCTTTCAAAACGTAAATATCCGTATGCGCGGGCAGAATGTCCGCAATTTCGCCCAAACGGACGCCCTTTTCCGTGACCACGGCACAGCCGAGAATGTCGACGATATAATACCGCCCCTCCTCGAGCGCGGGCAGTTCGGCGCGGTCTGCAAGCACCTCCTTCCCTCGCAGAAGTTCGGCGGCGTTCCTGTCCGCCACCCCCGAAAGGGCGAGGTAAGCCGCCTGCGCGTCTGTGCGGCAGGAAAGGACCTTATACTCCGCCCCGCCGATAAAGAGGCGGCGGAATCGGCGCATATCCGCGATGTCGTCCAAAAGCGGGCGCACTTTGACCTCGCCGCGGATACCCTGCGGCTTCAACACTTCGCCGATGACGATGGTTTCGCGCAATGTTTCCTCCTCGGAAGCAAGCGGGGGAAAGGCCGCTGACAAGCGATCTTTCCCCCGCCGAAGGCGCGGGCGCTCATTCGGCGTCCTTGCCCTTTTCCTTGATCTCGATATTGTATTTTTTGCCTTCCTTCGCCGACGCGCAGCGGACGAGCGTGCGCAGCGCCTTGGCGATCTTGCCCTGTTTGCCGATCACCTTGCCCATGTCCGATTCCTCGAGCAAAACGACGATCTCCGTCACGCTGCCCTTGTCCTCGACGCGGTATTCGATCTGATCCTTGAACTCGGCAAACTGCTCGACGACGTACTTGACCAGCTCCAGCATATTCGGGTCCCTCCGCGCAGGCGATTACTTCTTCTTTCTCGTTTTGGTGCGGGGAGCGGAAAGTTTTGCGGACTTTTCGATGATGCCCTCATGCACGAGAAGCGCTTTGACGGTTTCGGTCGGCTGCACGCCCTTCGAGAGCCAGCTCTTTGCCTTTTCGGCATCGATGGTGATCTCTGCGGGCTGCGCGGTCGGATTGTAGTGCCCGACTTTTTCGATATACTCGCCGTCGCGCGCCTTGCGGCTGTCGACGACAACGATACGGTAGATCGGGGACTTTTTATCGCCCAATCTCGTCAGTCTCATTTTAACTGCCATGGTGGTGTACTCCTATCGTGATAAAATTGTTTTTACCGCACGATTATAGCAGACAAAGGCGCGCCTGTCAAGCATTTTTACTTGACAGGCGCGCAATTTTTAACCGAATCCTCAGCGCATAAACGGCAGCCGCTTGCCCGAGCGGATCTGCTTCATCATGACCTTTGTCTGCTCGAACTGCTTCAGCAGCTGATTGACATCCTGCACGTTGGTGCCCGAACCGGCCGCGATGCGCTTTTTGCGGGAAGAATTGATGATCTCCGGCTTTTCGCGCTCCTTTTTGGTCATGGAGAGGATGATCGCCTTGATGCGCTCGACGCGCCGCTCGTCGAAGTCGCTCTCCTTGATCTTCAGTTTGCCCATGCCCGGCATCATGCTCATCACCTGGGCGATGCCCCCCATTTTTTTGAGGGACTCGAACTGCTCGAGATAATCCTCCAGCGTAAAGGACGCCTCGCGCAGCTTCTTTTCCATCTTTTTGGCCTGCTCTTCGGTGACCGCCTCCTGCGCCTTTTCGATGAGGGAGAGCACGTCGCCCATGCCTAAAATGCGGGAGGCCATGCGGTCGGGATAGAACGGCTCGAGGTCGGTGAGCTTTTCCCCCACGCCGATAAACTTGATCGGCTTGCCCGTGACCGCCTTGATGGAGAGGCAGGCGCCGCCGCGGGTGTCGCCGTCCAGCTTGGTCAGGATGACGCCCGTCACGCTCAGACGCTTGTTGAACGTTTCCGCCACGTTGACGGCGTCCTGGCCGGTCATGGCATCGACGGTGAGCAGGATCTCGTCGGGCTGTACCTCTTTTTGGATATTTTCCAGTTCCTGCATGAGGGCCTCGTCGATGTGCAGGCGGCCGGCCGTATCGACGATGACGGTGTCGTACCCCATCGAGCGGGCGTACTCGACCGCCTGTTTCGCCGTTTTGACGGGGCTTTGCGTGCCCTTTTCGAAGACCTCGACGCCCGCCTTGCCGCCCACGACCTGCAGCTGATGGATGGCGGCGGGGCGGTAGATGTCTCCCGCGACGAGCAGAGGCTTTTTGTTCTGCTTTTTGAGGAGCAGGGCGAGCTTGCCGCACAGCGTCGTCTTGCCGGCGCCCTGCAGGCCGCACATCAGGATGACCGTAGGCGGCTTATCGGCCACCTCCAGCTTGGCGTTGGAGGATCCCATCAGAGCGATGAGTTCTTCGTTGACGATCTTGATGACCTGCTGGGCGGGATTGAGGCTCTGTAAGATCTCCTGCCCCACCGCCTTTGCGGAGACGTCGGCAATGAACTTTTTGGCGACGAAGATGTTGACGTCCGCTTCGAGCAGCGCGACGCGCACCTCGCGCATGGCCGTCTTGATCTCCAGCTCGGTCAGCTTGCCGCGCTTGGTCAGTTTGGAAAAGATGTGATTGAGTCTCTCAGAGAGAGAGGAAAACAGTGCCATTCGGCCCCTCCTTTGCGCCGTCGGCGCGTCAATCGGGCTCGCCCGGATCTCTGCGGGTGGTGATGACCGCAGAATGTTCGGTATCGAGCTGCAGCAGCGATACGATCTTTTCGATCTCTTCGGTATATTCGGGATGAACTCGCTCAAATGTTTCCAAAGCGCGCAGCACGCGCGTGAGCATGGCGGACACGGCGAGCGATTCCCTTTGGTTGATCTCGTTGTGGTGCAGTTTTTCTTCGTACGCGTCCAAAAGGGCGCGGCTCTTGGCGAGAGTATCCGAAACGCTCTGTTTGGATACCCCCTTTTGCTCGGCGATCTCGGTCAAGGACAAATCGCACATATAATACAATTCGCACAGTTCGCGCTGGTGCTCCGTCAAGAGCGGGCCGTAAGCGTCAAACAGCTGCAGATATTTCAGATTTTTCATGCGCCGCCTCCCGCGACCCTCCTCTATAAAATAAAACGGACGTTTTGGCCTTAGCCCGCCGCTCAGCGCTTGCCGCCCCGCTTGTTCGCATCCAGCAGTGTGCGCAGGGCCTCTCTCTGCTTTTTTAACCAGTCGTGCGCGGCTTCGCGCAGCGGCACGCCGGCAAACGGGAACAGGAAGCGCCGCCTCTGCCGCAGCTGTCTGCGGCGATCGTTGAGGGCAGCCTTGAACTGTTCATATTCGATGGCGGCTTTCCATTCGACGGCGGCGCGGCGCAATTTGAGCGAAACGTTAAAGCTGATGCACAGGTCGACAAAAAAGATCCCGTAAAACGCGCCGATCAAAAAGATCATCCAGGACGTTTCCGCCGCCCAAACCGCCCCCGCGTGCAGCGGCCCGAACAAAAAATATACGAATACCGCCGCGACGGCGCCCCACAAGAGGGAGAAGAGCGGGCAGATGATCCCCTGCACGTTGCCCCACTGCTTGGAATAATCCCACAGTTTGATGTGCATGCCCTTGATAAATATGAGGCCGGTGATATACTCGAGCAGCGTGAGCGAAACGAGCAGTACGAGTACGAGCGCCCACCGCGGAAGGGGCAGAAAGCAGGCGCCGTACAGGAGCAGCGTACCCACCCCGTACATGGGCAGGTACGGCCCGTTGAGAAAGCCCGGATTGATCCATTTTTTTGTACTGAAAAGGCGGCGGAAAAACAATTCGAGCACCCATCCGCCCACAGAACCGACCATAAACAGAAACGCGAGGCGGAAAAAAATCATTTTTCGGCCTCTCTGCCCGCAGCGCGCAGCTTTTGTACCAGTTTGCGGCGGGCTGCCGGCTTCCCCTCCCAAGCGAGGAAGCGCTCCAGCTCTTCATCGGTAAAGTCTGCCCCGCATATCCCCTCGTGAGAGACGGTCTCCAAGATACAGCGCTCGCCCGCAAATACGGTGAGATCCTCGTAAAAGAGCTCGATCAGAGACCCGAAATACACATAGCCGAAATCGTGCGTCCAATCGCCTTTATATTGGGGCAGTTCCGCCAAAGACGACGCTAAAAAGGCGCGGCGCACCTCGTCGGTCAGCACAAAATCGCATTCCTCGTGCAGGACGTTCGAATACCCGAAAGTGACGCGCGGCGACAGCGACCGATGAAACCGCAGCAGCTTGCGGGGCAGAAAGCCGTAAGATACGGAGATCTGATACTCGCGCCGGCTGCGGCGCAGCACTTCCTGCTCCTGACGAATGATGTCGTTACAGTAAGCCGCAAAGTGCTCCTTGGACGGCGCGCCCTCAAAAAAGGACAGCGCCGCCTCGGACAGGGGCGTGACGCCTGCCTCGTACTCCGCCGCTTTGCGGCTGTATTCCTCGATGATTTTTCGATGCCCGCCTTCCTGTTCGCGGAGGGCGGACTGCAGATCGCGTATCTTCAGCGGGCGCAGCAGCGAGCGCGTGGCGCACTTTGCCCGCGTACCGACGGCAACGGCAAAGCGAATGAGCGCGTTGCGCTCTGCGGGGGTGAAACCCTGCCCGATATCAAACCGCATACACTCTCCTCTCGGTCAAGTTCAGACGATGCCCTCGGTAAATTCCTCCGCATCAAAGGGCTGCAGGTCGTCCATCTTTTCGCCGGTGCCGACGAAGAGGACGGGAATGTGCAGCTCGCCGCACAGCGATACGACGAACCCGCCCTTGGCCGTGCCGTCCAGCTTGGTGAGTACGATGCCGTCCAGATCGACCGTTTCGTCGAAAATCTTGGCCTGCGAAAGGGCGTTTTGGCCGGTCGTGGCGTCCAGCACGAGCAGTTTATAAAAGTGTGCCTCCGGATACTCGCGCGCGACGACGCGGTCCATCTTCTGCAATTCTGCCATCAGGTTGGCCTTGACGTGCAGGCGGCCGGCCGTATCCACGATGACGACATCCGTATTTTTGGCCTTGGCGGAGGAAACGGCATCGAACACGACGGCGGACGGATCGCTCCCCTCCTCGTGCTTGACGATACGCACCTTGGCGCGGTCCGCCCAGACGGTGAGCTGGTCCGCCGCCGCCGCGCGGAAAGTATCTGCCGCGGCGAGGGTAACGCTCTTTTTTTCCTTTACGAAATAATTGGCGAGCTTGCCGATGGTCGTCGTCTTGCCGACGCCGTTGACGCCCACCAGCATGAATACGGCGGGATACTGTATATCCGGCACTTCCGCCTCGTTGAGGATGTCCTCGATGACGTCCTTCAGCAAATTGACGACGTACTCCTTGTCCTTGAGCTTTTCGCGGCGGGCCTCCTCGCGGATCTGCCCGACGATCTCCTCGGCGGTGGTGACGGAGATGTCGGCGGAAATGAGGATCTCCTCCAGTTCGTCATAAAAATCGTCGCCGATGCCCCTCGAAAACAGGGCGGCCAGTTTGGATGAAATATTGTCTCGCGTCTTTTTGAGCGCGCCGATGATCTTTCCGAAAAATCCCATATGCTCCCTCCTCTATGCGCCCTTGCGGAATGCGAGGGCGAACCATTCCCCTTGGCGGCGCTGTTCGAGCAGCGTCAGGCCCTGCGCTTCGTACGCGGCGATGACCTGTGCGAGCTTGGGCTCGATGATGCCGCTCAAAATGAGCGTACCGCCCTCCTTCAAATTTTTCGGGATGCTGTCCGCAAGGCGGCAGAGAATGTCTGCCGTGATGTTCGCCGTCATGATCTCGCCGCAGATATCCGCTCCTTCCAACAGATCGGACAGGGCGACTTTGACCTGCTCCGCAACCCCGTTGAGGGAAGCGTTATGCTCGGCGCTGCGCACCGCGACGTAGTCGATGTCCGTCAGATATGCGAAGCGCGCGCCCAGTTTGACGGCAGCGATGCCGAGGATGCCGCTGCCGCAGCCGACGTCTACGACGGTGTCGCCGGGATGCAGGTACTTCTGCAACAATTCGAGGCACATGGATGTCGTTTCGTGCTCGCCCGTACCGAAAGCCATGTTGGAGTCGAGCGAGACGACTACCTCTTCCGGCTTGGGCCGGTAAGCGATCCACTCGGGACAGATGACGATGCGCTGCCCGATGTGCAACGGGCGGAAGTGCTTCTTCCATACGTCGATCCAATCGTCCCCCTCGATCTCGCGGCGGCCCGTTTCAAAGGTGCCGAAGTCGATGAACCCGGCGCCGCGCTCGCGCAGCGCGCTCAGCTCCGCGTTGATCTTGGCGATCTCCGCGTCCGCGATGTCGACGGGCAGATAGCACTTGACGAGCACATCTCCCGCAGACTTTGCCTGCTCGGCGAGGTCGTCGTCCATGTAGTCCCAAAAGGTGCGCTTGTCGCTCTGCAGGGCGATGACGTCGTTGATGTCGCAGACGGTGACGCCGTAGTTGGTATGGTCCCACAGCACGTCCGCGACGAGGTCGCTCCCCGCGGTGGTGGTATGTACCGTCCATTCGATAAACTTCATTTTTGCTCTTCTCCTTCGTCCGAGGTCCCTTGCGCGCACTCTTCCGGCGGGACGATCTCCCCGGCTGCCTCAGCCGCGCTCTCCCCGCCAGCCGAAACTGCCTGTTCGGCGGGCACAGCGCCCTCGGCCCTGCCCGCGGCGGCATTGCGCTCTGCCAGCTCGCGCACCATGCGCTTAAACTGTTTTTCGGTGAGGATGACCTTATTTTCAAACCAATTCGGCTTCTTTTTCATGCCGATATAGGCGAATACGCATACGATAAGGCACCCGACGATGTTGACGATCATATCCTCCATCGAATCGCGCAGGCCGTTGCCGTACGGGATGGAATGTGCCGTCCCCTCGACAGCCTCCCCGTTCACGAAGATCTCCGCATCTTGGATGATGCTGTCCTGCCAGCGCTGCATATTCGCGCCGAACAGGCGGTCGGCTCCGAACTCGATCAGCTCCCAGACGTACTCGACGGCGAGCGTGAAGCAGAAGGTGAACAGCACGATAAAGAAGGGCGAAAGCTTGACGTGCCCGTCGCGCGACTGGTTCATCAGCCAGACGACGGAAAAGGAGAGCAACGCAAAGATGACGCCGCCCGTCGTATGCAGTATCTTATCGTATAAAAAGACGTGGTCGTAGGCGCGGAAGATCTCGCCCAGCACGAAGTGCGCGAAGGCGAATACATACAGCGTGACCGTGATGAAATTCGGGATATAGCAGCGGAATCTGCGCTCGAGCAGGGGCGGCACATTGAAGACGATGAGCGCCAGCGCACACTGGACAATGTGGTTGATGGTGACGTCCAGCCCGTGTTCGTCTGATATAAAATAGAGGATGAGCGAGGCCGCCGCCGTGATGAGGGTGATGCCCTGCAGCACGAAATTGATGATGAGCGCGCGCCGGCCGCGGCGGCGCATATCGGCGAGGACTTCCTCTTCCGTTGCAGGCGGTGCTGTCTTTTTGGTCATGCGGCCCCCCTCTGTCTGCGCGCATGCGGCGGCAGACTTTTCTTTCTATTTTAACCGATTTTTGCCCGCCCGTCAATCCTTTGCCGGCAAACGAGCCGCTTTTTCTGCTTCGGCTCACCCTTTTCGAGCAAAAGAGCGCTTTTTTATGCCGATCCTATAAAAACAGCGCGCGGCAAAAGCCCTCCGGCGGCGCAAAGTGCCGCCGGAGGGCTTTTGCTCCTATCCACGCTTACGCCGCGCCCTCTTCCTGAACGGACGGGCGGACGACGCCGCGCACGGGGGCGTAACTGTCGCGCCGCAGGCGGGTGCGCACCTCCGGCTTGCCCGGTTCGCGGCGGACGAGGTAGGCGACCGAGCGCACCCCCTCCTTGGGGGTGCGCAGGGCAACGCCCTCCTCCGTGCTCACCTGCGGATCGGGCGGGGGGATGCGTTCGACGACCTCGCTCTCGATCGCATACGAAACGGGGGAACGCTGCCCGTAGACGCGCACGGTGAGGGCCCCTCCCTCGGCCCGCGCGACGATGCGGACGGGAAAGCCGGTCGCGTTGCGCAATTTCAGGTCGCACGCACTGCCGTTGACCATCGCGTCGCGCGAGGGCGGAACGTAACCGACGGCTAAGCTGTGCGGGTGATATTCGGCGACGGACAGCCCCGCAAGCAGTGCGGCGTTGTACAGCGTGGTGCTCACCTGGCAGACGCCGCCGCCCACGCCCGAAACGAACTTGCCCTCTAAAATGACGGGCGCGGCACGGTAACCGTTGCCTTCGGTGCGCGCGCCCGCGCATGCGTTGAAGGAGAGAACTTCCCCGGGGGCAATGGCCCTGCCGTTCAGGCGGGACGCCGCCAGCGCGACGTTGTGCGCCCTGCCCGCGTTGGACTCGGCATAGTGCGTGGTGTATGAGGCGAGCAGCGACGCCGAAGCGCGCACTTTCGCCAGCGTGCGGGCGGGCGTCACGCGCACCAAACGCGCGCGCACCTCCCGACGCCCGTCCCGCAGCGCCTCGCCGATCTCCTCTTTCAAAGCGGCGCCGTCGACATATTGCCCCACCCGTTCCCGCACGAAGGTAAAGGGTGTTTCCGCCTCCGCATCGAAGAGGGCGAGCGCGGGGGCACTCTTGCGGTAGACGTCTGCACAGATGCGCGCGAGGACGGCCTCCTCCCGCACGAACACCCGCTCCTTTTCCAATGGCTGCGCGCCGCCCTCGCGCAGGGCGCGCTCCGCCGCCCCCGCGATATCCGCTCTCCACCCGATCTCGGGCGGACGGAAGACGTACTTTCTCCCTCCCGCGCGCACGGTCAATGTATATCCGTCCAACTCATGGCGCAGCGCCTCGCCGACGGCCGCACACGCCTCGCCGAGGCGCAGGCCGGACACGTCGACCCCGCCCACGGATGTACCCGCCGGCATACGGCCGGGCGTACCCTGTGCGGCTGCCCCGCCCGCTGTAAAAAAAATGCCCGCAGCGACTGCGAGCAGGCAAAGTTTGGACACTTTTCGGCAAATTTCGCCCATTTTCCCGCTCCTCCCGAAAAGAGTATGCGCGGGCGGAAGGGTTTTATTCTCCCTTTTTGCGGCGGGGCGCGGGGCGGAAGGGTTTTATTCTCCCTTTTTGCGGCGGGGCGCGGGGCGGCAGATCTTTCCGCCCGCAATGCGGATCTTGTTGACCTCTTTGCCGAAGAGCACCTTTTCGGTATGCGTGCAGGTGAGGATGGCCTGCAACCCTTCCACTTCGGCGAGCAGCTTGCGGCGGCGGGCGAGGTCGAGCTCGCTCATCACGTCGTCGAGGATGAGCACGGGCGGTTCGCCCGAGAGGCGGCGGAAGATCTCCACTTCGGCCAGCTTGAGGGCGAGCGCGGCGGTGCGCATCTGCCCCTGGGAACCGTAGACGCGCGCCTCCTTCCCGCCGATGAGGATCTTCAAATCGTCGCGGTGCGGGCCGGAAGCTGTAAAGCCGAGGCGGACGTCCCGCTCGTAATTTTCTGAAAATTCGCGCAGCAGCGCGCTCTCGATCTCCCCTTCGTCCCCGCTGTAACGGCGGTCGGAAGAGATCTCCAGCTGTTCGGTCCCGTCGGTCAGGCGGGCATGCCGCTCGGCGGCGAGGGGGGAGAGCATGGCGATGTACTCGCCGCGGCGGCGGACGATCTCCGCGGCGTAGCGGCACAGCTGCGCGTCCCACACGGGCAGCGTCTCGAACACGAGGGAGAGGTCGCGGTTTTTCAGCAGCGCGTTGCGCTGTTCCAGGATCTTGTTGTAGCGGACGAGCGCGGTATAGTAGCTGCGCGACATCTGCGAGAGGGACACGTTGAGAAAGCGCCGCCGCTCCTCCGGCCCGTCCTGCACGATGCGCAGTTCGCCCGGGCTGAAAAAGACGCCGTCGATATTGCCGAGCAAGTCCGCATTGCGGGCGATCTTGCTGCCGTTGATGCGGATCTCGCGGCGGTTTTCAAAGATCTCCGCCTCGATGTGCACCGAGCCGAAGCGGGTTTCGGCGAGGGCGGCGACGCGGGCGCTCTCCTGCCCGGCGCGGATCATCTGCCTGTCCTTGCGGGCGCGGGGCGAGGTGCCGGTACACAGGTAAAAGACGGCTTCGGCGCAGTTGGTCTTGCCTTGCGCATTGCGGCCGTACAGGACATTGATGCCCTCGTCAAAGGCAAAGGTCTCGTCCTCGTAATTTCTGAAGTTTTGGAGGGTAAGGGTCCTGATCCGCATTCCGTCACCGCAAAAGCAAAGATTTTCCGCACAATTTTACGGCATTTTAGCTTGTTTTTCCTGCCGTTTTATATTATAATAAGGGAGCTATCCTGAAAATAGGGGGATCGCGCGCCGAGGGGACGCGCCCGATGCGGCCGCCGCATCGGTCCCATCCCGTTTATTATACCATATTTTACGAAAAAAGACAAAGTGTTGCGAGGTGTGTATGTCCGAAAACAATCAGTATTCGATCTTGTGGAAGCAGATCCGCGAGGCGCTGCAGGCCAGCCTGTCCCCCATTACCTACAACACCTATATCTCCAAACTGGTGCCCGTAGACGTGGAGGACACCAAGATCGTGCTGCGGACGGACACCGAGTTTTTTGCCAACTTTATCGGCAAAAACCTGACCGAGAAGATGAAGGAAGCCTTTAAAAAGGCGGACACGGGCATCACCGATTTCGAGCTGGTGGTGGACGGCAGCGACGACGTGTTCTTTTCCAGCATCGACGACGAGGCGGACGAGGACTTTGCCGCCGCGAGCGTGGACCCGCGCTTTACCTTTGAATCCTTCGTGGCGGGCAAGAGCAACGAATTCGTGTTTGCCGCGGCCAAAGCGGTGGCAAAAGCGCCCGGTTCCAGCTTCAATCCCCTGTACATATACGGTGCCTCCGGCCTGGGCAAGACGCATCTTTTGCAGGCGATCGCCAACTACGTCGCCCTGCACAAGCCCTCGCTGCGGGTACTGTATACCACCTGCGAAAAGTTCATCAACGAGCTGATCGACTCCATCTATCTCAACAAGGGGAATAACCGCGACCGCCAGGCCAAGTTCCGCAACCGCTACCGCAGCGTGGACGTACTGCTCATCGACGACGTGCAGTTCCTCGCCAAAAAACAGGCGGTGCAGGAAGAGCTGTTCCACACCTTCAACGCGCTGCAGGCGGACAACAAGCAGGTCGTGCTCACCTCCGACGTCCCGCCCAAGGAGATCGCCACCCTGGAAGAGCGGCTGCGCACCCGCTTCGAGGGCGGGCTGATCGCGGACATCCAGCCGCCCGATGCAGAGACGAAGATCGCCATCCTCAAACAGAAGGCGTACGAGCGCAAGGCAGTCATCCCGCCGGACGTGCTCGAATTTTTGGCGCGCGACTCGGGCACGGACGTGCGCACGCTGGAAGGCCGGCTGACGAAAGTCATCTTTGCGAGCAAATTGCACGAAAAGCCGATCACCCTCGAGCTGGCGGCGACCGCGCTCAACGAGGCGGTCAGCGAGGAGCACGAAGCGGTGACGGCGGACAAGATCATCGCCAGCGTGTGCGCCTTTTATAAATTGGAAAAGGACAAACTGCTCGGCAAGAGCAAAAAAAAGGAGCTGGTGCAGCCGCGGCAGATCTGCGCCTACCTGATGTGCGAGATCCTGAACATCCCGCTCGTCTCCATCGGCGAAGCGCTGGGCGGGCGAGACCACACGACGGTGATCCACTCGCGCGAAAAGGTAGCCAATTTAGTCAAGATCAACGACCACCTCGCCAAAGAGGTGGAAGACATCCGCAACATCATCCTCAAACAATAAGCACGAAGAGCGGGCGCAGGCAGAGCGCCGCCCCGCCGCAGGGCATTGTGCGCGGCGCAATGCCTTCTTTTTTGGGACAGACGATATGGACGTGACGAACAGATTTACGACAACCGGATACGATGCCGTGGTGGTGGGCGCCGGCCACGCGGGCTGCGAAGCGGCGCTGGCACTGGCGCGCACGGGCATACAGACGCTGCTGCTCTCGCTGAATTTAGACAGCATCGCCTTTATGGCGTGCAACCCCTCCGTCGGCGGCACGGCAAAGGGACACCTGGTTCGCGAGATCGACGCATTGGGCGGCGAAATGGGCCGCAATGCGGACAAAACGGCGCTGCAGATGCGCATGCTCAACGCGGGCAAGGGCGCCGCGGTGCAGAGCCTGCGCTCGCAGGCAGACAAGCATGCCTACCATGCGCAGATGAAGCGCACGCTGGAAAATACGGAAAATTTGACCATCCGCCAGAGCGAGGCGGCGGAAGTGCTCGTACAGGGCGGGCGGGTGTGCGGCGTGCGCACCACCTACGGCGAAGAGATCGCGGCGAGGGCCGTCGTATTGGCGACGGGCGTATACCTCAACGGCGCCGTCATTGCGGGCGAATTCCGCCAAAGCTCCGGGCCGAACGGCTTTGCCCCCGCGACCCAACTGACCCAAAATCTGATCGGCCTCGGTTTCTCGGTGCGGCGGTTCAAGACGGGTACGCCCGCGCGCGTGGACGGGCGCACCATCGACTACTCCAAGTGCCAGATCCAGGAGGGGGACCCGACCGTATACCCCTTCTCCTATCTCTCGGGCGATGTCCCGCAGAAACAGACGCCCTGCTACCTGACCTACACCAACGAGCGCACGCACGCCATCATCCGCGCCAACCTGCACCGTTCCCCCCTCTTTTCGGGCATGATCAAGGGCACCGGCCCCCGCTACTGCCCCTCCATCGAGGACAAGGTGGTGCGCTTTGCGGACAAGGAGCGGCACCAGATCTTCCTCGAACCGGAGTGTGCCGACTCGAACGAGGTCTATGTACAGGGCATGAGCTCCTCCCTCCCCCACGACGTACAGCGGGAGATGTACCGCACCGTGCCCGGGCTGGAAAACGTACGCATCATGCGCTATGCCTATGCCATCGAATACGACTGCATCGACACCCTCGACGTGCTGCCCACGCTGGAATACAAAAGGGTAAAGGGATTGTACACGGCGGGGCAGATCAACGGCACGAGCGGATACGAGGAAGCGGCCGCTCAGGGACTGATCGCGGGGCTGAACGCCTCGCTGCAGCTGCGGGGCAGACCGCCGCTGGTGCTCACCCGCGACGAGGCGTACATCGGCGTACTCATCGATGACCTCGTGACAAAGGGCACCAACGAACCCTACCGCATGATGACCTCCCGCGCGGAATACCGCATCTGCCTGCGGCAGGACAACGCCGACCTGCGCCTCACCCAAAAGGGATACGACGCGGGCCTGGTGACCGAAGAGCGGTACGCGCGCTTTTTGAAGCGCAAAGAGGCGCTCGCGCGCATCGCCGAAGAACTGAACGGCCGCG
Source organism: uncultured Clostridia bacterium (assembly GCA_904419945.1). Taxonomy (GTDB): domain Bacteria; phylum Bacillota; class Clostridia; order Christensenellales; family Borkfalkiaceae; genus Borkfalkia. The sequence goes on from CAJFTM010000002.1 coordinate 89,169, forward strand.
TGCCGCCCGCGCGCTGCTCCGCTTTTTTGCGGGCACACGGATTTTCCGACCCGCAGGGAGGCGTTTCCTATGCGGACATGCTGCGCCGCGGCATCCCCGCAGCGGAGATCGAAGCGGAGTTCGGCATCCTCGCGGGCGAGAGCCGCGCGAACAAGGAGACGGCCGTCATCGACGTGCAGTACGAGGGGTACCTGCGCCGCAGCCTTGAACAGATCGAAAAGTCAAAAAAGCTGGAAGAGCGCAAGCTGCCGCCCGACATCGACTACGAGCAGATCGGCGGACTGCGGCTGGAAGCGCGGCAGAAGCTGAACAAGATCCGGCCGGAAAACCTCGGTCAGGCGGGGCGCATTTCGGGCGTCAACCCAGCAGACATCGCCGTGCTGATGGTGTACCTGGCGACAAAAAAATAAGCGACCTCCCCCCCTGCGGCTGACGCCGCGGGGGCGTTTCATAAAGATCGAGACAATAAAATTTTTATCGAAGCAACCCTTTGAGGCAAGCTGTGCAAAAAATTGACCCGTTGGATGAATACGGGTCAATTTTTACAGATAAAGACATACAACAGAAACAGCGGCGCGCCGGCAAAACTTGCAGGGAGGTGCCGCCCGTCTCCTCACAAATCGGCATAAAAGAGCGTGACCTCCGCCGCGGCGGGGGTGAAAGTATCTTTCGCGCTGTAATCATCCAACTTTCGACAATAGCTTTCAAATTGTTCGGGCGCGCGCATGGTATGATGGACAAAAACCATGAGACGCGGCCACCGGCTGCGCACGGAGTTTGTATGACGCAAAAATTCCGCCTGAAATACGGATACGAGACGGCGCTGTTTTACCTGGCGTTTTTCCTCGGGATGCTGTTTTTGAACTTTACGATGGACAGCTTCGAACCTTTTTCCCTGGCGCTGCTCGCTGCGGCGCTCGCCTGCGGCCTGCCCGCTCTGCCCATGACGGGCATCTTTATTTTGGCGGGCGGGCTGAGCCTGCTGGGCGGAGGGTATCCCTTCCTCGTCGTGGTGATCCAGGCGGTCATCGTGGGAGGCGCCTTTTTCCTGTTTGAACGATTGGGGCGGCCCATCCGGGCGGAGGCTGTGCTCATATTTTTTGCCGCCGTACTCCCCTTTTTGTTCTTGTACGGGCAATTCGTATACGGAGATTACATAAAATCGGCGCTGGTCTCTCTGGTGCTGTTCGGCCTTTGCTTCGTCTTCGTGGGAGCGCTGCGCTGCCTGCTCTACCGCGCCGGGCGCTGCCGCCTCGCGCCGGAAGAACTCGTATTCTGCGGCGCCGCCATCGCGGCGGCGGGCATCGGCATGTACAACTGCCTGGGCAGCTATGTCTACGAAGGGATCGCTCTTGCGGCGCTGCTCCTCTGCTGCGTCCTGCTGCGCAGCAGCGACGCGGTGCTGTGCTCCCTCGTTTTTTCCCTGCCCATCTCCGTATGCGAGAGTGCGGCCGCTGCCACCCCGCAGCTGACGGCGACGGCGGCCTTTGTCCTGTACGCGGCTTTGGTTTTAGCGGCGCTGCGCGCCGGCAAAGTGCCCGCGGCGGCAGTGCTCTTCCTCGCGGATATCTTTATGCGCTACTTTACCGACTACTTCGTCGGCGGCGGGGGCATCGCTGCCTTTTCCGATCCATTTTTCTATCTGCAGATGTTGGTGCCGCTCATTCCCTGCCTGCTGTTCGCCCTGATCCCCGAAAAATGGCTGCAGGCAGTGTATTCGCGCTTCCGCAAGATCGGCGAGCCGCAACTGACCCGCGCGAGCATCAACCGCAACCGCGCGCGCGTCGGCGAGCGGCTGTTCGAGATCTCCGCCGCCTTCAAGGAGATCGAAAACGTATTCCTGACGCTGGACTCGGACACGGAACCGGAAGAGGATGCGCAGGACTTCCTGCTGCGTACGGTGCGCGAAGAGGTGTGCGCCCAATGCGAAAAGCGCGCCGGCTGCGGACGGGAGGCTGACGAGGGGCTGGCAAAACTGGTCGCCATCGGCTGCGCCAAGGGAAAAGTGAACCTGATCGACCTGCCCGCCGCCCTGACGGCCCAGTGCCGCAATCCCTCCTCCGTGCTCTTCTCGCTGAACAAACGGCTGGCTGAGTACCGGCAGCGCGCGGTGGGCGACGAAAACGCGGCGCAGGGGCGGCGCATGTTTGCCGAACAGGCGCACGGCCTCGCGGAGATGCTGAAAACGCTGGCGCTGCAGCAGAGCGCGCCGGTCGGCATTCAGGCGGAGGCGGAACGCAAACTGAAGTTGGCCCTCTCGCGAGCGGGCGTGCTGTGCGAGGAAGCGCTCATCTGCGGGAGCGAACCGGAAGTCTATCTGACCACGGCCTCCAACATTTCGGGCGAGCGGCTGCGCGCCATTGCGGAGGGAGCGCTCGGCTTCCGCACGGCGATCGCCGCCAAACACGCGCTGACGGCGGGCAAGACATGCTGGCTGCTGCGCCGCCTGCCCCGCTACGACGCGGCTTTCGGCATTGCAAGCGCGACCAAAGCGGGCGAGACTGCCTGCGGAGATACCTGCTCGGTCATCCGCATCGACGAGCGCACCTTTTTGTGCGCCCTCTCGGACGGGATGGGCAGCGGCGAATACGCGCGGCGCATTTCTGACTGCGCCGTATCCCTCATCGAGAGCTTTTACCGGGCGGGCATGGCGGGGGAAACGGTGCTCTCCACCGTCAACCGCCTGCTCTCCTTCAACCGCGAAGAGAGCTTTGCCTGCATCGACATGGCGACGGTAAACTTGGACAGCGGGCGCGCGGACATTGTAAAGATCGGCTCTCCCCTCGCCTTTTTGCTGGCAGAACAGAGCATCGAAATCCTCGAGGGGGATTCTCTCCCCCTCGGCCTGCTGGACGGGGTGCGCCCCACCGCGCTCGAACGCACGCTGGCGGACGGCAACGTGCTCCTCTTTATCAGCGACGGGATCACCGCGGCATTCGGCTCGAGCACGGACATCGCCGACTTTTTGGTCCTGCGGCGCACCGAAAACCCGCAGGCCCTGGCCGACGACCTGCTCGCCGAGGCGCTCGCTCGCACGGGCGGCACCCCGCCCGACGACATGACGGCCGTCGCCGTACGCCTGTTCGAGCAGTAAACGGCGATCTCTCTTGCGGCTTCACCCGCCGCCTCTGCCGCACGGTAACCGCCGTGCGGCTTTTTTTGACGGAAAAATGCGGATCTTTGCCATCCCCTTGTATTTTTCAGAGGAGATACACAAACTGTCGGCGTGGATACGAAACAGACTGACAAACAAGAGACTTTCGGCGCGGACATCCGCGCCAATCTCCGGATGCTGAAAGAGGCCCTGCCCGCCGAAGACATCCTCGTCTACGAATTTGCCGCAGGCGACGGCACCGCCTGCGCCGCGGTATACGCCGACGGGATCACCGACAAAGAGCTTTTGGGCGCACTGGTCGCGCGGCCGCTCGCGGCGGCGCCCGCCCCGAAAACGAGGGAAGAGGTGCGGCGCAAACTGCTGTTCCCCGAAGTGAAGGAGGCGGACGATCTCGACGCTGCCGGCAAAGAAATTTTAGCGGGCAACCCCGCCCTGCTCGTGGACGGAGTGCGGGGAGCGCTCATCCTCGGGACAAAAAAGGTATCCCTGCGCGCCGTGGCGGAACCGCAGACGGCGATCGCCATCAAGGGGCCGCGCGAGGGATTCATTGAAGACATCAAGACGAATATGGGGCTGATCCGCCGGCGGCTGAAAACGCCGGCCCTGCGCTTTATCATGCTGAATGTAGGCAAATACAGCCAAACGGCGGTGGCCATCGCCTACCTCGACGGCGTCGCAGACAAGAAGGCGATACGGGCGATCGAGGCGCGCATCCGCGCGGCGGACATCGACGGGGTGCCCGATTCCTCCTACATTGCGCGCTTCCTCGCACGGCGGCCGCTTTCCCTGTTCAAACAGGCTGGCACGACGGAAAAGCCGGACATCCTGTGCGCAAAGATGCTGGAAGGGCGCATCGCCGTGCTGGCGGACGGTTCGCCCATCGCGCTGACACTGCCCTACATGCTGACGGAAGATTTTCAGAGCGCACAGGACTACTTTGTATCCCCCTATCGCGCGACGGTCAGCCGCATCCTGCGCCTGTTCGCGGTATGCGTATCCGTCTTCCTGCCGGCTCTGTACGTGGCGGCGCAGCTGTTCCGGCTGCGGCTGATCCCCTTCGGGCTGCTGATCATCGTGTCTGGCGGCATCCGCAGCATCCCCCTCTCGCCGGGGCTGGAGATGTTTTTTCTGCTCGCCGTGCTCGAGATCCTCGTCGAGGCGAGCGTGCGCATGCCGAAATATGTTGCACTCGCGCTCTCGGTGATCGGCGCTCTCGTGCTGGGCGATACCGCCGTAAAGGCGGGATTGGTGTCCTCTCCCGCCATCATCATCGTGGCGATCGCGGGGATCTCCGCCTATACCGTGCCGGACCTGACGGGAACCCTCTCCCTCGTGCGCATCCTATATGTGGTCGTAGCGGGCAGCATCGGCCCGTACGGCATCGTACTGCTGACGGCGCTGCTGATCTGGTACCTCGTTTCGGCGGAAAGTTACGGCGTACCGCTGCTCGCCCCCTTTGCGCCGCTCATCCGGCATGACCTAGCAGATTCCCTGTACAAAGCGGACCTCGCCGCGCTGGATCGGCGGCCGCGCGCGCTGCGCGGCAAAAACCGCACGCGCCTGAAACTGCGGCGGGACGCTGCAGCCGGCCGGGAGGACGAACAGCCCTCCGGCGAAGGGCCGGACGGACAGGCCGCAGACGCGGCCGGGGAGGAAAAGGATGCATAAACTGAATGTTCGGCAGATCTGCTTTTGGCTGGCGGCGGTCCTGCCCGTTTCCCGCCTCATCGTATACCCGGCGACCCTGTCCTTCCGCGCCGGCAACGACCTCCTTTGGCCGGCGCTGTGGAACCTGATTGCGGAGGGCACCGTGCTGCTGCTCCTCCTGCTGTTGGCGCGGCGGACAAGGCGCACCTTTTTCGGTCTGCTGCGCGAACGGGCGGGCGAAGCGGCCGCACGCATGACGGCGCTGCTCCTCGCGCTCTTCTTTGCGCTGGCGGCGGTCCTGCCGCTGCTCGAACAGCGCGGATTCGTGCTGCAGATCCTGTACGAAAACGTGCCCTCCTTCCTCTCCTTTGCGCCTCTGTTCGCGCTGCTCCTCTTTGCCGGCGCGCAGAGCCTGCGCGCGCTCGGGCGGACGATGGACATCGCCCTGCCCATATTTGCCCTCTGCTTTATGATCCTTCTGCTGCTTGCCCTGCCGGACGCAGACTTTTCGGCACTGCTGCCCGTCTTCGGGAGAGGTATGGGCGAACAGGCGAGGACGGCGCTATTTTCGCTGCCTTGGTATACGGGTGCGCCCTGCATGCTCTGCTTTGTGGGAAACTTCGAGTACAAAGAGGGCTGCGCCAAAAAAGTGCTGCTCGCCTATGCGATCGGCGCGGCGGCGACGCTCTCCTTCCTCGCAGTCTTTTACGCCGTATTTGCGGACATCTCCTTTTTGCAGCACAACGCGCTGGCGCAAATCTCTAAATACGCGACGGCGCTCACACCGCTGGGCCGGATCGATCTCCTGTTCGTCATCGGGCTCACTCTCGTTCTGGTGATTTCCGCATGCGTGCCCGTACGCCTGTGCGTACATTGTCTGGGCGAAGCATTCGGAGGGCCGCGCGCACTGCACGCTGCCATTGTCAGCATTCTGCTGCTGGGCGTGACCGTACTCCTCAACCCCGCCTTTCGCGAAGCGCAGACCTTTTTATCCGAACGGATGTGGCCCGTATTCGCGCTGTTCGGCTATGGCCTGCCGCTGCTCGCCGCCCTCTTCCTGCGGGAAAAGAAGGCGCACCGCAGCCACGGCATAGAGGGTAAAACGCCGCGGAAAGATCTGTCCGCCGCCGATCGCACGCGCGCTCCTTCACCGGAAACGGGGCGGACGCTGCGGGCAGAAAACTGACATTAAACGAGAGGCATCCATGAAAAAATTTGCGAGAAAAGCGCTCCTGTTTGCGACAGGACTGCTGCTGTTGCTGTTTTTTACCAACAATTTCGGCCTGATCGACATCCAGAAAACGGCGATCGTCACGGCGATCGGCATCGATGCGGCGGAAGAGGGAGGCTTTGACGTGACCGCGCAGATCGCCGTTCCGGATGCCAGCGGAGCAGACACGGCGAGCAACGTCACCGTGCGCGGCACCGAAACGGTCGGCGAAGCGATCGCCGAGCTCAACCGCAAAACGGGCTGGTTCCCTACGCTCGTACATTGCAGTCTGATCCTGTTGGGCAAAGATACCGCACAGGAAAACGTATTCCGCGCCCTCGATTATTTCCTCCGCAGCGAATATGTGGAAGACTCCTGCCTGGTGGCCCTCTGCGAGACGACCGCCGCAGAAACTCTCGGCGCCGGCTCGCCCATCGGCGACCTCGCCTCCGCAGCCATTGCCAAAGTACTCTCCGCCGAAGCTCAAAAGACGGGCCTGGTCTCGGTGACAAACCTGCGCGATTTTGCCAAAGGTTACTTTTCGGAAGGGGAAAGCGGATTTTTACCGCAGCTTTCCGCCTTGCCCCAAGCCAAGAGCGAAGGCGGAAGCGGCGGGCAGAGCGGCGACAGCGGAAACAGCAGTTCTGCGGGCGGTTCCGGCAGCGGCAAAAGCGGCGGCTCATCAGACGTATTCGATGCCTCGCGCACGGCTCTGTTCGTGCGCGGACAGCTGACCGCCCTGTTGGAGACGGAAGAAACGCTCGCCTATAACCTCGCCGTTTCCGGAACAGACATGGCCTTCGGCGACGTGACCGTCTACGAGGGAGACCGGGAAGTGATCTATCACTTGAAGATCGATATCGGAAAAAAATCACAAAAACTGCAGATAAAGGGAGCGTTGCCCGTCCTCGAATTCAGCATCCGCGCTCAAGCGCAGGTCGTGGACGCAAACAAAGCGGGAACGCGGACGGAGATTGCCGCGACAGCGATCGTCCCCGACCATGTATTGCGTGCGGCAGAAGAACGATTTGAAAAGGAGCTGCGCGCAGCGGCCGACAAGGCGCACGCGACAGGCTGCGATCTGTTTGCGCTCAAGCAAAAGCTGCACCGCTTCCACCCCAAGGAATACGAGGCGTTGCAAGAAAATTTGCTGCAAGACGTGCGCATCACCTGTGACATCCGTTTTGAAACGATGCGCTGATCCCTCCATGCCCCTGTACGGGGCATCCGCTACCGGGAGAGTCTTAACAACTATGCGGATGCATGGCGTCAGGCCGTGCCACGGCATCTATCGGTTGTCCGCGCTTATCTTCCACCCGTCTCATAGGGCAAAATTTATTTCGTCATAAAATTCGTTCGGCAAACGCCAAGAATGCGGGATGCACAAATTTGTGCATCCCGCATTCTTGAGGCATCTGCCGTGTAACCGCGTTTCCCGCAAGCGGAATCTCTCGGCGGAGTGTCGGGCTCTCCGCGCCCTCGCACGAACGGTGCGCGGGGCATATTTTCATTCTCCCCTGCTTGAACGGCGCGCGTCGTTCGCTCCTACGGCGGGCTCAGCCAAAAAAGGGAGAGGGCAGACCGTTGTCTGCCCTCTCCCTTTTTGGTGTGCCCGCCGGGAATCGAACCCGGAACCTACAGCGTCGGAGGCTGTCACTCTATCCAATTGCGCTACGGACACGCGCGCGGATCCCACGCCCGCTTGTACGCATTATTATAGCAAATTTTTTATGAAAAAGAAAGAAGTTTTTGCACTTTCTCCAAAAAATTTCCGTACGATAATAGTGCAGGTGCGACAAAAAGAGACCTGTTTCGCAAAAGAGGAGACTGCGATGACACTCGGGCTTTGCATGATCGTAAAGGACGAGGCGGCCGTGCTCGGCCGCTGTTTAGACAGCGCAGCCGGCGTGTTCGACGAGATCATTATCGTCGATACCGGTTCGACAGACGCAACCAAAGAAATCGCTCGGCGGTATACGAAAGATGTTTTTGACTTTGCCTGGCGGCAGGATTTTGCAGCGGCACGTAACTTCAGCTTTGCAAAAGCGACGGCGGATTACTGTATGTGGCTGGACGCAGACGAGGTGCTGCTGCCAAAAGACGCGGCGGCGCTGCGCGCACTGAAAGAGACGCTATCCGGGGCGATCGGCCGCTATTTTCTGCGCACCGTGATCCCCGCGGCTGACGGAAGCTGCGCGCTCACCTTCGAACGGGCGCGCATCGTGCGGCGAGGGACCGCTCTTTGGCAGGGGCGAGTGCACGAGGATATGATCGCCGGAGGAAAAATCACCCACGCGAACATTTCCGTTACCCACCTCGGCAAGCCGAAGAGCGACCCTTTCCGCAATATCCGCATTTTTGCGCGCGCCTTTGCCGATGGAGAAATGCCCAACGCAAGGCAAACGTATTATTTTGCGCGTGAATTGGCCGACTGCGGACTGTACCGCACGGCGATCGATGTTTTTGCGCACTTTTTACACGGAGAGGGGTGGGTGGAAGATCAAATTTCTGCCTGTCTCGCTTTAGCGCGCTGTCTGCACCGCACCGGTCGGCCGAATGCCGCAATGCGGGCTTTGCTGTACAGCTTTTCGTATGCGCCGCCGCGTGCGGAAACCTGCTGCGCTTTGGGAGATCTCTGCCGCGAAGCGGAAAAGTTTGCAGACGCTCTGTTTTGGTATAAATTGGCGTTGAATGTCGGTCCTACATGCGGGAACGGGTTTGCAGACCCGAACTGCGGCGGATATATCCCCTGCATGTGGCTGTGCGTCTGCTGCGACAGGCTGGGCGACAAAGAGCGCGCCTGTGCCTGGAATGAGCGCGCAGGACAATACAAACCGCAGGATCCGAATTTTTTACAAAACAGGGAATATTTTGCGCGCACGCTGCAAAACGGAGGATGAAAAGAATGACCGAGAAAGAATTTTTTGACATCTGCTGCCCCTGCCGCACTGCGACAGCCGTGCTGCGCGGCAGCATGGGCCCGCGCGGAGCGACCGGCCCGCAGGGCCCTGCCGGCCAGACCGGCCCCAAGGGGGCAACGGGCGCAACGGGTGCAACGGGTGCAACAGGCCTGCAGGGTCCCATCGGTCCCACAGGCCCCACCGGCGCAACGGGTGCGACCGGCGCACAAGGCCCTATCGGTTACGGCGCAACGGGCGCAACAGGCCCGCAGGGCCCCACCGGTCCCACCGGTCCCACCGGTCCCACAGGTCCTACCGGTGCAACGGGTGCAACAGGCCCGCAGGGTCCCACCGGCCCCACAGGCGCAACGGGTGCAACAGGCCTGCAGGGTCCCATCGGTCCCACAGGCCCCACCGGCGCAACGGGCGCAACAGGCCCGCAGGGTCCCACAGGCCCCACCAGTCCTACCGGTCCTACCGGTCCTACCGGTGCAACGGGCGCAACGGGCCCGCAGGGCCCTACCGGCCCCACCGGCGCAATGGGTGCAACAGGCCTGCAGGGCCCCATCGGTCCCACCGGTGCAACGGGCGCAACGGGCCCGCAGGGTCCCACCGGTCCCACAGGCCCCACCGGCGCAACGGGTGCGACAGGCCCGCAGGGTCCCATCGGTCCTACCGGCGCAACGGGCGCAACGGGCCCGCAGGGCCCCACAGGCCCCATCGGTCCCACCGGCGCAACGGGCCCGCAAGGTCCCACAGGTCCCACCGGCGCAACGGGCGCAACGGGCCCGCAGGGTCCCACCGGCCCCACCGGCGCAATGGGTGCAACAGGCCTGCAGGGCCCCATCGGTCCCACCGGCGCAACGGGCGCAACGGGCCCGCAGGGTCCCACAGGCCCCACCGGTGCAACGGGTGCAACAGGCCTGCAGGGCCCCATCGGCGTAACGGGCGCAACGGGTGCGCAGGGCCCCATCGGTCCTACCGGTGCAACGGGCGCAACGGGCCCGCAGGGCCCCATCGGTCCCACCGGTGCAACGGGCGCAACGGGCCCGCAGGGTCCCACCGGTCCTACCGGTGCAACGGGCGCAACAGGCCCGCAGGGTCCCATCGGCGTAACGGGCGCAACGGGCGCAACGGGCCCGCAGGGTCCCACTGGACCCACCGGTCCTACCGGTGCAACGGGTGCAACGGGCGCAACGGGTGCGACGGGCGCGACCGGAGCCGCGCCGGAAGTGCAATCGATTACGTCCTATTCGACGCCCACGCAAGCGGTAGCAAACAACGCGGCAATCGTGTTTGACCGTACTGCCTCACAGAACGGCAGCGCGCTCACGCACACGGACAATACGACGCAATTTACCATCTCGCAACCGGGAACGTACTTTGCGACCTACAACGGCACCGCTGCTCCACTGGTCAACGCGCAGCTGCCGCAGACCAATCTGCTGCAGTTTACGCTGAACGGCACGGCGCAAAACGGGGCCTCTACGCAGCACGTATTTACGACCGCCAACGAGACGAGTGCACAGTCGGCATCGCTCGTGCTCACGGTAACAAGTGTCCCCACTACGCTGGAGATCATATCCAGCGGCGGCACTTTCAATTATTCCGGCACGACGATGAACATTTTCAAAGTGGGATAAGTGCACGCGAAGGGGAGGGTTTTCCCTCCCCTTTTTATTTGACGAACGGACAAAAAAGTATTATGATAGTAGCGCAAAAGGAGAACGGATATGATCACAGCAGATATACACACCCACACGACATTCTCTCCCGATGGGCGCAGCAGCATTGAGGAGATGATCGCCCGAGCACAGGAACGGAAGCTGGAAATTTACGGCATTTCGGAACACTTCAACTACGACTACGACCGCATGGATCTGCGCATCGACGGACAGGCTGTACCGCCCATCGACGAAGAGGCCTATTTCACGCGGGCACGCGCGTTGCAAAGGCAATATGCCGGCACGCTGCAGATCCTGATCGGAGCGGAGTTCGGCTACGACCATGACAGCCGTTCCCTAACGCGGTACTGCCGGACAGCAGAAAAGTACAAGCCGGACTTTATCATCAACAGCATCCACACCTGTCTCGGAATGGACTGTTACTTTCCCCACTACTGCGAAGGGCGGAGCAAAGCCTTTGCCTACAACGCATACCTGTACCGCGTACTCGAAAGTTTGGACGCACCATACCCCTACGACATCGTGGCGCATATCGGCTACTGTTCGCGCAACGCGACCTACCCCGACCCCAAACTGCGCTATGCTGACTTTTCGGATGTGATCGATGAAATTTTGCGGCGCATCGTCCGCAAGGGAAAGATTTTGGAAGTGAACACCTCTTCCAAGACGGCGGGCAGCCCCTTTATTCCCGATACCGACATTTTAGCCCGATATTACGAACTGGGAGGGAGAGAGGTATCCTTCGCCTCCGACGCACACGATACCGAACGCATCGGCGAAAAGCGGGATCTCGTCTGTGCGGCGCTCAAAGAGCTTGGATTTACGTACCTGACCGTGCCCCGCCGCGGCGAACACCTGCACTTACCGCTATAAAGGCCGACCTGTCCGGACTTCCGCCATCGCTCCGCAGGCGATCGGCTACGACCTCGCTCTTTTGGATAACACGCTTTACCCACAAATTTCGATACAAAAGCGGCGGACTTTGCGGTCTGCCCGCTATACAGCATAAAAGCCGGACGCACAATCATGTGCGTCCGGCCGAATTCTTCCGTACGGAATCGTATTGTGCCGCCCTCTGCTGCCGCGCGGGGGAATCGGAATCGGGGAAACCCGCACCGTGCAGCTTCGGCGGCTGCGGCACTGCCCCGGCGGACGAACGACTGCCTCCGGCGCCGCAGGGACCCTCCCCTGCCTACACTCACGCCCGGCTGCCCGCAAAGCAGGGATATTGCCTGCCTTCCGCAGCCAAGAGGTCGCCCGGCGCGCCGCCGCAACATGCGGCGGCGTCGGCTATGCCGCTGTTGATCCAAAAGTCCCTCGTTTACAGCGTAAACAAGAGAAATCTTGCCGGCAGGCTTTGCCCGCCATATAAAAAGCATCGAACAGATACGGCCGCATACCGTGCGGCACAAGCCCGGCACCCCGCCGCCATGCGACAGGTTCACCGCAAAACATCGGCTCCTATACGAACAGCCCGTGTGCGCAGCGATCTATGGGGGAAGCCGGCCCGACTGTGCCATGCCGCCTTCCGCCGCGCTTTACCCGGCCGGCGCGCCCGCCCGAAACGAAGGCGATATCCCTTAACGGCGCAAATCGATCGGAGCCTCCGCGCATCGCGCGGATCAAACCAAATCCATCTTTTTTCCCTCTCGCCGGCTTCCGCCGAATGCGGCGCCGAGCCAAGGGGACAAGCCGCCCGCAGAGCCTTCAGTCTCTGCGGGCGTATACGAATGATTCGTTGTTATTCAGTTGTACGAAACGGATGAAAGCGTTCTGTTCAAATTTGCGTATTGCTGCAGCAGCTACAAAACAGCCTGCTTGCGAAAGGGGAACTCCCGCTTATTGAACCGTTCCTCTCTTAAAACTGTACATTGGACCGCCCTCCTACTTTGTAAGCTTGCGTAAGTCTGATCTGTACATACAGTACCTCCCTCCCCGCATTGCCGAAGCGCCGTTGCCCCCAAGTTTCAGCTCTTTTCCGATTGTCTGACGTGTGGATCGGGGCAGAGCGACCCTTCCGCGATACAGCCTCCAAAAGAACCTTTGAATCGACCTCTCTCTGACCCTTACGGCGATGTTCGCTGTGCACATTACCGGTGGAAACCGCCGCAATTTGATTTGGGGAGAAGGCTGCCGCGCGCTCCGCGAGATTGAGTTGTACCGTGGGGAAGATGCTTTTGGATTTCTTCCCCTTTGGTACCTTTATTATAGCACACTTTTTTGATTTGTCAATAGGTTTTTTGAAAATAATTCAATTTTTTTGAAAAAGTTTTTCAAAAAAATTGCCTGTATCTATGCAAATAAAAAGAGAGCGGCGCGGAAAGTTCCTGCGCCGCAAAACTTTATGGATCGATGGATCGCTTTCCTCCCGCCGCAAAGCCGCCTACTTTTGGGCAACTGCCGCAATGCCGAGGCGGAAAGCGCGCTCGTTGGAAGCAAACACATTCTGCTTGCCGACAAACTTTTCGCGCAGGCAATTGATGATGCTGTGCTCCTCGACCATATGCGTCAGCGCGACAAGCGCGCCGAGAACGACCATGTTCGCCGCGCGCACGTCGCCCGCCTCGATGGCGAGGTCGTTGGCCGGTATGTCGTACACGGACACGTCGTCACGGCCGGCATAACTGTCTGAAATGGAGCCGTTCACGATGATGATGCCGCCTGACTTGACGCGGGACGCAAATTTATGAAAGCTGGGGCTGTTGAGGGCAACGAGCACATCCGGCACAGTGCACAGCGGCGAGGCGATCTCTTCTTCCGAAATGATCACGGCACAATTCGCGGTGCCGCCGCGCATTTCCGGCCCGTAGGCGGGAAGATAGGAGACCTCTTTGCCTTCATGCAGGCCGCTCTCGGCGAGGAATCTGCCGGCGCTGAGTACGCCCTGGCCGCCCTGGCCTGCCAATAGAATACGGATCATGATGATTTCCTCCGAAAAACTTGACCCGGCGCCGGCCGCGGCAAAGGGCCGCCCGATACGCGCAGGTCGCTCAGTGAGCGCTCAGCCCTGCGATTTATCGCGGTAAACGCCGAGCGGAAATGTTTTTGTGCACTCTTCGCCCATAAAGCGGAGCGCCTCTACAGGGCGCATATGCCAGTTTGTAGGACAGGAAACGAGCACCTCGACAAAGGAGTAACCGCGGTCCTCTGCCTGAAATTGCAGCGCCTTTTTGATGGCTTTTTTCGCCGCGAGGACATGTTTGACGTCGTGCGTGGAGACACGCTCGATGTAATAGGGCGCGTCGAGAGTGGCGAGCAGCTCGCAGACGCGGATGGGATAGCCGTTGACGGCAGGATCGCGCCCGTTTTGGCAGGTGGTCGCCTTTTGCCCGATCAAGGTGGTCGGCGCCATCTGACCGCCCGTCATGCCATAGATGCTGTTATTGATAAAGATGATACTCACCTTTTCTCCGCGCGCGGCGGCGTGGATCGTCTCTGCCATACCGATCGAAGCGAGGTCGCCGTCGCCTTGGTAGACAAAGACGATCTTATCGGGATGGGTGCGCTTGATGCCCGTAGCGACGGCGGGAGCGCGGCCGTGCGCCGCTTCCTGCATGTCGCAGTTAAAATAATCGTAAGCGAATACCGCGCATCCGACGGGCGCGATGCCGATGCATTTATCCTGTAAGCCGAGCTCTTCGATGCTCTCCGCGACCAGCCTGTGCACGATGCCGTGCGTACAGCCGGGGCAATAATGCAGGTGCGCATCCGTCAGCATTTTCGTTTTCTGAAAAACTTTCATTGATCTGCCTCCGCTCTTTCGAGCGCATCGAGCGCGGCGCGCACGATCTCCTCTTCATCCGGAACATTGCCGCCCGTCCGGCCGTAAAAGTAGACGGGCTTCTTGCCGTTCACCGCGAGCCGCACATCCTCGACCATTTGACCGAGCGAGAGCTCGACGGAGAGGAATGCCTTCGTGCAGCTGCGCGCGGCACACGCTGCAAAGGCATCATCAGGGAAGGGATACAGGGTGATCGGACGGATGCAGCCCGCCGCGACGCCCCTGCGGCGCAGTTCGTTGACCGCGCTCTTGACGATGCGCGCGGGCGTACCGTATGCCGTGAGCACGATCTCGGCGTCCTCCGTCCTGTACGATAGGGCGCGGCGCTCGTTGCGGTAGATCTCGTTATACGTCTCCTGCAGGGCATTGACGTGCGGCTCGAGCTCCTCCGGCTTGATGATCAGTGAGTTGAGCACGCGGCGCTCCTTGCCGTAATGCCCGCTCGTCGCCCAATCTTTTTCGGGGATCTCGGACAAGTCGCGCATGGGCGGGAGTTCGACCGGCTCCATCAACTGCCCGATCATGCCGTCTGCAAGGATCATGACGGGAACGCGGTATTGATCGGCGAGATCAAAGGCGCGATAGGTAAAATCGCACGCCTCCTGTACAGACGAGGGAGCAAGCACGATGAGGTGATAGTCGCCGTGGCCGCCCCCCTTTGTCGCCTGAAAATAATCGCCCTGCGCGGGCTGGATACCGCCGAGGCCGGGGCCGGCGCGCATGACATTGACGATAACGCAGGGAATGCGCGCACAGGCGATATAGGAAATGCCCTCCTGCTTGAGGCTGACGCCCGGACTGGATGAACTGGTCATCGCGCGGGTGCCGGCGCCCGCAGCGCCGTACACCATGTTGATCGCCGCCACTTCCGATTCCGCCTGGACAAATACGCCGCCCACCTCCGGCATTTTGACGGACATATACTCGGGCACTTCATTCTGCGGGGTGATCGGGTATCCGAAGAAAGCGCGGCATCCGTTGCGGATGGCGCCCTCGCAGATCGCCTCCGTGCCGTGCAGTAAAATTTTAGACATATATTTGCTCCTTACAAGTGCCGCGCCGCCGGGGCGCGGAATGGGATCTTTCCAAGCGGAAGATTATTTCTCCACTTCGATCGCGCAGTCTGGACACATGATGGCGCAGAAGGCACAGCCGATGCAATTTTGCGGATTGAGTGCCTCCGCTACAAAATAACCGTTCGCATTCATGCGATGCGTACTCAGCGCAATGACTTTTTTGGGGCAGGCATTCGCGCACAACCCACACCCTTTGCACAGCTTCTCGTCAATGGTGATGCTTGCCATAATAACCTCCGTAGCCCGTACAACGGGCCGGGCGCCGCTGTTTGCCGATGCGGCAGTCAAAAAAATATTATCTGTATTATTTTATCACGAAGGAATCGGCCTTGTAAAGTGATTCTTTGCAAAAGCGCTCAAAAAAGTACAAAAAATGATTGCCAATTACACTATTTTTGTGTATGATAGAGGGGAAAGAGCAAAAAGTGTTGACATTCTCCAAAATTTGCCTTAAAAACAGCTTTTTACGGTGTCGATCTTACCGCCGCACTGCATTTTTGAGGCGCATTGCCTGATATGTTATGAGTTTTACTTCAAAACTGAAAAAATCGCGGTTCATCCTCAGCTGCATCTTTTTGACCGGCTATACGGCCTACACTGTGTACGCCGTGTACTATTACCGGACCTTTGCAAACGCACTGAGCATTGTCCTCTTAGTGCTGATCGGCATTGCGTTCGGTCTTTCGGCCTTTATCACTTTTACCAGTTACCGCATCAATTTGAAGGACAGGCCCCGTCCGCTGGTACTGCGATTTATAAAAATGACCAAATATTTTATCCAGTTGGTCACTTCTGCCATCTCGCTGGGGCTGGTGCTGTCGGCCGTACATGAGCCGAGTTTGTTTTCGCTGATCATAGCGGCCATCTCCATCCCCTTTCTGCTTTGGGGGCTGCTGGTCAACGTGCTGGCGGAGTTTGTCGACCGCATCTTTGCGGGCGGCTTTGGAAGGAGATATTTCGTGCCTGTCGTGCCGCGGGATGCAAACGGCAGGCCGATCGACCTGACAAAAGTAATCGCCAACGTAGACGGTGCCGCGCGGCAGCGCAAAGCGCTGGAGCGCGCAGCAAGGCGCAATTTGCACATTGACCGATAAAAACATTCAAATCAAAGTCCTTCCTTATCCAAAAGACAAAGAGGCTGCTGTTTTAATAAACGGCAGCCTCTCTTGATTTCCTCAATAAATATCCACCGGCATAGCCGGTGGTTTTTCAGTTTCGGGCTGTTAGCCCTCCTATTACCGGCAGCGCGCAAGCCGCGCCTATGACGACCTGGCAGTCATGCAATTGTTACTTGCCTCCCTTAAAAGGGTCGTCCAAGTCGTCTATGCTCATTTGGCTTGCTTCTCTATCTATCTTTATTTGTTTTGCAATATATTCTTTTATCGCTTTTGTGTTTTTCCCTACCGTATCAACGTAGTAGCCACTGCACCAAAATTGCCGGTTCCTGTATTTGAATTTCATGCTGCCC
>CAJFTM010000003.1 GCA_904419945.1 uncultured Clostridia bacterium
TGCCAGGTCGTCATAGGCGCGGCTTGCGCGCTGCCGGTAATATGAGGGCTAACAGCCCGAAACTGAAAAACCACCGGCTATGCCGGTGGATATTTATTGCAAAACACTGCGCCAAAAAATGCACCATGAACGGCAAACGCCGCGCAGGGACGAAACCTTGCGCGGCGTTTTTTGTAACTGTTCCTCTTTCAGCCGACCGTCACTTGGCATATTCGACGCCGCGGAATTCGCGGATGACGTTGACCTTGATCTGACCGGGATATTCGAGCTCCTGCTCGATCTTCTTGGCAATATCCTTTGCGAGGAAGAGCGTCTGGGCGTCATCGATCTGTTCGGGCTTGACGATGACGCGGACCTCTCTGCCCGCCTGGATGGCATAGCTCTTGTCGACGCCTTTGAAAGAAGCGGCGATCTGTTCGAGCTGCTCGAGGCGCTTGACGTAATTGGTGCTCGTTTCACGGCGGGCACCGGGACGCGCGCCGGAGATCGCGTCTGCCGCCTGCACGAGAACGGCTTCGACCGTCTTCGGCTCCACATCGCCGTGGTGCGCCATGATCGCGTTGATAACGTTGTTGTTTTCCTTATATTTTTTGGCAAGATCGGCACCGATCTGGATATGGGTGCCCTCTTGTTCGTGGTCGACCGCCTTGCCGATATCGTGCAGCAAGCCCGCACGCTTGGCAAGATTGACGTCCAACCCCAGCTCCGCCGCCATCATACCGGCGAGCTGTGCGACCTCGACGGAATGCTTGTACACATTTTGGCCGTAGCTGGTGCGGTATTTGAGCCTGCCGAGCAGTTTGATCAGCTCGGGATGCAGGCCGAAGATACCGACTTCGAACATGGCGGCTTCGCCGTTCTCCTTGATCTGCTGATCCAGTTCCTTGCGCACCTTTTCCACCGTCTCTTCGATGCGGGCGGGATGGATGCGGCCGTCGCTGATCAGCTTTTCGAGAGAAAGGCGGGCGACTTCGCGGCGGACCGGATCAAATCCGGAGAGGATGACCACTTCGGGCGTATCGTCGATGATCAGTTCGATACCCGTCGCATTTTCGAGAGCGCGGATGTTGCGGCCCTCGCGACCGATGATGCGCGCCTTCATATCGTCGTTGGGCAGAGGCACGACGGAGACGGTGATCTCAGACGCATGATCGGAAGCGCAGCGCTGGATCGCGAGGCTGATGATCTTTTTCGCGTTCATGTCCGCCTCGTCCTTCGCCTGCTGTTCGATGTTGCGTACCTGCAAGGCAACGTCGTGACGGGTCTCGTCGAGGATATTTTCGGCGAGGATCTTTTTGGCTTCCTCGCGGGTGAGCTGGGCGACCTTTTCCAGCTCCTGGATCATCAGATCGTGCTGGTGGTTCACCTTTTCCTGCATCTTTTTGATCTCGTTTTCCTGTCGGACGAGATTTTTCTGCTGCTGCTCCAGCGCATCCGAGCGCTTTTGCAGGGCATCTTCCTTTTTGTCGAGATTGTCTTCCTTCTGCATCAGGCGCTGTTCTGCGCGCTGCAGTTCCGATCTCTTTTCTTTGGATTCACGTTCAAATTCGTTTCTGAGTTTTAAGTCCTGTTCCTTAGCCTCTAAAATAGCTTCCTTTTTTAATGCTTTACTCTCGCTTTCCGCTTCGTCCAGCATTATTTTGATCCGCTGACTGACTTCACCCAGCTTCTTTTCCGTGCTCTTTTTATAGAGCTGATAGCCGATGAAGAAGGCGATTGCGCCGACCACTACTATAGCGGCGATAAGTACCCCGACGAATACACCCGTCGAGACGAGAAACAGGGAGCTCAACTTCGCTGCTGACATCGAAATAGCCTCCTGTGAAAAAAAACTCGTATATAAACTATGCGAAGCTTTCCCCGCCCGATCGCATTCCCGAAATTGCGGCCAAGGCATGGGGACAGACTGCCCGCTTATAATTTATACCTAAACAATTATACCGCATTTTTCCGAGATTGTCAACAGTATCGGAGAAATGCATATGAGGGCAGCAAAAAAGTTTCGGCAAAATGCCGAAACTTTCGCGATTTTTTATAAATTTTCTGCCTCTTCCAGCCAAAGTGATGCCGAGGCATCGGAAGGCATGCGCCAATCGCCGCGCGGCGAAAGGGCGACCGAACCGATCTTGACGCCGTCCGGCAGGCAGGAACGCTTGAATTGCTGCGAAAAGAAGCGGCGGTAAAAGCTGACCAGCCATTTTTTGAGTACTGCGTCCGCATATTTCCCGGCAAAAGCCGTCTGTGCGAGGAAAAAGACCTTGCGCGGCGGGAACCCCCAGCGGACGGCATAATACAGATAAAAATCATGCAGCTCGTACGGGCCGACCAACTCTTCCGTTTTTTGGGCGATCTTCCCCCCTTCCGGCGGAAGAAGTTCGGGGCTGATCTCGGTGTCGAGCACATCCTCGAGCACGGCCTGCGCTTCGCCGCCCAGCCGCATCGCCTCATAGCGGATGAGATATTTGACGAGCGTTTTGGGAACGGACGCGTTGACGCCGTACATGGACATGTGGTCGCCGTTGTACGTCGCCCAGCCGAGGGCCAGCTCGCTCAGATCGCCCGTGCCGACGACGAGGCCGTTTGTATCGTTGGCGAGATCCATCAGGACGAGCGTACGCATGCGCGCCTGCGCATTCTCATACGCGGCGTTGCGCACATTTTCGTCGTGCCCGATATCCTTAAAGTGCCCGCGCACGGCATCTGCAATGGGAATGGTGCGCGATGTAACGCCCAGCGCCCGCATCAGATGCAGCGAATTTTGGAAGGTACGGTCGGTCGTGCCAAAGCAGGGCATGGTCACCGCGAGGATCCCCTTGCGATCCTTGCCGAGCGCATCGAAGGCACGTACACAGACGAGCAGCGCGAGCGCACTGTCCAAACCGCCCGAAATGCCGAGGACGGCCGTCGCCGCGCGCGTATGCTCCAACCGCTTCTTTAACCCGGCTGCCTGCATAGACAGGATGAGTTCCGCACGGTTGTCCAGCGCGCGGCCGGAAGAAGGGACAAAGGGAAGGCGAGAGACGGGACGGGAAAGAGACTCCCATGCCCCGCCGGCAGAAAAAGAGATGGTTTCATAGCCGCACAGATCTGATCCGTCATAAAAGGTATTCATGCGGCGGCGCTCGAAGGCGAGGCGGCGTACATCGATCTCCGAACAGGTAATGCCGTTTGCAAACAGCGCGCTCTCGGCGAGGATCTCGCCGTTTTCACAGATGAGGTCATGCCCGGAAAAAACCATATCGGTGGTCGATTCGCCGTCGCCGGCATCCGCATAGACGTAGCCGGATACCGTTTTGGCCGACTGTGCGCGCACGAGCAGGCGGCGATATTCCGCCTTGCCCGCCGTTTCGTCGCTGGCGGACAGGTTGACAATGATGTTTGCCCCCGCCAGTGCATGAGACACGGAGGGCGGAGCGGGGACCCACAGGTCCTCGCACAGCTCTGCGGCGACAGTAAAATCTGACTCTTCGCGGCAGCGAAATACGAACTTCCTGCCGAAGGGGATCTCCTCCCCGCCAAAGGGGATGCGGATATTTTCACCGGAATACGGCTGAAAATTTCTCTTTTCGTAGAACTCTGCATAGTTGGGCAAATGGCGCTTGGGAATGAAGGCGAGCACTTTGCCGCTGTTCAGAGCGGCGGCGCAATTATACAGGACGCCGTTGACTTTGAGCGGCACGCCGACAAAGACGAGCATCCCCGCCCCTTCCGTCGCGGCGGCGATCTCCCGCAGCGCTTCCGAGGCGCCGCGCAACAATACATCCTGCCCGAACAAGTCGCCGCAGGTATAGCCGCAGATGCAAAGCTCGGGAAAGACGAGCAGTTCGGCGCCCTCTTCCTTTGCCTGCTTTATGCAGGAAAGAATGCTGTCTGTATTGAAACGGGTATCCGCGACGCGGATGCGCGGCGTCGCCGCGGCGACCCTCACAAATCCGTGCTTCATGGCCGTTTACTCCGCCTCTTCTCCCGGCAACGGATCCGGTTCCTCGCGCGCAGGGCGGTAAGCGGCGCGGATCTTCTCCTCGATCTCCTGCGCCTGTTCGGGGTTGGCGCGCAGCCATTCGCGCATGCGCTCGCGCCCCTGCGCGACCTTTTCTCCTTCATACGAGAACCACGCTCCGCTCTTGCCGATGACATCGCAGGCAACGCCGAGGTCGATGATGCACCCCTCCTGCGAAATGCCTTCGCCGTAGAGGATATCGAACTCTGCCGTCTTGAAAGGAGGCGCAAGCTTGTTTTTGACGATCTTGGCTTTGGTTTTGTTGCCCATGATGCCGTCGCTGTCCTTCAGAGCCTCCCCTTTGCGCACGTCGATCCGAATGCTGGCATAAAATTTGAGCGCCTTGCCGCCCGGCGTCGTTTCGGGATTGCCGAACATGACGCCGACTTTTTCGCGCAGCTGATTGATAAAAATGACGCAGGTCTTGGATTTATTGATGAAGCCGGTCAGCTTGCGCAGCGCCTGCGACATGAGGCGGGCCTGCAGACCGACGTGCGAATCGCCCATATCCCCCTCGATCTCTGCCTTGGGGGTGAGCGCCGCGACCGAATCGACGACGATCAGGTCGACCGCGCCGCTGCGCACGAGCGCGTCGACTATATCCAGAGCCTGCTCGCCGGTATCCGGCTGAGAAACATACAGATTTTCGAGATCGACGCCCAGTTTTTTGGCATAAACGGGGTCGAGCGCGTGCTCGGCGTCCACGAAGGCCGCGATGCCGCCCGCCTTCTGCGCCTGTGCGATGGCATGCAGAGCGACCGTCGTCTTACCGGAAGATTCGGGGCCGTAGATCTCGACGATACGCCCGCGCGGGATTCCTCCAACGCCGAGCGCGATATCCAGAGAGAGACAGCCCGTGGGGATGACTTCAATATCCGTGTTTCCGGCGGCGCCGCCCAACTTCATGATGGCGCCCTTGCCGTAGTGTTTTTCGATCTGTGCGAGGACCTGGTCGAGAGCCTTGAGCTTTTCCTGATCCTGCGGTTTCTGCTTGTTATTTTCCATGATCCAATTCTCCGTTGCAAAAGGTCAAATTTGCGGCGCCCTGCAGCGAGCCGCCGATCGCCCGGTTTTTTGTCAGACTGATCTCTGCGATCATTTGAGCTGCTTATACAGCAGGTAGAGCGCCTGCGTGATCGCCCGGCGCGTGATCTCGCTGCGCGTGCCAGCGTACATGTATTTATAGACATAGACGGTCTCTTTCGTGCCGACGGCAAGAAAGCAAAGCCCGACCGGCTTATCCGTACCGTCTGACTGCGGCCCCGCGATGCCCGTCGTCGCGACCGAAACGTCGCAGTCCCCTCCCGCGATCAGCCCGGCTGCCATCTCATAGGCGGTGTCGTCTGAAACGGCGCCCTTGCCGCGCAGGGTCGACTCGTGTACGCCCAGCCTTTTCATTTTAGAACCGTTGTCGTAAGCGACGATGCTCTCAAAGAGCACCTTGCTCGCTCCGGGGACTTCGATGAGCTTCTGCGCGATGCCGCCGCCCGTAAAGGATTCGGCAATGCTCAGTTTGAGCCCGCGCAGCGAGAGCAATTCGATGACGCGGCGGTTGAGCGGAGTATCGTCCGCGGCATAGACGTGATCGCCGAGGCCGACGATCAGCCGGCGGGTCACATCGTCGATCAGCATTTTCGGCGTCGAATTGTCGTAAACGATCTCGAAACGCTGATCACCGGCACTCTCGGTGAGATGCACGCGCAACTGCCCTGCACTGTTCTGCTCCGCCTCGCGCAGGACAGCTTTGACCGTATCTGCCGGGGCGCCCACCGCGCGCAGGACCACTCTGTCGTGCTGGACGGCATATTTGGCATTTAAAAAAGGGATCACTTCCTTTTCCGCGATCTCCGCGCCGCGCGCACCGCCCGCAAGACAAGCGATCAGCTTTTTCTGTTTTTCGACCACCCATCCCTGCGGGATGGCGGCCTGCAAGATCTCGCATACGCGCAGGCGCAATTCGGCAGCCGCACCCCCCGGCGCGATGACAAAGAGATTGTTGCTGCTGTTTTTATAATCTGTCAGCGCCTGTGCAAAGGCATGCACATCGTCGTCAGCGACCAACAATACGGGATCCGGCGCGTAGCCTCCGTCGATCAGTGCCGCGACGACCGGTTCGAACTCGTCGCCGCTGAAAGATTGTTCTTTATCTCGAATGACGATACATGCGTTTTTCATTCTTCACTCTTCTCTTTCAGTACATTTCGATTTTTCACGAGGTAGACAACGCCCGACCAAACGGTAAGCACCGTGGCGAGCGCGATGCCGATCAGCCCGACGGCACAGACGACAGTCCCCGTCAGGCCATGCAAAGCGTAGAGATCCGCGGCCGCCAAGAGCGCTGCAACGGCGATATCCTGCACCGTCGTCTTGATTTTGCCGCTCAGATCGGCTGCCAGCACGACGCCCTTTGCCGCCGCCACCATGCGCAGTCCGCTGACGATTTGTTCGCGCGCGAGGATGAGCGCGACGCATACGCCCAACGCTGCGGGAAGCCAACCGCCCAATTCGAGAAAATCCCACGCGGAGGGTCGGCACAACAGCAGGATGAGCGCGGTCGAAACGAGAACTTTATCCGCGATCGGATCCAAAAATTTGCCGAGATCCGTTACGAGCCCGCGCGAGCGCGCGATGTGCCCGTCCAAAAAATCGGTACACGCCGCAAGCACGAAGATACCGCAGGCGATCAGCCCGCGATATGGGATCGCCTCCACCAAAAAGACGACAGCGAAGACGGGAATGAGGCAGATACGGGTGAGTGTGATCTTATTGGGAAGGTTCATGCAAAATCCTCCGTTTGACCGAACAGGTCATAACTGTCCGCGCCGGTAACGGCGACGCGGTAGACCTTGCCCTGCTCCGCAAACGGAGCCTGAAAGTAAACTTTGCCGTCGATTTCGGGCGCGCTCCAATACGCTCTGCCGACAAAGCGGCCCCCCTCATAATCGACACCGTCGCAGAGAACGTCGACGACCGTACCGATTTTTGTACGCAAAAATTCTTCCGAGATCTGGCGCTGCACTGCATACAGATTGCGGACGCGGTCTGATTTGACGCGTGCAGACACCTGCCCCGGCAGGCGATAGGCGGGCGTATCCGGCTCGCGCGAATAGGCAAAAAAGCCGCAGTTCGTCAGCCGCGCCTCGCGCAAAAAAGAAGCGAGCGAGGCGCTCTCCTCCTCCGTTTCCGACGGGAAGCCGGCGATGAACGTGGAGCGGATGGCGATGCCCGGGATGCGCGCGCGCAGCTTTCGGATCAAGTCAAGATAAGAACTGCGGGTGCCGCGGCGATTCATCAATTTTAAAATGCGATCCTCGCTGTGCTGCAGCGGAATGTCGAGGTATTTGATCACCTTATCGTTGCGGGCGACCTCGTCGATGAGAGCGTCGGTGATGACTTCCGGATAACAATAGAGCAGACGGATCCTGTCCACCGTATCCAGCGCGGACAAACGGCGGATGAGTTCGACGAATTTATTTTCGCCGTACAGGTCCTCTCCGTAGCGGGTGGTATCCTGTGCGACGAGGATGAGCTCGGACAGTTCTCCGAGCGACTCCGCTTCCGCCACGAGATCTTCCATCGGATCCGAACGGTATCTGCCGCGGATCTTGGGGATCAGACAATAGGTGCAGTGATTGTTGCAGCCGTCGGCGATCTTCAGATAGGCATAGTGCAGGGGCGTCGTGAGCACGCGCTGTCCCTTCCATTCGCGGCCGGTACCGACCGCATTGACACGCCCTTCCCGATACGAGCGCTCGATCGCGCCGAACAGTGCGTCGGCGTCGCCGCAGCCGAGGAAGACGTCCCCCTCCGTCAGGGAGGGGAACAGTTCACCCGAAAATTTTTCGGGCAGGCAGCCGGTGACGACCAACTTCTCCAATTTACCGGCGCGGCGGTACTCGTCGCACTCAAGGACGGTATCGATCGCCTCCTTGCGCGCTTCGTTGAGGAAAGCACAGGTATTGACGATGAGGATCTGTGCCTCAGCGATGTCATCGGTGACTGCATAGCCGCGCGCGCGGATCTCGCCCAGCAGGCGCTCCGCATCCACGCGGTTTTTATCGCAGCCGAGGGAGATCATTCCAAAGATCTTGTTATCGAGTATACTCATCACACTCCGTAATCGCCGTACTTATTGTCAAATTCTTCCTGCGTGAGCAGCACCTTGCGGGCTTTGGCCCCGTCAAAAGAGGAGATGTAGCCCATATTTTCCATCCACTCGATGATCTTGCCCGCTTTCGGATAGCCGACCGAACAGCGGCGCTGGATCATGGAAATGGATGCCTGGCCGATAGAAACGACGTATTTGAGCGCCTCGATGTAGACGGCTTCGACGCTGTCGTCGCTGTCCCCTCCGACGCCTCCTCCGCCGTGTTCGTTGTTGATGAAATCGTATACGCGCTCGTCAAAGTATGCCTCGTTGTTCTCCTTGACATACGAGACAATGCCCTGCACTTCGGCGTCATCCAGCCACGCGCCCTGCAAACGGCGCGGGAACGTCATGGTATCCGTCTTGTACAGCATATCGCCGCGGCCGAGCAGCTTTTCGGCGCCGGAAGAATCGAGGATGGTGCGCGAATCGACCTCCTGCGTGACCTTGCAGGCGATACGGGTGGGCAAGTTCGCCTTGATGACGCCGGTGATGACGTCCGTCGAAGGGCGCTGCGTCGCGAGGACCAAATGGATCCCCGCTGCGCGCGACTTCTGCGTCAGGCGCTGAACGCGGTCTTCCACGTCCTTTTTGGCGACCGCCATGAGGTCGGCGACCTCATCCATGATGATGACGATCTTGGGCAGTTTTTCTTCGTCCGGAGAGAGGCTGGCATTGTAGCCGTCGATGTCCCGAACCATGGTACCCTGGCGGGTACGCTCTTTGAAGAGCGTGTACCGCCGCTCCATCTCATTGATCGCCCAGTTGAGAACGGGGATGACCTTGGACGGATCGCTGATGATCTCGTTGATCATCAGATGAGGCAGCTTTTCGTACACGCTGAACTCCGTCTGTTTGGGGTCGATCAGGATGAGGCGCAGCTCCTCCGGGCTGTATTTGTACAGGAGGCTGATGATCAGCGACGTTAAGCAGACGCTCTTACCCGAACCGGTCGCACCGGCAACGAGCAGGTGTTTCATTTTGCTGATATCGCCGCACACCGAGCGCCCCTCGATATCCTTGCCCATGCCAAACATGAGAGAGCCGGGCTTCGCGTTGACATACTCGGGCGCGCGGAGGATCTCTTTCAGGCCGACCGTCGCGCGCTGCTTGTTCGGCACTTCGATACTGATCGAACCGTTTTCATAATTCGTCTGGATATTGACGCCGTCCCGCGCGCGCAGGCGCATCGCCAGCTCGCGATCGCAGCCGAGCACGCGGCTGGTCTGCACATTGGCGGGGATCTCGATGTCGTAACGGGTCACCGAAGGGCCCTGCGTCACGCGCACGACCTGCGTTTCGATGCGGAGCAGATTATACAGCGTTTCGACGATCGTATCTTTGTTGAACTGCACCTCTTCGCTGTCTTCGGCGAGCGTATTGGGATAATCTTTCAGCAAAGACAGCGGCGGCGGATTGTAGCGCGGATAAATGTGCCGAGGGCGGCGCTCTTCCTGCTGTTGCTGCCGCGCGGGCGCGCGGCGGGCGCGTTCGGGTTCTGCCGCGGCGAGTGCATCGACAGCGCCCGGCACAACGGATGGCGCAGGCGGCTCATCGTCGAACAGATTGACTGCCGAATCTAAATCGCCCGTGATGGGCTGTAACGCGGACTGCTCCCCTGCCGGCGTTTCCTGCGGCGGCTGAACGGAGAACCCGTCCGCCGGCTGTGCGCCGCGGTCCCCGATGATGATCCCGTCCTCTGTCTGGAAACGGGAAAACCTTTCGTCCGCGGGGTGCTGCGGTTCCGCGGGCTGTTCCGCCCCGGGCACCGCGTCGCTTTGACCGCGGCCGCGGAACAAGTCTCCGCGCATACGCCCGCGGTCTTCCGCCGGCGGAAATACGTCGCGGGAAGGATCTTCCGCCAGGCGGGCGCGGGGCGGGAACTCCCCGGAAAGGCGATCGCGCGCAGGCTCGCTCGGCGCCGCAAAGGGACGCTCGGTGCGGCGGGATGCCGCCCCTCCCAAGCCGACGCGGCGTGCAAAATCGCTCACATCGATGCCAGGCTCCTCATCTGCCCCGTTCAGCTGAACATCGTGGGACGAAATGCCTGCATCCGCTCCGCGGTCTGCCGCAAATGAGCCGTCCAGAAAAGAAGAAATGGGGCGATGGGTATCGATACTGCCGGGAGAGAAGTCTCCGCTGTCATCTCTGCGATAAAAGCTGCCGTCCGACTGATAGGTCGAAACGGGGATATCCGGCTGCGCCGGATCGGCGGGGCGGGACGTATCCTGCAAAATCTTTTTCGGCCGATCTGCCGAGGCATCCGGGAACATCTGCGAGAAGGTTTCCGGCTGCTGCGGCTGTGCCACGGGCTGCGGCCCTTCCGGCTGCGATGCCTCCGGCTGCTGCAATGAAGGATCGACCGGCTGCGGTATGGGAGAGCGCGGGCTGGAAAGTTCATGCCCTTCCAAGATGCTCCGCCCGTTACTGAAATTTTTGGAATACTGTTCGCGAGAAATCGTACCGCGCGTAGGACTGTTAAAATAAGAACTGTCGTCGTAGATCCGATTGTTGATGTAGTTGCTGTAACCCGTATTTTTGCCAGGATCGGATGAAACGGATGCGCTCCGCCCGGCGGCCGGCTGCTGTTTGGCGCGCTTGTCAAACTTTGGCATAGGGCGATCGGGATACAGGAGACGGTGCACGCGCTCTTCGGGCGTCAGCTTTTCCTCCTCCTCTCGCGCACGGCGCTCCTCGCGCTCGCGGCGGGACTCCTGCCGCAGCTCGCGGCGAGTTTTAAAGCCGAATTCATCTTCCCCTACATACAGGTGGCGATCCTGCATCGGCTGACCCGCACCCTGCATCGGCTGCTGCATCGCCGGCTGCTGACGCATCCCCTGCACGGGCTGCCCGGCAGACGGCTGCGGATAATACGGATCCGCCGTCTGCGGAGGCTGTACGGGAGCCGCCGACGCCTCGCCCGCATAGAACCCGGCGGGCGCCGCCGCACCTTTCCCTTCCTCGCGGGAATGCGGACGGGCCGCACGGGGCTTGCCCGAACGGGGACGCGGCGCAGAGACTGCGCTGTCGCGCACACCTGCATACAGAAAATACGCCGCCGCAAGAACGAGCAGCGAGAAGATAATATAGCCGCCGACGGCCGTCGTCAACTGCACGACGGGATAGACGAGCAGCCCGCAGAGAGCGCCGCCCGCCATCGACGTGCCGAAGCCGCCCTCTCCGGCGGCAAAACAATCACCCAAATAAGCGCCATACCCTTCATACGGGATGCCCGCGACGGCAGCCGTAATGGTATGCGCGAGACAAAAAGCAAAGAGGACGAGCAGCGAAGCAAACACGACGGTGCGCGCAGGCGCCTTGATCGTCTTGCCCGAGACGAGCGCGACGCTCGCATAGGCGAGCAGCGCAAATACGACAAACGCCGCATACCCAAAGACGCCCAGCAGAAAAGAGCTGACCGCCTCGCCCACGTCCCCGAAAATAGCGCCGCGGGAGACGAACATGACGAGCGCCACGAGCGTAAACAGCGCGAGTACCAGCCCGAACGTCTCGCGCGTGAGCACGCGCGACCCTTCCTTTTTGGTGTTATTTCCCTTTTTTCCCGAATTACTCACAATGATTTCTCCCTTCCGCTGGCCAAAAAGCCGCTTTCAGTCATTGTCTTCATTATACCATTTTTCCGCTTACATTTCAATTAAAATGCGGGATTATTTTCGAAAGTTTGTTCGCAATGCGCGGCACAAAGACGATCGCCCCCGAAAGTATTTCATCCAAACGCAAAACGGGACCCCCGCAATGCGGGAGCCCCGTACCTTCGGCTTTGAAATGCCTTACATATCTTCCTTTTCGTTGCTCCAAGAATACATCTTGCGGAGCTCTCTGCCGACTTCTTCCAACTGATGAGAAGCCTCCATGGCGCGCTTAGCATTGAAATGAGCGCGGCCGTTGTTGTTTTCAGCGATCCACTTGCTGGCAAAGGTACCGTCCTGGATCTCCTCCAAGATCTTCTTCATCTCCTTCTTGGTCTCGTCGGTGACGATGCGCTTGCCCGTCTCATAATCGCCGAACTCAGCCGTATCGGAAATAGAATAACGCATGAGGGAGAAGCCGCCCTTGTAGATGAGGTCGACGATCAGCTTCATTTCGTGGATGCACTCAAAGTAAGCGTTGCGGGGATCGTAACCGGCTTCGACTAATGTCTCAAAACCTGCCTTCATCAAAGCGGTCACACCGCCGCAGAGGACGGCCTGTTCGCCGAAGAGGTCGGTCTCCGTCTCGCACTTGAAAGTCGTTTCCAAAACGCCCGCACGGGAACCGCCGATTCCTGCCGCATAGGCGAGGGCGATATCCAGCGCTTTGCCGGTCGCATCCTGATAGATGGCGACGAGGCAGGGCGTGCCCTTGCCAGCGACGTACTCGCTGCGGACGGTGTGGCCGGGAGCCTTCGGAGCGATCATGAACACGTCGACATCTGCGGGAGGAACGATTTGCTTGAAGTGAATGTTGAAGCCGTGCGCAAATGCGAGCGCCTTGCCCTCGGTGAGATTGGGGAGGATGCTCTCTCTATAAATCTTCGCCTGCTTTTCGTCCGGGGTGAGGATCATGATGATATCGGCAGCTTTTGCGGCCTCTTCCGTCGTCATGACCTTCAGGCCCGCCTTTTCCGCCTTTTCCCAGGATTTGCTGCCGTTGTACAGGCCGACAACGACGTTCACGCCGCTCTCTTTGAGGTTGAGCGCATGCGCGTGGCCCTGGCTGCCGTAGCCGATGATCGCCACCGTCTTGCCTTTGAGCACGTTGATGTCGCAATCGGACTGATAGTATATCTTTGCCATAAACTTTTTTCCTCCGAAAAAATGATTTTCTGAATTGAAATTCGTTAATATTATAGTACGCAAAAGCCCTTCCGTCAAGCAATTGAGCGATTTTATTTATTAATTTTACAGATGCGTTTTATCGAAAAACCGAATCGCCGGATCCCTTTCCTCCCTCTTTGCCCCCAACGTAAAAGCCGCATGTTTTTGATGCCGCCGCAGACTCATCGGTGCGAATCAATTGCTTTTCAGCACAAAAAGGACTATAATGATAAGAAAAAGTGTTTCAGAGAGGACGGTATGGAAGAAAAAACGGAACAGCCGCTGATACTTTTGAATGGTGTGCTGGAAGACGCTGCCGCGGCCGATTTTGCACGGGCAATGCGGGAGGATGACCCGGTCCGCTACGCGCGCGCCTATGCGGCATTGCTGGAAACGGATATGCAGCGCAATTTTGCAGAATATATCGCGCGCGCCGTATTGTATGACGACAATCTGTTTGCTCGGCGCGCATTTGCGGGCAAGGCGGAGGGAGACGTGCGCGAAGCTTATTTGCACGATCTCTCCGCCCTGCAGGCTCTGACCGAACGCACAGACGATTTGCCGCCGCGCATTGCCGAAGCGGTGCGCGCCGGATTGCCGCGCATCGGCCGCGGGCAGGCCCCCTTCGGTGAGAACTGGGCGAGCGGACAGACGGCAGAAATGCTCGCGCAGTTTTACCGCGCGAACGGATACGGCATGTTCATCGACCACAAGGCCTTTACCTACGAGGGCGGCAAGCTGGTGCCCGTCCGCAACGCGCCCGACATCACACTCGACCAGTTAAAGGATTACGAGGCGGAAAAGCGCGCCGTTGAGGACAACGTGATCAATTTTGTACGGGGGCTGCCCTACTCGAACATGCTGCTGTACGGGGACAAGGGGACGGGCAAATCGTCGACCGTGCACGCGATGCTCAACAAGTATGCGCCCGCCGGGCTGCGCGCCGCCGAGCTGACGAAGGACAAAGTCGGCGAGATCAACGAGATCAAGGGCGTACTCGCCGCGCTTCCCTTTAAATTCCTGCTGTTCATCGATGACCTCTCGCTGGAAGAAAGGGACGAAAAGGTGACGGCCCTCAAGGCAGGGCTGGAAGGGAGCATGCACGAAAAGAGCGACAATGTGATGATCGTCGCGACTTCCAACAGGCGCCACATCCTGAAAGAGAACTTCTCGGACCGCGAAAACAGCGTGCATGCGCGCGACACGATGGAGGAACAGCTCTCCCTTTCCGACCGGTTCGGTCTGACCGTCTGCTTCTCCTCGACGGGGAAAAAGGAATACCTGTCCATCGTCCGCCAACTCGCTGCCGACGGCAAGATCACCCTGCCGGACGAGGAGCTGTGCGCCCTCGCAGAGCGGTGGGCGCTCGTGAAGGGAGGAAGGAGCCCGCGCCGCGCGCGGCAGTTCGTCGATTACCTCGTCGCCTGCCAGGCAAAAGGCTCGGAGATCCTCATCTGAAATCCCAAAATATTGCGGGGAGGGAAGCCGAAAACGGCTTCCCTCCCCGTCATTTTTATACAGAATTTGCGGAATCAAGATCAAAATTTTGCATTCAGAAGCCGCTTGACGGCATAATAAATGTCGCCAGCCCCCAAAAACAGGGCGGTATCCCCCGCATGCAGCGAGCAGCGCAGATAGACGGAAAGCTCGCGCAGCGTCTCTATATAGAGAGCGTTCGGCAGTTTTTCGGCAAGGGTGAGCGCACTGCCGGCCGCATCAAAGTACTCGCGAGCGGGAAAGGTCTTAAAGATGACGAGGTCCTCTACCCCGGACAGAACGGACAGGAAATCATCGAAGAGCAAGCGCGTGCGCGAATAGGTGTGCGGCTGAAAGACGACGAACAGCCTGCCGCCGAACGCTTCGCGCGCCGTTTGCAGCGCGGCCGCGATCTCGCGCGGATGATGGGCATAGTCGGCGATCAATTCGGCGCCGTACAATTTTCCCAGCCGTTCGAAGCGGCGGCGAATGCCGCGAAAGCCGGCCAATCCCACCGCCGTCAGCGCAGGCGGAAAGCCGCACTGTTCGGCGACCGCCGCGGCAGCGAGCGCATTGTAGACGTTGTGCTTGCCGTAAACATGCAAGCGGATGCGGCCGCACGGCTCGCCATGGATATTCAGTGTAAAGGAGTATCGCCCCCCGGAAGAGCGCAGGCGCAGGGCGCGCACGTCACACTTTTCCGAAAAGCCGAATGTCAGAGCCGGACGAACGGCGCTGCAAATGGGATCGTCCCCGCACACGACGGCGGCGGGAGCAGAACGCGCATACGCCGCATACGCATCGAACAGAGCTTCGGCACTGCCATAACACTCGAGATGATCCGCATCGGTATTGAGGACGACGGCGACCGTCGGACGCAGTTTCCGAATGTTGCCGCGGTACTCGCACACCTCCGTGACGAAGCAGCGGTTGCCGCCCTCAAAATAGCTGCCATAATCGAGATCCTCTCCCCCGATATGGGCTGTGCAGCCGCCGCATGCCTGCAATACATGCGCGCACATGGCTGTTGCCGTCGTCTTGCCGTGGCAGCCGGCGATGCCGACAGAGATCTCAAAACAGGATGCGATGAGCGCAAGCAATTCGGCTCGATCATAGACGGGGATCCCGGCGGCACGCGCGGCGGCGAGCTCGGGATCGCTCTCCGGCACAGCGGAACTGTATACGACCGCGTCCGATCGGGCCGCGCGCTCGGGCGCATGGCCGCAGACAAACGCAACGCCGCGGGCTTCCAGCTCGGCGGTACGCTCGTTTCGGCAAAGGTCGCTGCCGGCAACGGTAAATCCTGCCGACAACAGGCAGGCAGCCAGCGCGCTCATGCTGACGCCACCCATTCCAATGAGATAAATTTTCTGCTTTTTCGGCCAAAATTTCCGCTGCATGGGATAAATATATGCTAAAACGCGCAAAAAATTATCTTTTTTGACAAAGTTTTAGAATTTTTTTCAAAAAATTTCGTCTACACTATTGAAAATTCGGAAAATGTATAGTAAAATGGATTTGCGAATGGATTCGAAAAACAAAAAGGAGGTATAAGATCTTGAAAATTTCAGACGTGCGCATTCGGTTTGTCCGCAAGGATGACAGCAAACTAAGAGCAGTCGCATCGATCACGATCGATGACTGCTTCGTCGTTCATGACATCAAAGTGATCGAAGGCGCCGACGGGCCCTTCATCGCCATGCCCAGCCGCAAGACGAACGACGGCGAATTCAAGGATATCGCCCATCCCTTGAATACTGAGACCCGCGAGGAGCTGCGGGACGCGATCCTCGCCGCTTACAATGAAGCATTGGCAGAAGCTGACTGAAACTTTCTTTGTCTTGCCCGCTTAATCATTCAGTCTTTGTTTTCCATGAAAACAGTTTCCGATTTGCATTTGGATCATTCGTACATTTTCTCGGCCGAGAAGAAAGGGAGCACTTGACCCGTGCTCCCTTTCTTTTTTCATTTCATTCGCCGCCATAACGCTTTCATGAAAAGCCGCCCGTCTGATACAGACGGGCGGTACTCACGGAATCAACTTATTTTTTCTTGAACATGCGCTGCAGGAAGGTCGGCGCCTCTTTTTCCGTATTGCGGGCAGGCTGCGCGGGACGCGCGGGCTGCTGATACGGCTGCTGGTATTGCTGCGGCTGACCCTGATAGGGCTGCTGGCCGTACTGCGGTTGCTGATACTGCTGCGGCTGGCCCTGGTACTGCTGTTGGCCGTACTGCGGTTGGCGGGGCTGCTGGTACTGCTGACCCTGGTAAGGCTGCTGGCCATACTGCGGCTGACGGGGCTGCTGATACTGCTGCGGCTGACCGTACTGCGGCTGGCGGGGCTGTGCCTGCATGCTGTTCGCATTGCTGTTCATGGGGATACGCCCGTACGAAGGCGTTACGCCCGCAGCGCCGCCCTGTGCGGGAAGCCCGCGGTTGACGATAAAGTTGCGGTTTTCGTTGCGCGCTTCCTTCGCGTTATAATTATCGGCATGCGGGAAGCCCGTCGCGATGACCGTGACCTCCACCTCGTCATTGATATTGCTGTCGATGCAGGCGCCGAAAATGATATTCGCCGAATAGTCGACGACGCTCTGTACGAGAGTCGCGGCCGTCTGCACTTCGTCCATGGTCAAGTCGTTGCCGCCGACGATGTTGAGGATGACGCCCTTTGCGCCCTCGATAGTCGTTTCGAGCAACGGGCAGTTGACGGCGAGGCGAACCGCTTCGACGATCCTGTTCTCGCCCTTGGCGACGCCGACGCCCATGTGCGCGAGGCCCTGATCCTTGAGGATGGTGCGCACGTCCGCGAAGTCGAGGTTGATGAGCGCGGGGTTGACGATGAGGTCGGCAATGCCGCGGATACCCTGTTTCAGGACTTCGTCCGCCACGCGAAGCGCCTCGTTCATCGGCGTATTCTTAGGGACGACGCCGGTGATCTTGTCGTTCGGAATGACGATGAGGGTATCGACATATTTCTTGAGATTTTCGAGGCCCTTCGCGGTATTGTCCATCCTCTTTTTGCCTTCAAAGGTGAACGGCTCGGTCACGACCGCGATGGTGAGGATCTTCAGATCGCGCGCGATCTTGGCGATGACAGGCGCTGCGCCGGTACCCGTACCGCCGCCCATACCTGCCGTGATAAAGAGCAGGTCCGTATCCTTGACCGCCTCGGTGAGAACTTCCTTGCTCTCCTCTGCGGCGGCACGGCCCACCTCCGGCTCGGCGCCCGCGCCGAGGCCCTTCGTGAGGGTAGAACCGATCTGGATCTTGCTCTCCGCCTTGGAAAGGAGCAAGATCTGTTTATCCGTATTGACCGCGACGTAGCTCGCGCTCTGGATGCCCGCTTCGATCATGCGGTTGACAGCGTTGTTGCCCGCGCCGCCGACGCCGATGACCTTTATCCTCGCAACTCCGGACAAGCTGTCCAAACTGTTAAACATGTTGTTTACCCTCCGATTCCGTGAAATAATTTATAAAGGAAACTTTTTTCGCGCTGGCGATGCAGCGCCATATCCAAAAGGCTCAGAACGGAACTCTGCGCCGCTTTGTTAAAAGAAGGCACCTGCGGGGCGAGGATCTCGACCGTGCGGCCCAGCCGCATGGAGAGATATTCGCGCACGCCGCGGATCTCCGTGATACCGCCGCCCGTCAGGTAAATGGGCCGATAATACAGCCCCGGATCGCCGCTCATCTCGAAAAACTGCCCGAAAATGTCGCACAGCATGTCCAGCCCGTCCTGCACGCAGCTCTTCAAAAAAGCAGCGGATACGGTATAAGTCGCCTGACGGTCCGTATATTCGACGGTGACGCCCGCTTCATCCATACTGGCGAGATTGATCTTGCCGACCAATGCCTCCAAAACATAAAACGGGACTTCGGACGCGGACTTCTCCTCAAAATAAACCTGCGCCGTAACATGACCGCCCCCCGCGGAACAGGCCTGCTGCCAAACGATCCCTTCCCCCTCCACGACGCTGAACGACATCGAGATCCGATCGACATCCCAAAGGATCGCACCCGCCGCCCGCGCGGAACGGGAAAGAAGATAGAGCGCCTGTGCCTGCGTGGCCGGTAGATACTCGCGCCTGCGCACGCCGTACTCGGCGAGGAAATTATCCATGCAGTCGATGAAGCGGTCGTCCGCCAAAAAATAACTGAACTGACCCTCCAGCGAATTGCTGACCATGCCCACGGGATCGAACGCGCGCCTGCGGTCGGACAACACGAAGTACGCCGCCTCTTTGCGAATGACGGTGGCGCCGCCGAAATCCTCCTGGGGCTCGCTCGCATACAGCGCCTGCACATCCGCACGGACAACTTTGCGCTTGTTTTCAAACCGCATGAAACAGCGCTGCGTCCGAACAAAGAGGAATTCAGCCGGAACCCCGACATACAGCTCGCGGATGCGCACGCCCGCCTCGGCAGACGCCTCATCCAATGCCGCAAATACAGCTTCCTGCAGATCCTTCGTATCGAAGAATTCTGCATCCGCATAACCTTTATACGGCTGCGTATACATCCCCTGTATGACAAAGGTGTTGTTGACGCCGCGCTGGCCGATGACGACGGTCACATCGGACGATCGCACATCCAGCACGGCCGCGCTCTTGCGGCCCATTCTGTGCTCCGTTTTTCTCCCGTGTACAATATATATGTTTATACAATCATTATTATAGTATAAAAACGACTTTTTGTCAATAGAATAAAACGATTCCCCGAAAGAATTTTTCGGGGAATCGGTGGAAAATCCTGCCGTTATTCGGACGCCGCCGAAAGGGGCGGTTCGTCCGCCGAATAGCTCGCCGAAAGCTCGCCCGTCGGCTGCGGATACCCCACCTCGATGACGTTGATATATCCATATGTGCGCTGCGCTTCGGTCAGCCCTCCGTATGTTTCCAGCGCCAACTGCGCCTTCTCTTCCATGCGGCTGCCCGGATTTTCCAGCCAGACATGTACGCCCTCGACGGTATCGATGTAGAAGTAGTTGAAATCATAGGTCGGATCGTTCAGGCCCATATCGTCATAATCGATGCTGACGATGTTATGCCACAAACCCTGCGCGCTGAATGAGTCGAACAGCGTCCACAGAGCCTCATATTCATCCTCGAACTCTGCCGATACGGCAAAGGTATCCCCCACGGCGGGCACCTCAAAATCGATGCCGGTGATGACGATGTTCGAGCCGTCGATATTGTTCGCATTGTCCTCTTTGACGGCAAGCACGGTATGATCGTCGCCGACGACATAATACCGGCCGTCCTTTTCAAAGGCGAACACCTCGTACTTTTCGCTGAGGGAAACGGTGATCTTGTTCGGGAAGTGCTTTTCGACGCTCTCCACTTCGAGATAACCGCCGCCCTGATCCGCGACGACGTCATACACGCTGTCCTCCCGGAAGAACAGATAGCTCTTGCCGCCGAACTCCTCGTCGAGCGTCGTCTGGATGCGGGAAGCGCGCTCCTCGCCGAACGAACTGCCCGTCACCGTGACTTCAAATTGCGCGATCGAGCAGACCGCATTGATCGTAATGACGACGACGATCAGCAGGATGGCGACCGCATAGCCGATGAAAAACTTGATGCTTCGCATTGCAACTCCTCTTCGGTAAATCCAAAGGAAAAATGATCAGACGCGCACCCGCCGGATGCGCGCGCCTGCGGCGCGCAGCTTCCCCTCAAAATCCGAATAGCCGCGATCTACGAACCCGAGGTCGACGACCGTACTGCATCCTTCGGCGGAGATCGCCGCCAATGTCAACGCAGCCCCGCCGCGAAGATCGGACGCACACACATCCGCCCCGTGTAAACGGGGCACGCCGCGCACGAAGGCGCTGCGCCCGCGCACAGTGATGTCCGCCCCCATGCGGATGAGCTCGGGCACGTGCTTGAAGCGGGTCTCAAACAGATTCTCGACGATGACGGTCGAACCTTCGCAGATACATGCGAGAGCCGTCATCGGCGCCTGCAGGTCGGTAGGAAAGCCGGGATAGGGAGACGTCTCCACCAGTTTGGGTGATAGCCGCCTCGCACCGCATTCTATGTATATTTTATCATCTTTTGCATGGATTTTGCAACTGATTTCACGAAGTTTATGGATCAGCGAAGCAAGATTCTCCGATTTTGCGTTGCGCAGGGCGATCTCGCCGCCGCACATCGCCGCCGCAATGAGGAACGTCCCCGCCTCGATGCGGTCGGGCAGCGGCGTATATTCGGCCCCGTGCAGGCGGCGCACCCCCTCGACCGCGATGACCGAAGTCCCCGCGCCGGCGATCTTCCCGCCCATGCAGTTGAGAAAATTCTGCAGATCGACGATCTCCGGCTCGCGCGCGGCGTTGCGGATGACCGTGGTGCCGCGGGCCGTGACGGCTGCGAGCAGGATGTTTTCCGTCGCGCCGACGCTGGGGCAGTCAAGCACGATCTCCGCGCCGCGCACTCCGCTGCAGGAACAATCGATGCAGCCGCCCTCCTCGCGGACACCCACCCCCAGCCGCCGCAGTCCCTGCAAATGCAGATCGACCGGGCGCAGGCCGATATCGCAGCCGCCCGGATAGGCGATGCGCGCGCGGCCGAACCGCGCCACGACCGATCCGAGCAAAAATACAGACGAGCGCAGCTCGCGCGCAAGCGCGGACGGGATCTCGTGATTGGCCGCATCCGCCCCGTCAATGATGAGCGCATCCCCTTCAAATCCCGTTTTGCAGCCCAGTTCGCCGAGGATCTGCACCATATTCAGCACATCGGCGATGCGAGGGCAGCGGCGGATCACGACGCGCTCCTCCGTCAGGACAGACGCCGCCAAAAGGGGCAACACGGCGTTTTTGGCGGACTGGATCTCCACTTCGCCGTACAGCGGCCGTCCGCCCTCGATGATATATTTATCCATTTTGTTTCTCCTCTCTCCGCGGGCACGAAGGCGCGGGGCCGTACGGCCCCGCTCCCACTGCGCCCGATAGCCCTTCTTCCTGCTCCCCTTTCCCGGGCCCCTACCGTCAGTATACGGCGGAACGCATAAAAAGGTGCAGACGGGATGTTACCGCGCCGAAAAAGTGTGTCGCCGAAGCCGGACACCTCAGCGGACGCGGCCCGAACGCGGGAGAGATGCACCGCCGCGCGAGACATTCCAAAGCACGCCCATCGCCGCCATCGTAAACACGAGCGATGTATTGCCCGCACTCACGAGCGGCAGAGGGAGCCCGGTCGGCGGGATCGCGCCGCTGACGACGAGGGCATTGACGATCACCTGGATCGCAAAACAAGCGGTGATGCCTGCGGCGAGGAGAAAGCCGAACAGGTCGCGGCTGCGCGCCGCCGTACGGACGCCCAGCCAAATAAGGGCCCCGAACGCCGCGAGCAAAAGCAGGATGCCGACAAATCCGAGCTCCTCCCCGATGACGGCGAGGATAAAGTCGGACTCGGCGAAGGGCAGATAGCGGTACTTTTGCACCGACTGAAAGAGGCCGACGCCCAACCAACCGCCATTGCCGAGCGCATAGAGGGATTGGATGAGCTGATACCCCTCCCCCTGCGGGGAACTCCACGGATCCAAAAAGGCATACAGCCGCTGCAGCCGGTACGGCTCCATGACGATGAGGACGGGCACGGCAAGCACTGCCGGCGCGAGCACGGGGAGCAGGCGGCTGATGCGCGCTCCGCCGAGGAAGAGCATCGCGAGCATCAACAGCCCGATACAGACGGTCACGGACATGTTCGGCTCTAAAATGACCAACAGGCAGATGCCGACGCCGGCCCCGAGGACGGGCAGCATGCCCACAAAGGTCCGCATGCGCTCCGGCCTTTCGGCAACATACGCCGCCGCAAACAGGATAAAGCCATATTTAGCGATCTCGGAGGGCTGTATGGTGACCGGCCCGAGGCCGATCCATCGCGTCGCGCCGTAATTTTCCACTCCCAGTCCCGGAACGAAGACGAGGGCAAGGAGAGCAAAGGAGATCGCCAGCGCCGGCCACTTGAACTTTTGCAGCCGCCGATACGGGAAAAAGCCCGCCGCGACCATGGCAACAGTCCCCAGCACCAATCCGACGACCTGCTTTTTCAAAAAATAGAAGGCATCTCCGTATTGCGTCTGCGCCGTATAATAGCTCGCCGAATAGACCATAAGTGCGCCGAAGGAAGCGATGAGCAGGGTGATCACCGGAATGGCAATGGTTCCGAGCGACGGGCGCACATCGCACGTCCGGGCGATCGCCGCACAGCCGGCATCCATTCGTTCCGCCGCTGTGCCTGCGGCATCCGGCCGCTCAGGCCCCGTCGGCTGTCTGCGCAACTTCCTCTCCTTCACTCTTTACGAGCATCTCGGGGGCAGGGCCGGCACTTTCCCCGCGCGTCCCCTCCTCCGACAGGATCTCGTTCCGGAACTGCGTCTCTCCGCGCACGATCGAGGCGAAACGGTCGCCGCGCTCTTCGT
Source organism: uncultured Clostridia bacterium (assembly GCA_904419945.1). Taxonomy (GTDB): domain Bacteria; phylum Bacillota; class Clostridia; order Christensenellales; family Borkfalkiaceae; genus Borkfalkia. The sequence continues at coordinate 22,868 of CAJFTM010000003.1, forward strand.
ATCCGGAAAACTCGTCGAAGCTGCTGCTCGCAGGGCTGAGCAGAACTGCCTGCCCGGGCCTTGCCGTCATCGCGGCAACGCGCACGGCGAGATCGAACTTCGGCACGAGGGTGATGCGCGGCTCGCCCGCGCGCACGGCCGCATCCAACAGGCGGAAGCGGTTTTCTCCGTACAGCACACAGTGCACGACACGGCTGCCGCGCAGCCCGGCGAACAGGCGGTCGTAATCATACCCCTTATCCTTTCCGCCCAGCAGCAAGACGGTATCCACGCGCATGCAGGAGACCGCACTGAGAGAGGCTTCCACATTGGTGCCCTTGGAATCGTCGATGAACTCGACCCCGCCCACCCGCGCAACGGTTTGGATGCGGTGACGCACCCCCGGCATGGAAGAGAGCGCCCCGGCGACAGAGGCCGCGTCCACCCCCATCAGCCGCGCGGCACAGATGGCGGCAAGGGCGTTGCGCACATTGTGTTCTCCGCCCAGGGAAAGGCGGTCGGCATCCATAATTTTTTCGTTTTCAAAATACAGCGCTCCGTCGCGCAGGCAGGCCCCGTCCACCTGTTCGCGCAGGGAAAACCACCGCACGGGACAGCGGACCTTTTCCGCCATCTCCCGCACGACGGGATCGTCGTAATTCAGAACGGCAAATTCGCTCTCGCGCAGATTGCGCAGCAATTTGGATTTGAGAAATATGTAATTCTCCATCGTGTAATGGCGGTCGAGGTGATCCTCGGCGATGTTTGTGAGAACGGCGACGTGCGGGCGAATACTTGAAAGCGTTTCCAGCTGAAAACTGGAGATCTCCGCCACGGCGACGGAATCCTCGTCCGCCTCGCCGACGGCTGCGGTGATCGGCTTGCCGATATTGCCGCACAACACGCACTTCTGCCCCGCCGCACGAAAGATCGCGCCCAACATTGTGACGGTGGTCGTCTTGCCGTTGGTCCCGGTCACGGCGACGAGCGGTGCGCGCAGACAGCGGCATCCCAGCTCCGCTTCGCCGATGATCGCTTTTCCCGCACGCCGGAACCGAACGGGCAGCGGGTGGTCGACGGGTATGCCGGGGCTGAGGACGAGCACGTCGCACGCCTGTACCCCCTCCTCCGCGCTCTCGACCGCACGCGCGCCCGATTCGCGCAGCGCGAGCACCTCCTTCCGGCCGAAAGCCTCCGGCGCGTCATCATACAGGTACACGGCCGCGCCGCGCGCCGACAAGAAGTTTGCCGCCGAAATGCCGCTGCGAGACAAGCCCGCAACGAGAAAATTCTGCGTCTTGAAATTCATATTTTTTCCTTACCCCCGAAAAAGGACTTTCTAACGAAATATGACAGGCATATTACATCGCAAAAGCCAAACATAGCAGCCCGGCAGACGCCGTAATGAGCGAATACATGTAGGCGATCTTGCTCTCCGAATAGCCGAGCTTTTGCAGATGATGGTGCAGCGGCGCCATGCGAAACAGCCGCTTTTTTGTCTTTTTATAATATATGACCTGCAGGATGACGGATATGCCCGAACAGACAAACATCACGCCGATGACGGCGATATAGAGCAGATTTCCGCCGAATGCCGCCATCGCCGCGGCAAATCCGCCCAGCCCCAGTGAGCCGGTATCCCCCATAAACACGGAAGCCCGATGCGTATTAAAGATCAAGTAACCCGCCAGCACCCCGCACAGAATAAGTCCGAGCCGCGCGAGCAAGAGGCCCTCTTCGCCGGAAAGGAGGAAGGTCAGCGCGGACAGTGCCGCAAAATACCAAAAGCACGTCGATGCGGCGAGCCCGTCCAATCCGTCCGTCAAATTGACGCAGTTGGTCGTGGCGACAAATGCAAAAGCGGCGAGCGGAATAATCCAGCCCCCGACATCGACCGAGCGGCCGACAAAGGGAATATTCAGCACCGTCAGATCGGCGCTGTAACAATACAGCCCCGCCAACAATGCGACGGCGAGCTGGAAGAGGATCTTTTGGTAAGCGCGCAAGCCGAGATTGCGGCGGCGGCGCAGCTTGAGAAAATCGTCCAAAAAGCCGACGGCGGCATACGCGCAGCCGAAAGTAACTGCAACGGCGACATGCCTGTCCGCATACAGGCCGAACGGGATGGCGCACAGCGCCGCAGCGCACACGAAGGCGAGCCCGCCCATCGTGGGCGTGCCGGACTTGTCCATGTGTTCGCGCACATAGCCGAGGATATATTGCCCCGCATGCAGCTTCTTCAAAAGGGGGAGCAGGACGGCGCACAGCAGCGCCGAACCGCCCCCCGCAACAAAAAGTATCGCTATTTCTGTCCTCATCTCTCCCTGTCTTTCCTGCGGGCGGCGCACTCGATCGCCCCGCGGACGACGGCGATGTCGTTATAAATATGCCGTACCCCCATGATCTCTTGGTACGTTTCGCCCCCCTTTCCCGCGACCAGCAGCACATCGCCCGCTTGCAGCATATCGACGGCATATTCGATGGCGCTTTCGCGGTCGACGACGATGACGTAATCCTCCGTTTGGGGACGGACGCCCTCCTCGATCTGCAAGATGATATCGAACGGATCTTCGTAGCGGGGATTGTCGGATGTTAGCACGGTAAAATCGGCGAGACGGGCGGCGATCGCCCCCATCAGCGGGCGCTTGCGGGTATCGCGGTTGCCGCCGCACCCGAATACGCAGATCAGCCGCCCCGCGCAATGCCGCCGCAGAGCGGAGAGGGACTTTTCCAACCCGTCGGGAGTATGCGCAAAGTCGACGAATATATCCGCCCCGCGAAAGCGCGCGATATGCTCCAGCCGGCCGCTCACGCGCGGCAGCGCCGCCAGCCCCGCCGCAATGACGGGAACGGAAACGCCCAAAAGTTTGGCGCATTCCGCCGCCGCCATCGCATTATACACGTTGTGCAGCCCCGCGAGGCGCAGGCGGATCTCGTACAATTCATCAAAGAGGTTGATGACGAAACGGCTGCCCTCAAAACTTTCGCGTATGTCGACCGCAAAGACATCGGCCGGGTTTTCCAGCGCGTATGTAAAGGGCTCCCGGCAGGATGCGGCGAGCTTTCGCCCCTCGGCATCATCCGTATTGAGCACGCAAAAGCGGCAGACGCCGGGCGCAAACAGCTTTTCCTTTGCCGCCGCATACGCCTCCATTGTGGGGAAAAAGTCGAGGTGATCCTCCGTCAGATTGGTAAAGATGCCCGCCTCAAATGCGATGCCCTCCGTTTTGCCGAAATGCAGTGCATGCGCGGAGACTTCCATGACGACGTACTCGATACCCGAGGCCACCATGTCAGCCAGCACTTTGTATAAAAAATCCGGATCGGGCGTAGTCAGCTCGGGCGCGATCTCCTTGTTTGCATAGCGGATGCCGAGGGTCCCGATATTTCCGCAGCTCTTGCCCGCCGCCGTCAGGATAGAGACGAGCATGTGCGCCGTCGTCGTCTTGCCGTTCGTGCCGGTAACGGCGATCATTTTCAGCTCCTTTTCGGGATGGCCATAATAGGCCGCGGCGATCTCTGCGACCGCCCGCCGCCCGTCTCGGACAATGATCTGCGGCACATCCAAGGGCAGTTCGCGCTCGACCGCCAGAGCCGCAGCGCCCGCAGCGAGCGCCTCCGCCGCATAATCGTGTCCGTCATGCTCGCCGCCGGCAAAACAGATAAAGAGATCGCGGTGCAGTATGTGGCGGCTGTCCGTACCGATGCCGCCGATCTCCACGTCGCGAAAAGATGCCGTTCTTTCGTAATCGATCTGTCCCAACAATTCGCTGAGTAACAAAAGTTCACCTCTCCTTTAAGATTCGTACGGGCGGATGCCGCGCACGTCAATGATGCCCTGCATCACTTCGCGCGCAGCGGGCGCCGCGACCACACTGCCGTAATATGCCCCCTGCGGCTCGTCGACGATGACCAGAACGAGATACTGCGGATCGTCGGACGGGAAAAAGCCGAGAAAGGAAGAGACATACTTCCCCTGTGCGATCGAGCCGTCTTCAAACTTTTGAGCGGTGCCCGTCTTGCCGCCCACCTTATAGCCCTCGATATAAGCGCGGCTGCCGCTGCCGTCCGCGACGACTCCCTCGAGCAGCGACGCGAGCGCGCGCGACGCCTCTTCGCTCACCGTTCGGTCGAGCAGAGTCGGCTCGATGGTCTCGCACAGAGTGCCGTCCGGCGAACGGATCTCCTGCACCAAGCGCGGCTGATAATAATAGCCGCCGTTGACCGCCGACGCCCCCGCGCAGGCGAGCTGCAGGGCCGTGACGGCGACCGTCTGCCCGAACCCGATGCGCGCTAAATCGCAGGCGCGCACCGCGCTTTCCGGCAGCAGCATGCCCTGCGCTTCGCCCGAAAAATCGATGCCCGTCACGGAGCCGAAATGAAATTTTTCGAGATAATCATAAAAAGTTTCGGTACCGAGCGCGAGCGCTATGTCGGTAAAACAGGGATTGCAGCTGTTATTGAGCGCCTCGGCGAGGGTCTGATTGGAATGCCGGCCGTTTGCATGGGTGCTCCAGCAGCGGACCGTCGTGCCGTCCACACTGCGGGTGCGGCTGCTGTTAAACACGTGCGTGCGGGAAAAGGCAGCCGGATTGCCGCGCAGATATTCCTCGATATTCGCCGCCGCGGTGACAATTTTGAAGGTGGAGCCCGGCTCGTAAATGTCAGACACGAGATTGTTGCGCGACAGAAAAGCGAGCTGTTCCGGGTCGTCCCGCGGCACATGATTGAGGTCATACCCGGGCGCCTCTGCCATGGCGAGCACGTCGAAGTTATTCGGGTCGAGCACGATGCACTGGGCGGTGACGGGAGAATACTGGGCATACACCCGCTCCATCGCCGCCTCCGCCGCGGCCTGAATGGCATAATCGATGGTCAGCCGCAGCGTCCAGCCGTCCGTAGCGGGAGAATAGACGGCTTCCCCTTCCACTTCCGCCCCGACCAGATCTGTCGGCTGCGCGATCTCACCGTCTTCCCCGCGCAGATACTTGTCGTAATACTTTTCCAGCCCGGTCAACCCGATGCCGTCCACCGATGTAAAGCCGAGCACGCGGGAGAGCAAGCTGCCGAACGGATAGATGCGCACGTCATCGCGCGCATAATAAACGCCGGGCAGATCGTATTCTTCCAGGCGAACGACCGAATCTTTGTCGGCATGGCGCACGACGGAGAACTCGGACACGTGCGCCGAAAGCAAGCGCTCGAGCAGCTCAGCCTCATTCAAACCGAACATCTGCGCGAGAACGGAGGCCACCTCGGACTGATCGCGCACGGCGTTGGGACGGACAAAGACGGTATATCCGGCGGCACTGCCGGCGAGCAGGATACCGTTGGCATCCTCGATGTCGCCGCGGGCGGCCACTACGGGGATCTCGCGCGTCCACTGCGAGACGGCCATCCCCCGCAGCCGCTCGCCGCTGAGGATCTGGACGAAGAAAAAGCGGGTACACACCGCCAAAAAAAGAAAGGCCGCCACCGCGAGCGCGGCGAAGAGCCTCTTTCGTAAGAGCGTAGCGGAATACCATCCGCCCTGTTTTGATTTCCGGATGCGCGTGTCCTCCGAACAAGAATAAAAAAACGGCCCCGCCCGCAACCCCGAACGGGGCCGCACGCGAGACCGAATGCTTTCGTAAATCTTGTAGTTGTTTTGCCTTGATCAGCCGCGAACCATGCCGAGCTCAGATTCAGCGCGCTCGATGATGGAGTCCGGGCTGGTCAGGTTGTCGATCTCATCCTGCAGCTGCTGCGCCTGTTCTGTTGCAGCGAAGAGAGCCGCACGGTTTTCCGCGATGCTCGCATCGAGGTTGCGCAGGACACTGCTGTTGATAATAATGAGGGCGAGGATGACCACCACGACGACGGCATAGATCGCCATCAGCAGCTTGCCCTGCGTGGTCATGGCATGGCCCCTCTTCTCCTCCACAACGGTGCGCTTATCTTCGCGCGCGCGCTGTTCTGTACGATACTGAATGGTCGTGGCGGTGGGAGCGAGATCTTCGTTCTCTTCCTCGGCATACGCCTCGGCCGCCTCGTCCGCATATTCGGGAACGGCGTACGTCTCCTGTACGGAGATCGGGCTTACGGGAGCTTCCGGCTCCGCATAAGCGGGCTCTGCATAGGCAGGATCTGCATAAGCGGGCGCCGCATAGGCAGGCGCATACGCCTCGCGTTCAGGCGCGGCGACGGGCGCGGACATAACGGGGCGCACGTTGACATTCGCCTGCGGGCGGTATTCGGCTGCGGTCGTATCGACGACGCGGCGAGCCGGCATGGCGATGGGCTGTTCGCGGTCGGGATACAGCATCGCGCGGGCATACGCCTCGGGCGTCTCATACACGCGCGGCTCTTCCTCCACGGCGGGTTCTTCCAGCCCCATGATCTCCGCGGCAGAATGCAGCGAAGGGTCCATCAGTTTCTGATAATTTTCGGCGATCTGTGAATTGAACGACTGCGCGCGCTGTTCTTCGGTATACGGATCTGCTTCCGTACCTGCACCGCCGCTCAGTTTCCCGTATGCAGCCAAATGTCCTCTCGTTCTTTCGTTTGTCCGTTCCCTCTCCAACACGGGGAGCCCGATTGCCATGGTAGACCCTCCTTTACAATATCTATTCTCCGATTTTTTCCGCTATGCGCAACTTTGCGCTCTTGGCCCTGGAATTTTCTTCCAGTTCCCCCTCCCCCGCAGTGAGCGGTTTGCGGGTGATGATCTCGATTTCCTTCTTCTTTCCGCATACACAGACGGGCAAACTCTTATCGCAGGTACAGCCGGTCGCAAGATCACGGAACACATTCTTCACGATCCTGTCTTCCAAAGAATGAAACGTGAGGATGCAGATCCTTCCCCCTTTCCGCAGCCGAAGCGTCAAGCCCCGCACCGCTTCCGCGAGCCCGGTAAGCTCGCCGTTGACCTCGATCCGTATCGCCTGAAACGTCTTTCGTGCACAAGGCCCGTTGTGTCGAAATTTTGCGGGGATGCTCTCCTCCGCAATTTGAGCAAGTTCCCCCGTGCGTTCGATCCTGTGATCGGCACGCACACGGACGATGTTTTCCGCGATTCGATTCGCGAAGCGCTCCTCCCCGTAATCGCGCAGGATCCGGCAGAGTTGCTCTCGAGAATATCCGTTGACGACGTCTGCCGCGGTAAACGCCGCGCTTTCGTCCATACGCATATCCAACGGAGCGTCCTGCATGTAGCTGAAACCGCGAGACACCTCGTCCAGCTGAAAGCTCGAAACGCCGAAGTCGAGCATCACGCCGTCCAGCTCGTCCACCCCCTCCCGTTCGAGGACGGAGGCAAAGTCCTTGAAATTGCTCTTGTAAATGCGGTACCTGCCCGAAAAATCGGAAAGGCGGCTTTCGGCCGCGGCGATCGCATCGTCGTCAAGATCGGTAGCGATCAGCCGTCCGTCGGGAGCCGTTCTCCGAAGGATCTCGCAGGAGTGTCCGCCCCCGCCCACCGTGCCGTCAAAATAGACGCCGCCGCTGTGCAGGTGCAAGCCGTGCATGCACTCCTCGAGCATGACCGGCTTGTGTGAGAACGCGATCATTCGTCGCCCTTATCTTTGGACTTTTTCAGAGCGTTGAGCTTTGCAAAGACGCTGCTGATATTCATGCCCTGCGTTCTCTTGGCGAACGATTCCGCCGATTCGATGCGAAGGAAAGACGCTGCGCCCGTGATGACGATGTCTTTGTCGATCTTGGCGTACTCCTTCAGTTCCGCAGGAATGATGATCCTGCCCTGATTGTCTTGCGTCACATCGTGTACCATTGCCGTGAAGAGCGCGATCGCATTCTGCGCTTCTTCGTCAAAGAAAGAAACTTCGCCGAAGCTGTCGAGGATCTTCTGATACTCCTTCTGCGGCATCACATAGATGCTCTCCCCCGGGCCATACGCGAGCTTATAACCGGACCCGAGCTCCTCCTTGAACTTCGCAGGAATTCGTATTCTGTTTTTGTCGTCCAAACGATTGTTGAACCGTCCGTTGAAAGAATACATCCTGACCCTTCTCCGATAATGGTGAGTCTATTATATCACCACTTTTGCCCACTGTCAACCACAAACCCAAAAAAATTTACGTTTTTTTTGAATTTTTTTCCACCATTTCCCTACATTTTAAGAAATATGAACATATGTTTGCTTCTTTTTGCAGCGTATAAAAGGCGATTTCGTCGAATTTTGCGGAAGATCCGAGAAAAATCGGGGCATTTTCCCCCATTTTTGCCATATTTTTTGAACATTTGTTTGTATTTTGAGATGGGTGGTCAGCTCTCCCTATGCTGTGGTCAACTCGCTCGTTGCGGTGGTCAGCCATCCCTATGCTGCCCCCGTTCTTTCCCTCCGCATGCGGCACAAAAGGGATAATCTCCTCTGCGCCGGCCCCCGTTCCGGCAACAGCATGCGGCTCCGCCTCCCCTCCCCGCACAGGCAGTTCGAAGGGGGGCAGCCCCGCCACGGCGGCAAGGCGGCGCAGCGTGCCCTCTGTCCCGTCGAAGACGGGACAGCCGAGAACTTCTGCAAAGGCGCGGCGCAGCCAAACGTAATGGGTGCATCCGAGGACGGTTGCAGCGAAGCGGCCGGGCGGCAGAAACTCTCCGACGGGCAGGGACGCAAGGTCCGAAACGTGCGATTCGACGGCGGCCGCGAGCCGCGAGGGACAGCGGACGACGACGGGAGACGGACAGTCCGCGAGCAGCTTGCGCACGCGCTCGCTCGCGAATGTAGCGCGCGTACATAATAATAGCAACCGCCCGCCGCGGGCAGCCCGTGCGGCGGGGCGCAGTGCCGGCTCCACGCCGATGACAGGAAAGGAAAAGCGGCGCCGCAGTTCACCGATGCAGACAGCGGTGACGGTGTTGCAGGCAACGACGGCCGCGCGGACGGGAAAGCGGGCAATTTCCTCAAATGCGGCGAGCGCAAAACGGCGGATCTCCGCTTCGGAGCGCGCCCCGTAAGGCGCATGTTCATTGTCCCCGAAATACAGCGCCGGCGTTGCGGGATAAACGCGGCAAAAAGCGGACAAAAGCGTGAGACCGCCCACGCCGCTGTCAAAAAAAGCGACATATTCTCTCTCCATCTTCCCTCCTCCCCGAAAACGACCTGACAGCGGATACTATGAAAAAGCGGGAGACAAAATTACACTTTTCGGCAAAAAATAGTTTACAAGTGCTCTTTTTTATGCTAAAATAGCTGGGATATTAAAAGAGAACCATTGAAAGGAGAAGCAAAGTGCCTAACATCAAATCCGCGAAGAAGCGCGTGGTCGTGAATGAAAAGAAGAATACGCAGAACCGCATGATCAAATCTTCCGTCAAGACGGCCATCCGCAAATTCAACGCAGCTTTGGCAGCGGGCGACGCAGAAGCGGCAGAAAAGCTTTTGCCCGAGACTGTGTCCGTCATCGATTCCGCCGCCTCCAAAGGGATCATCCATAAGAACAACGCGGCAAATAAAAAGTCCGCTCTGGCGAAAAACCTCAACGCCCTGAAGGCTGCCCCTGCAAAGGCAGAGTAAGACTTTTACGCAAGCCAAGCGAAAAATTCGGCACAGGCCAAAGGCCTGTGCCTTTTTCGCGTGCGGGCAAAACAGCGCAAAGCGAGGCGGGCACAATTTCCGGCTGACTTTTTCCGCACAAACATTTGCCCTTTGCCCTAAAAACGGGTATAATAAAGGGCGAAGGCACCTCTGTTTTGCGCATACGCGCGCGGAGCGCCGCACACAGTGGGAGTATTTGAACGATGAACGAAAGAAAAATGGACGAAAAGATCATCCAGCTGGTCAACGTATCGAAAGTATTCGACGAGACGACGGCCGTAGAGAACGTGAGCTTTTACGTGCGAAAGGGAGAATTTATCACCTTTCTCGGCCCTTCCGGCTGCGGTAAGACGACGACTCTGCGCATGATCGCGGGCTTTGACATTCCGACCAGCGGCAAGATCCTCCTCAACGGAAAGGACATCACCGACCTGCCCCCCAACAAACGGCCTGTCAACACCGTATTCCAGCGGTATGCGCTCTTCCCCCACTACAACATCTACGATAACATCGCCTTCGGCCTAAAGCTGAAAAAGGTTCCCGTGACCTACCGCAATGACAAGGGCGAAACGTACACCAAGTGGCAGAAACTGACCCGCCGGGAGATCGATGAAAAGGTGAAAAATGCACTCGCCGTCGTCGACCTCGAGGGATTTGAAAAGCGGAGCGTCTCCACCCTGTCGGGCGGGCAGCAGCAGCGCGTTGCCATTGCGCGGGCGATCGTCAACGAACCGGAGATCCTGCTTTTGGACGAACCGCTGGGCGCGCTCGACCTGAAGATGCGCAAGGAGATGCAGATCGAACTGAAAGAGATGCACCGCAAACTGGGCATCACGTTCATTTACGTGACGCACGACCAGGAAGAGGCCCTGACCATGAGCGACACCATCGTCGTCATGAAAGACGGCTGCATCCAGCAGATCGGGACGCCGACCGACATCTACAACGAACCGGCAAATGCATTCGTGGCCGACTTTATCGGCGACAGCAATATCCTGAACGGCACGATGGTGGATGCGCTGACAGTGCGGTTCTGCAACCGCAACTTCCGCTGCGTGGACGACTTCGAGCGCAACGAGAAGGTGGATGTCGTCGTCCGCCCGGAAGACATCGAAATGGTTCCCCCCGAACAGGGAATGCTGGTCGGCAGGGTGGTAAGCGTCGTATTCAAGGGCGTCCACTATGAGATCACGGCGATGGTCGGCCGCTCGGAGATGATCATCCAGAGCACGCAGAGCCGGGAGATCGGGGAGCTGATCGGCATGAACATCGCCCCCGACGCCATCCACATCATGAAAAAAGAGCTGACCTGCAACCGCTACGACGGCTACATCACCAAGAAAAACACCGTCGTATTCGGCGACGGCGAATTTGACTGCGACGTGACCACCCTCTACCCTGGCTCACACTTGGACGAGGACGGATACCTGATCACCGCACAGGGCGAAAAGATCGACCTGACCGATGCGGACGTGGCTGTCGAAGTGGGCCTCACCGATATCGAAATCAGCGACAACGCCGAGGAGGGCGGCGCGCGCGGCCACATCGTTTCCCTCATCTACAAGGGAGATCATTACCAATACATCGTGCGCACGGAGGAAAACGAGGAAGACTACGTGCTCGACACGGAAGACCTGTGGAACGAAAACGATTACGTCAGCGTCAAGATCAAGCCGGAAAACATCCACATGAAACTCAAACAGGAGATCAAGTGACATGGTGCGCGTGCATTTTTCCCGCCGCCAGCTCTGCATCCCCTACGGGCTGTTCCTGGCGCTGTTCGTCGTCATCCCCATGCTGCTCATCCTCTTCTACGCCTTTACGGAAGAGATCGACGGCGTGCTGACTTTTACCTTTTCCAACTTCCTCAACTTTTTCACGAGCACGGCAAAACTCTCTACCCTGCTGATGAGCTTTACCGTCGCGATCATATCGACGGCTATCTGTCTGGCGATCGCTTACCCCGTGGCGTATATCCTGGCGCGCAGCAAGCTGCGCAGGCGCAACGTACTGCTGATGCTGTTTATCCTGCCCATGTGGATCAACTTTGTGCTGCGCATCACGGCGCTGCGCGAGCTGCTCGACCTGATCGGGCTGCTGGGCACACAGAACTATCTGAACACAATCATCGGCATGGTATACGACTTTTTGCCCTTCATGATCCTGCCTCTGTACACGACACTCGAAAAGCTGGATGAAAGCTACCTCGAGGCGGCGGCGGACTTGGGCGGGAATAAATTTACCGTCTTTACGAAGGTGACGTTCCCCCTATCCATGCCGGGCGTCATATCCGGCATCACGATGGTATTCATGCCCTCGATGACAAATTACGTCGTGTCGGATACGCTGAGCAATTTTAACATCACCATCCTCGGCAAACTGATCGACCAATATTTTACAACTTATGACAACTGGCACATGGGCTCGATGATCTCCATCATCCTGCTCGTGATCATCTTTGTGACCATGCTCGCGACGGGCGGATTCAAGGATGACGGCCGCGAGGCCCGGGGGGCAAATTTATGGTAAAAAAGATCTTATCCATAACGATCTGCGTCGCCGTACTGCTCTTTATCTATGCGCCCATCCTGCTGCTCGTCGTATACAGCTTTACCGATTCGAACGTGATCGGCAAATGGGACGGATTTTCCTTTGACCTGTATGTCCAGCTCTTCCGCGATGCGGAGATCATGCAGATCCTCTTCAATACGATTTGGCTGGCACTGGCAGCGGCGCTGCTCTCGACCGTGCTCGGCACGGCGGGGGCGATCGGCATCTTTTACAGCAAGCGCAAGTTTGCCAAGCCCTTGCAGGCGGTCTCGCAGATCCCCGTCATCAATGCGGAGATCGTAACGGCCATCTCGCTGGCATTGCTCTTTTCCGCCGTTTTCCTATACCGCACCTACCTTTCGCTCATCGTCGGGCACATGGTGCTGTGCACACCCTTTGTCGTGCTCTCGGTCATGCCCAAACTCAAACAGATGGATCCGAACATTTATGAAGCGGCGCTCGATTTGGGAGCAAGCCCCTCGGCAGCGCTGTTCAAAGTGGTCATACCGCAGATCTTTTCGGGCATCGTTTCAGGATTTATGCTTTCGATCACGCTCTCTCTGGACGATTATATCGTGACGGCGTTTACAAAGCCGCCCATGTTCGACACTATCAGCACCTACGTCTACAACGCGGTGAAAAACGGAACGAACAGTTCGACGCCGGCACTGCGCGCCCTGTCTGCGCTCATCTTCATCGTGATGATCGCGGTACTGCTCGCAATCAACCTGCGCGCGCGCAGACCTGCCGCCAAAAAGGAGGCCGCGCAATGAAGAGACGCATCCTGACAACGGCGCTCGCATGCGCCATGCTCCTCCCCTGCGCGCTCCCGCTCGCAGGGTGTGCCGCCGAAAAAGAGGAAGTCCTGCGCGTCTATAACTGGGAGGACTACATCAGCACTCCGTCCGAGAGCGAAGGCGGTTCGGAAGAGAGCGATTACGTCGACCTGATCGCGGAATTCGAGCGGGAATACGAGGCGCAGACGGGCAAGCCCATCCGCGTGGAATATTCTACGTTCGGCACCAACGAGAACATGTATAACGAACTGAAGATCAATCCCGGCGCGTATGATCTCGTCTGCCCTTCCGACTATATGATCATGAAAATGATCGCCGAAGACATGGTCGAACCGTTCTCCGAACAGTTCCTGACGGAAAGCAACTATGCAAAATACGGCTCCCCCTATATCCGCGATCTGTTCAAAGAGAACGGCTGGGCGCAGTACGCCGTACCCTATATGTGGGGCACGATGGGATACGTTTACAACCCCGAACTGAGCGAGACCGTCGAAGAGGATCTGTCCAGCTGGGCAGGGCTGTGGGCGGAAGAATATGCATCTGTTGCGACCATCAAGGACAGCGTGCGCGACTCCTATTTCCTCGGCGTTGCGTACGTCTACCGCGAGGAGCTGATGCAGCTGCAGGAAGAGTACGGCGCCGCCGGCATGAAGCTGGCGGATGAGAACTATGCCGCCTTTAACGCAAAAGTCACCGAGATCATGAACCGCACGGACGAAGCGACCATCGAACAGACCAAGGATGCGCTGCTCGCCCTCAAAGAGCACCTGTACGGCTTTGAAGTGGACAGCGGCAAACAGGACATGGTCGTGGGCCGGATCAGCATCAACTTCGCCTGGAGCGGCGATGCCGTGTATACGATGGACGATGCGGAACCCTATACAGACGAAAACGGGGTTTACCACGACGGCATCTACCTCAACTACATCGTGCCGCAGGAATGCTCGAACATTTGGTTTGACGGCTGGGTCATGCCGAAGGGGGCGCAGAATACGGAGGCCGCGGAGGCATTTGTAGACTTCCTCTCCCGCCCGGAAAATGCGGTCGCCAATATGAATTACATCGGCTATACCTCCTCGATCGCGGGGGACGCCGTCTTTGACGAGATGGTGGACTGGTACGCAGAGGGCGAAGAGGGCGACACCGACGAAAACGGGGCGCCGCTCGTCCCCTACGACCTCAATTACTTCTTCGACGGCACGAGCGACGGTGCGCATGCGGACGGTGATTTTATCATTTATGTATCGGAAGAGAGCGCCAAGCGGCAGATCTGTGCGCAGTATCCTACCGAGGAAGTCATCGCGCGCAGCGCGATCATGCAGCACTTCGACGACGACACCAACGCCGCCGTCAATGAAATGTGGGAGGAAGTGAAGGGGCTGCCCATCCCCATCTGGGCGTACATCGTGATCGCCGCGATCGCTGCGGCCGGCATTGCGATCGGCCTCTCCTATATGTACAAGGGAAAGCGCTCGGAACCTAAGCCCAAAAAGGGATACCGGCGCGTATCATAACGGCTTACATCGGCGGCCGAACGGCCGCCGTTCAAAAACAGCGGCTGCACGCGTGCAGCCGGAAACGGAGGAAATCATGAAAGAACTCGTCATCATCGGGCAGGGCCCGGCAGGCATTTCGGCGGCACTCTATGCCGTGCGCGGCGGCGCTCCCGTCACCGTGGTCGCCAAAGGCGGCGGCGCCCTCGCCAAAACGGAAATGATCCAGAACTATTACGGTTTTGAAAACGGTATTTCGGGCAAAGAGCTGCTCGAGCGCGGCATCCGCCAAGCGGAAAATTTGGGCGTACGCTTTGTACACGGCGAACTGTTCGGCGTCGAATTCGGTGCGGACGGCTTTGAGGTCAAAACTTCGGAAGGGACACTGCCGGCGGGAGCCGTGATCATTGCCTGCGGCACCGTGCGCAACGTCCCCCCCATCTCCAACCTGACAGAATTCGAGGGGCGCGGTGTGAGCTACTGCGCCATCTGCGACGCCTTCTTTTTCCGCGGGAAAAAGGTGGGCGTGATCGGCAGCGGCGCGTACGCCGCGAGCGAATATGCCGTACTGAAAAACGTGATCGAAGACGTGACCATCCTCACCAACGGGGATGCCCCGCAGTTCGATTCTGCCCTGCCCCACGACACGCGCAGGATCGTGCGGCTGGAGGGGGACGAGACAGCTGTGCGCGGCGTCGTCTTTGAAGACGGAACAACAGAAGCGTTCGACGGACTGTTCGTCGCCTGCGGGTCGGCGGGCGCATTCGAACTTTCCAAAAAGCTCGGCCTGGAAACAGACGGAAACAAGATCGCGACGGACGAAAAGCGCGCGACCAATATCCCCGGCATCTTCGCCGCAGGCGACTGTGTAAAGGGCCTGCAGCAAATCGCCAAAGCGGTGTACGACGGCATGATCGCCGGCACGGAAGCGCTGAAATTTTTGAAAGCAAACTCCTGACCATTTACAAGTAAACCAACACAATCGTCATCCACGTGCAGTGCACGTGGATTTTATTTTTCGGGCACAACCCTTGTTCACCGGCAGAACGCAAATGCGTTTTTTTGTTGACCGCCCTGCATCGGTCACTTGCTGCCCGGCAAAGGGCCTTTTATGTTTAACTTTCCTTTGTCTATCTTTTGCCCCACTTCCCTTTGTCTATCCTTTGCCCCACTTTCGTTATTGCCTCCTCTTCTGCTCTTTTTTGTTCATCGGCAGAGCCGCCCCCCTGCCCCGCGGCGGCTGCAGGGGCTTCGTTTATACAAAAGAGGGCGGGTGGATCAATGATCCACCCGCCCTCTTTTGTATTTATGTCTCGCATAGTACTGTATGATCACTGAATGTCAAATCCCTTTCACGATCGCTTCCGCGCGATCGACGTCCCCCGGCTCCGCCTCACGGATGTCCGCATATAAAAACGGGAGCCCCAATTCCTCGTACTTTTGTTCGCAGAGCTTGCGAAAGGGAAGAAAGCGAATGTGCTCTTGCGGAAAGTAGCGGGCGACGAGCCGAGCGAGGGCGCGCAGCTTTTCCTCCCCGTCGTTGACCCCGGGAACGAGTACGTTCGTCACGCGCGCCGATTTGCCCTGCCGCAAGCATTCCGCAAAAAAATGTTCGTAGGGAGACAAATCGTCCGTCTGTTGATTTTTGACGTCGCATACGATGTCGCCGGCAGCGATCAGTTCAGGGTCGGCAATATGCCCGTTCGTTTCAAAACAGACGCGGATATTTTCTGCCCGCAGCGCCTGTGCAAGCGCGAGGACAAACTCTTTTTGAAGAAACGGCTCCCCGCCCGAAAGGGTCACGCCGCCGCGGCGAAAATAACCGCGGTAGCGTTTCAGACGCTCCAAAACACTGTTTACGTCTGACATAGTACCTCGCTTATACAGCGTTTCCGGGTTATGACAGAACGGACAGCGCAAATTGCAGCCGGAAAAGAATACGACACAGCGCAAACCAGGGCCGTCGACGCCGGAACCGCAATAGACAGAATCGATATAACCGACGGGCTGCGCCCCACCGCTCTGCGCGCTCATACGCGGGCGTGGTAGGTGCGCTTGAGCACCTCGAGCTGGTGGGCACGGGAGAGCTTATGGAAGTTGACCGCATAGCCGGAAACGCGGACGGTGATATTCGGATACAGTTCGGGATGCTCCATCGCCGCGACGAGGCGGTCGCGGTCAAACACATTGACATTGAGGTGATGAGCACCCTGACCAAAATATCCGTCCAGCATATCGCATAAATTTTCTGCGCGCGTTTCGCGGTCCTCTCCCAGCGCGGAAGGAACGATGGAAAAGGTATTCGAGATGCCGTCGCGGCAGCAGTCATACGGGATCTTGGCAACGGAGTTGAGGGACGCCAACGCACCGCTCGCATCGCGCTCGTGCATCGGATTGGCGCCCGGCGCGAAGGGCTCGCCCGCCGCTCTGCCATCCGGGGTAGCACCCGTCTTTTTTCCGTAAGCGACGTTCGATGTGATCGTCAGGACGGACAGCGTATGGATAGCTCCGCGGTAAGCAGGCGTCTTTTTCAGTTCCTCATAAAATTCGCGCACCAGGTCTGCCGCGATCGAATCGACCCGATCATCGTCGTTGCCGTATTTGGGGAAATCCCCTTCCGTCGTAAATCCGCAGAGGATCCCCTCCTCATTATATTGCGGGGTGACGGCTGCATACTTGATGGCGGAGAGGGAGTCGACCGCGACGGAGAGGCCGGCCACACCGCAGGCGAGGAAACGCTCGACTTCCGTATTATGCAGCGCCATTTGGATCTTTTCGTAGGCGTACTTATCGTGCATGTAGTGAATGACGTTGAGCGTATTCACGTACAGGCGGCACAGCCATGCCATATACTTGCTGTAAGCGGCGCGAACCTTTTCATAATCGAGTTTGCCGGTAAACACCTCGCCGACGGGGCCGAGCTGCTTTCCGCTCTTTTCGTCCTTTCCGCCGTTGATGGCGAGAAGCAGCAGCTTTGCGAGGTTGCAGCGCGCGCCGAAAAACTGCATCTGCTTGCCGATCTTCATTGCCGAAACACAGCAGGCAATACCGTAATCGTCGCCGTAAATGGGGCGCATCAAATCGTCATTTTCATACTGAATGGAGTCGGTATCGATCGAGACTTTGGCGCAGAAATTTTTGAAGGACTCAGGC
Source organism: uncultured Clostridia bacterium (assembly GCA_904419945.1). Classification (GTDB taxonomy): domain Bacteria; phylum Bacillota; class Clostridia; order Christensenellales; family Borkfalkiaceae; genus Borkfalkia. Next base: position 40,372 of record CAJFTM010000003.1, read on the forward strand.
AGCTTTTCCGACCAAAGCACCGTCAGGTTGGGTTCTGGCGCGGCGCCGAGATTATAGAGCGTATGCAGGATGCGGAAGGAGGTACGGGTGACCAATGTACGTCCATCCTCCCCCATTCCGCCGATGCTCTCCGTCGTCCAGGTCGGATCGCCGCCGAACAGCTCGTTATATTCGGGCGTACGAAGCTGGCGGGTAATGCGCAGTTTGATGACAAAGTCGTCGATCAGTTCCTGCGCCTGCTCCTCAGTCAGAACGCCGTCCGCAATGTCGCGCTCGAGGTAAATGTCGAAGAACGTGGAGACGCGCCCGAGGCTTTCGGCAGCGCCGTTCTGCTCCTTGATCGCGGCAAGATAGGCAAAGTAAGTCCACTGGATGGCCTCCTTCGCATTCTGCGCGGGGGCAGAGATGTCTATGCCGTACAGGAGCGCCATATCCTTGAGCTTCTGCAAAAAGTCGATCTGCTTGTACAGCTCTTCGAGGGTACGAATGTTCGCCTCGTCCATCGGCCGCTCTCCGTAAGCGCGCTTATCCTTCTTTTTTTCCTCAATCAGGCGATCGACGCCATACAGCGCGACCCTGCGGTAATCGCCGATGATGCGGCCGCGGCCGTAGGCATCGGGCAGCCCCGTCAAAAGCCCTGCATGGCGCACCGCCTTCATCTCATCGGTATAGACGTGGAAGACGGCATCGTTGTGGGTCGTCTTATAGGAAAATTCTGTTTCGACGAGATCGGAAAGTTTATAACCGTACGCCTCGCACGCCTGGCGCGCCATACGGATGCCGCCGAAAGGGTTGACGCCGCGCTTGAGGGGCGCATCCGTCTGCAGCCCGACAATGATCTCCTTCTCCCTGTCGATATAGCCGGCCGGATACGTCAACAGCGAAGAGACCCGGTCGGTGTCGATGTCGAGGACGCCGCCCTTTTCCGTCTCCTTCTTTAAGAGCGCGTTGACCTCGTCCATGAGCGCGCGCGTGCGCGCAGTGGGCGGGCACAGGAAGTCCGCCCCGCCTTCGTACGGGGTATAATTGGTCTGGATAAAATTGCGCACGTCGATGGTGTGCTCGTATGCGCCGGGTGCAAATTGTCTGCTCATGTTCCTGTTCCTCCGCTTTCAAAAATAAAAAAACCTGCGCAGCCCGAAGAATTAGCTGCCCAGGTGGTCGGCGTTTTTCGGCCCATCGCTCCCCCGCAGTTCCCTGCTATACCACCAGTTGCGAAAAGCCATCTGTCGTTTACACAATATATTGTGTGCGCACGATTTTTTCTGATAGCTATAGTATATACGATACGCGCGCTTTTGTCAATGAAATCGGATGCAAATTTATTTGAACTTCCTCAAAAAATTCCCGCCGTTGTCCGCTTGGTTTCAAAAAAGGCGCTCCCGCCGAAAAACCGAGGGGGGAGCGCTAAAATCCTGCAAATCTATCTTTTGAAAGGAATGCACTTTGCATCGGATCTCCGCACAACGCAGGAGGCCGACTCTTACTTCCGGTCGACAAACTTCAGCACTTCGGAATACAGCTTGTCCTTATCGGATACAGCCGTAAAACGAACGGGCTTGTCGCGCAGTTTGGCGAGGCTCTTGGGCACCTTCATCGCCGTGGCAATGTTGAGGTGTTTGATCGCCTTGAAACTGTCCTTGATGTCGTTTCCGGTGATCGCGTACATGACGTCCTGCGGGAATTTATAAGGGCTGGCCGTGCAGACGATGACCATGGGTGCATGGTCCTTTTCGTTCTTGGCGCGGTAATTATCCGCCGCATACTTCGCGCAGGCCGTGTGTGTATCCATCGGATACTGATACTCTTCAAAGAACTCGTAGATGGTCTCTACCGTCTCGTCTTCCCCGCAGAAATCGCCGTAGAACAGTGCCTGCACCTTTTCGCGCTCCGCATCGGAAAGGGAATATACGCCCTCTTTGGAAAGCGCATCCATCAGCGCGCGTACGCGCGCCGCATCGCGGCCGGAGATCTCAAACAGGAGGCGTTCGAGATTGCTGGAAATAAGGATGTCCATCGAGGGGGACATCGTCTTATAAAAATCGCGCCGCTTATCATAGACGCCGGTACGGATAAAATCGGTGAGAATATTATTCTTGTTGGATGCGCAGACGAGCTTTCCGATGGGCAGCCCCATGCGCATGGCGTAATAAGCCGCAAGGATATTGCCGAAATTTCCCGTCGGAACGGCAAAGTTCACGCGGTCTCCCATTTCAATCTGATCGGAAGAGACGAGGTCGAGATAGGCTGAGAAATAATAAGCGATCTGCGGGGCGAGGCGGCCGAAGTTGATGGAGTTTGCCGAAGAGAGGACGATGCCCTTTTGCAACAATTCGGCCTTGCACGACTCGCTCGTAAAAATCCTTTTGACGGCAGACTGACACTCGTCAAAGTTTCCGCGCACGGCGAGGACGTTGACGTTTTTGCCCTCCTGCGTCGCCATCTGCAGCTTTTGCATCTTGCTGACGCCGTCACTCGGATAAAAGACCATGATCTTGACGCCGGGCGCATCCTTAAAGCCTTCGAGCGCCGCTTTGCCCGTATCGCCGCTGGTCGCGACGAGGATGAGCACCTCTTCCTCGATGCCGCACAGGTCACAGCCCTTGCGCAGCAAATAGGGCAGCAAAGTGAGCGCCATATCTTTGAAAGCGCACGTCGGCCCGTGGAAGAGTTCGAGCATGTACAGCCCCGCGTCGATGCGCACGAGCGGCGCCGCGTCCCCTTCTTCAAACTGCGCATACGCCTTTTCGCAGGCGGCCTTCAATTCATCAAAGTCGTAATCATCCAAAAATTTGTGCAGCACCGTCGCCGCGCGCTCAGCGTAGCTCATCGGCACCATCGCCTGCAATTCCTCCGCCGAAACGGAAGGAAAAACTTCCGGCACAAACAGGCCCCCGTCCTTTGCGATGCCCTGTGCAATCGCCTGAGCGCCCGTCACGCATTCTCCCCCGCGCGTACTGATAAATTTCATGCTGTTCTCCTTGATCCATCTGATCGGTGCACTGCGCCCTACGGGCGGAAAATGCGAACATTCGGAAGCCGCCCTCCCCCTGCGGGGAGGGCGAACTCCACTGACTTATCGATTTTTTACAGGTATTTCGCTACAAAATCGGGCAGCTCTTCCTTTGTGCAGCTGCAGGTCACATAGATGGTGAGGTCATTGCTGGCCGACAGGCGATCGAGCATATAGTAGAAAGCCGCCATATCCTTGATGTCCTTGCCCGCAATGCGCGCCGCTCCGTCGATGAACAGGTATTCGTTGTCGTTATTGGCCGCAACGACGCCCTTGACAAAACCGCACAGAGCTTCCTCGCCCGCGATCTGGTAATCGCTCGTGTCGATCACGCGGATATCTCTTTGAAGGTCATACATGTAGCGCTTGGTATTGGTTATGAAGATCAGATGCCCTTTGGCGGTTGCAACTTTGCTGTTTGCCTCGTCGATGACGATCTTCGTTTTGCCGGTACCTTTGGGGCCATAAATAATCTTGATCATGAGAACCTCCGTCAAAAACTTTTTGGTGCTTCTATTGTACACTTTTTCCGTGCGACTTTCAATACCTTTTTGAAAAATTTTTGAAAAATTTTCAAAAAAAGGCCGTGAACCCGATCATTTGGAGCCGCCGAATGCGACAAATTCGCGATGGCGGGCGCGGTCGAGCTGGCGGATCATGTTGTCGAGCTCGTCATCGCCCATGATGCTGTTGCGCCCCGCCGCGTATTCCGCGTCGATCTGCTCCTTCATCTGCACGACCAGCTCGTCGCGCTTGTCGATGCGGTGCTCTTCGGGCAGGGAATAATAATCGTTGATCCAATATGCGATGCCCGCGAGGCCGCTCGCATTGTTGATGGAAACGCGCGCGGGGCGGCCGAGGATCTTGGCGGTATCGAAGATATTGTAGATCTCCGGATCTTTGAGCATTCCGTCCGCATGGATGCCGGCGCGCGTCGCGTTGAAAGAACGCCCGACGAACGGCGTGTTGGGCGGAATGATGTAGCCGAGCTCGTCCTCGAAATAGCGCGCGATATCGGTAATGGCGGTAAAATCCATGCCGCCGTCCGTGCCGCGCAGAGAAGCATACTCGATGGCCATCGCTTCGAGCGGGCAGTTCCCCGTGCGCTCGCCGATCCCGAGCAGCGAGCAGTTGACCGAACTCGCGCCATACAGCCATGCCGTCGCCGCGTTGGTAACGACTTTATAGAAATCGTTATGACCGTGCCATTCGAGCAATTCACTGGGGACCTCTGCATGGTGATGCAGGCCGTAGACAATCCCCTGCACGCTGCGCGGGACGCTCGTTCCGGGATAATTGACGCCGAATCCCATCGTATCGCACATGCGGATCTTAATGGGGATACCGCTCTCGCGCGAGAGCTTCATCAACTCGTTGGCGAAAGGCACGACGAAACCATAAAAGTCGGCGCGGGTGATATCCTCAAAATGGCAGCGCGGCTTGATGCCGTGCGAGAGCGCGCTCTTGACGATACCGAGATACTTATCCATCGCCTGCGCGCGGGTGAGGTTCATCTTCTTGAAGATATGATAGTCGCTGCAACTGACGAGAATACCCGTTTCCGCAACGCCCGCCTCTTTGACGAGCTCAAAGTCCTTTTCGTTGGCGCGGATCCACGTCGTGATCTCGGGAAATTTCAGCCCGAGGTCCTGGCACTCCTTGAGGGCGCGGCGATCCTTTTCGCTGTAGAGGAAAAATTCGCTCTGGCGAATGAGCCCGTTCGGCCCGCCCAGCCGCGACATCAGTTTGAACAGATCGACGATCTGCTTGACGGTGAAGGGCGAAGTGGATTGCTGGCCGTCGCGGAAGGTCGTATCCGTGATCCAGATCTCGGCAGGCATGTCCATCGGCACGTGGCGGTAATTAAACACGACCTTCGGAATCTCATCGTACGGATACAGATCCCGGAACAGCTCGGGCTCGGGCACGTCCTGCAATTGATAATGATATTTATCCTCTTCGAGGAGGTTTTTTCCCTTGTCAAAATAGATCACCGATCAAAAGACCTCCTTGACAAACGCTTCGATGCGGTCGAGACCGGTCGCGATATCTTCCTTGGAGATCGCATAGGAAAGGCGCACGCACTCATCGTCGCCGAAAGCGATGCCGGGAACGACCGCGACGCCCTTTTCAAGCAACATGTCCGCGATATCCAGCGACCCGCCGATCTTGCGGCCGTTATAGCGCTTGCCGTACAGCTTATCTACGACGAGCATGATATAGAAAGCGCCGTCCGGCTCGATACAGCTGAGGCCGTCGATGGCGCGGATCCGCTCGATCATATATTTGCGGCGGTCATTGAAGATCTCGCGCATCTTGTTCAATTCATCCTCGCTGCCGTCCAACGCGGCGAGGGTCGCGTACTGCGAGACGCTGGCGGGGTTGCTCGTGGCATGACTCTGGAAAGAATCAATCGCCTTGGCGACTTCCTTCGGGGCAGCCAGCCAGCCGATTCGCCAGCCGGTCATCGCATATGTTTTGGATACGCCGTTGACGATGACCGTCTTCTCTTTGAGCTTCTCGCTGACCTGCGCCATCGAAAAGTGCTTGACGCCGTCATAGATGAGCTTGCTGTAGATCTCGTCGGAGAGCACCCAAATGCCCGCCTCTTCGACCACCGCGCCGATGGCGCGGATCTCCTCTTCGGTATAGACGCTGCCCGTCGGGTTGGACGGGGAGTTGAAGATGAGCATCTTGGTCCTGGGCGTGATGGCCCGGCGGATATCCTCCGGAGTGACTTTAAAGTGATTTTCTTTGTGTCCCTCGACAAACACGCTCTTGCCGCCGCAGACCTTGACGACCTCCGGATAGGTCAACCAGTACGGAGCGGGAATAATGACCTCGTCGCCTTCCTCGACCAGCGCGAACATCGCATTAAAAATGGAATGCTTTGCGCCCGAAGAGACGATGATCTGCGAGGGATCGTAGGAAAGCCCCTGTTCCGAAAGAAATTTGTCTGCGATCTTTTTGCGCAGCGCGGGCAGCCCGGAAGAGGGCGTATATTTGGTGCAGCCCTCGTCCAAAGCCTTTTTGGCTGCGTCGATGATGTGCTGCGGCGTATTGAAATCCGGCTCGCCGGCGCCGAAGCCGATGACCGATTTGCCTTCCGCCTTCATCGCCTTTGCTTTGGCGGTGATCGCAAGGGTCAATGAGGGGGAAATGGAAGAAATTCGCTTGGTGATATTCATACGTATACCTCGTAAAATAGAATATTATCGCATCCAAACTCGTCGGTCGGCCTCGTCCGGGGCGCGACGGCGGGGAAATGGCTCGGTTTATAAGCTCAGAGCTCCTCTTCGGAAGTGAGCTGCGCTTCGCGGTCTGCAATGGCGAGCGCCTCCAGCATCGGCCCGATATCGCCCAGCATAAAGCTGTCCAGCGAATACAGCGTGAGCCCGATGCGGTGATCGGTAACGCGGTTCTGCGGGAAATTATACGTGCGGATCCGCTCGCTGCGGTCGCCCGTGCCGATCTGGCTCTTGCGATTTTCCGCATAATCGCTCTGATAGCGGGAATTATAGTAATCGTACAGGCGGCTCTTCAGAACCTTCATCGCCTTTTCGCGGTTCTTGATCTGCGAGCGCTCGTCCTGACAAGTGACGACGATGCCGGTGGGCAGGTGGGTGATGCGGATGCAGCTCTCCGTTTTATTAATGTGCTGACCGCCCGCTCCGCCCGAGCGGTAGGTATCGATCTTGAGATCCTTGTCGTTGATCTGGACTTCGACGTCTTCCGCCTCGGGGAGAACGGCGACGGTAACGGTGGAAGTATGCACCCTGCCCTGCGACTCCGTTTCGGGGACGCGCTGGACGCGATGCACGCCGCTCTCGTATTTGAGTTTACTGTAAACGCCTTTGCCGGAAACGGAGAACACGACCTCCTTCATGCCGCCCAGCTCCGTTTCGTTCAGGTCGATGATCTCCGTTTTCCAGCGCACGGACTCGGCATAGCGGCAATACATATTGTACAGGTCGGCGGCAAACAAACTGGCTTCCTCGCCGCCCGCCCCGCCGCGGATCTCCATCACGACGTTGCGCTCGTCGTTTTTGTCTTTGGGGAGGAGCAGAACGCGCAGCTCGGCGCGGATATCGGCCAGCTTTTCCTTGCAGGCATACCCCTCCTGCGTGAGCAGGTCCTTCATCTCGCGGTCCTCCTCCGCCTCTGCGGCAGCGAAGTCCTCCTCCATCTCCCGCTCGACCTTCTTGTATTCGAGATATTTTTCCGCCGTCTCCGCGATGTCCGCATGCTCTCTGGCACACTGCGTCCACCGATCCGTCTGTGCAATGACGGCGGGATCCGCCATCTCGGCGGACAGTTTATTATATTTCTCTAAAATATCGTCTAATTTTTTGAACATGCCGCCCTACCGTATTACTCAGCTTCTCCTTTGGAAGAAGTCCTCTCGTCCGCCGCGGCCGCCTTCGGCTGTACGACCGCGCGAACAAAGCGCTCGATGCCCGCATAATCGCGGATGATGGAGACGCGCGCGAAGGAGCAGAACAGCTGTGCGACGTCCCGGGCCTGCCCTGCACCGCACTCGACAAGCAGCATCCCCCCTTCCTTCAAATGAGCGGGCGCCTCTGCCGTGAGGCGGCGGTAAAAATCCAGCCCGTCCTCGCCGCCGTCCAACGCGGAGAGCGGCTCGTAATCGCGCACTTCTCTCTGCAAGTCGGCGAGATCGTCACGCTTAACATACGGCGGATTGCACACAATAATATCGAAAGTTCCCTCAACGGAAGCAAACAGATCGCTCTCGAGCAGCCTTACTTCCGCGCCGTTCGCTGCGGCGTTCTCCGCTGCCAGCGCGAGCGCCTCTGTGCTCTTGTCCGCCGCCGTGACCGAAACGTGCCGATCGGCACAATATTTTGCGAGGGCGACGGCGATGCAGCCGCTGCCCGTACACATATCGAGGAGAGCGTCCCCTTCCTTTGCCGCTTTGACGGCGAGTTCCGCCAAAAGTTCCGTTTCCGGCCGGGGGATGAGTGCCCGCTCGTCTGTCTTGATCTCGCAGCCGTAAAAATCGGTACTGCCGAGGATATACCAAAGGGGCCGCCCTTTGAGCCGCTCTTCTGCAAGCGCATCCAGCGCGCGCACCGCGCTGGGGACGAGCAATTTGTCGGACGAGGCCAGCTCGCTGCGCGGGACGCCCGATCGCAGAGAGACCAGCCACTCGGCATCGCTCGCATCGATGTCCTTCTCGGCAAACCGTTCCTTCAGCTCCTGCACATAATTTTTGACCGTGCGGGAGACGACAAAACTCTCCTCCGGCATCGAAGGATCGGCATCCAGCGCGGCGACCTTTCGGAATGCGGCGATCGCCACTTCGAGCATATCCTCCGTCGGCTCGCGGGTCGTCAGAAGCTGCAGCGCAAAACCGGGAGCCTTCAGCGGGATCAGCCACTTGCTCTGCGACTTGGCGAGCAGTTTCAGAACTTCGTACGAGATCCCCGCCACGAGCGGCAGGAACAGTATTTTTATCGCAAATTGGATAAAATAGTTGGCGACTTCATTGTAAACAAAGAGATTCAGGTAAGCGTCGCAGATCCAGTTGACGACGGAAAAAACGACGATGCTGATCGCCATGACGAGAAAGAGGAACGTCGTACCGCAGCGGTCATGCAGGCGGGAGCATGTCTTCGCATTTTCGGGCGTAAGCTCCATGCCGCGCTCAAAGCAGGTGATCGTCTTATGTTCGGCGCCGTGATACATGAACACGCGGCGGATATCCTTCATCGCCGTGATGGCGACGATATAGATGAGAAAGATGAGCAGGCGCAGGCCGCCCTGCACGAGATTGTAGCCGATGCCGTAACGCAGGCCCGTCTCTTCCGGAAAAAAGAGGTTGGACAAAAACATGGGCAACGCGACGAACAGGCCGACGGCGAGCAAAACGCCGATCAGCGTTGCCACGAAAGAGACGGCGGACATCACGTTCAGATGCAGCTTTTCCTGACACCACTTTTCAAATTTAGAAGGTTCGCCCTCGTCGCCGTACACGGCGGCGCTGCGCATCAGGATCTTCGAGCCCGTAACAAGGGAAGACACAAAGCTGACCACTCCGCGCACGAGCGGGATCTTGTTGACGCGCTTCATTGCCTTGGACGTATTGAGGCGGCGGCTCTCCACTTGAATGTGCCCCTCCGGATCGCGCACGGCGGTGGCATACGCCGTTTTGCCGCGCATCATGACCCCTTCGAGCACTGCCTGCCCGCCGATGTATGTCCTGTTCTCCTTCTTTTTGCCCATAACGCCTCCACGCCTGTCCGAAAATTGCCTCAAAAAAAGAAAATCAGCCCCAAGCAAACCTCAGAGCTGAAACACAAATACTAAATTCCGTATCTTTTTTTGAACTTGTCGACTCGGCCGCCTGTATCTACGAGTTTCTGTCTGCCTGTGAAAAAGGGATGGCATTTGCTGCAGATATCCACTTTCAGCGTATCTCCTTTCTTGGTCGTGCCGGTCTTGAACGTTGCCCCGCACGCACAGGTCACCGTGACCTCATGATAATCGGGATGTATATCGGGTTTCATGCTTTCACCTCTCCGTGCTTACTTTCTTTCATCAAGATGCTGACTTATTATATATTATTTTCGCCCGCAAGTCAAATCAAATCGTGCCCCTTTGCGAAAAAAATCCACTTTTTCGCAATTCGGCATAAAAGCGCCCGTTTTTTGCGAAAAGCTGCAAATTTATTCAGCATTTTGCACAAAAAAGAGATGTATTTTTCCCGCCGATCGCAGAGGAACAAAGTTTTCGCCCTCTTTTCGCTTGCAAATTTTAGCAAGTTGATTTATAATGGACACAGAATGCGGAGGATGTTGCCTCGTTGCTGCGAAACGGCATGCTCCAAAGGAGTTTTATGAAGATCTGGAAGATCCTTTCCCCCAAAGTACTGACGGCAGAGGAACGGCCCGACAACATCACCACGGAAACGCAGGCGAAGGTCAAAGTGACCAAACTGCTGTTTTCTGACAATGAAGCGCGCGCCTATATCGGCGTGCCGCGGCCGAAGTATCCGATCGTGCCCGGGCGGTTTGCCGTGGGCGCCGTCGCCGAGGCGGGCAAAGGATGCCTGAGAACGGAGAAGAATACGCGCGTGTACATACACGACGTGATCCCCTGCGGCGAATGCGCGCGCTGCCGCGCAGGCGACCCCGAAAGCTGCGCTTCCATGCGCGCTGCCGGAACGGCCTGCGAGGGATATCTGCGCGATTTTGTCGTGACGGACGAGACAAACCTCTCGCCCCTTCCGCTCTCCGTTTCGGACAATGAAGCCCTGTTTATCGGCATCGTGTCGCTGTGTGAGGCAGTCATTGACAGGCTGAACGTGAACAAAGGCGACCACATCGCCGTGTTTGGCGGGCGGGAGATCGGGAATATCCTCTGCCAGCTTCTCATCTATCATCAGGCCGTACCCATTTTTATCGACTCGGACGACGATTCGCTCGCGATCGCGTCGCAGTGCGGCATCTATTACACGGTACGCGCGGACGAGGCCATGGAAGAAAATATCTGCCGCATCACCGGCGGAAGGCTCGCCAAAGACAGCGTATATTGCAGCGGAAGCGACCTGTCTCCCTCCCTCCCCTTTACCTACACGGCAACGGACGGAACGGTGATCTATACGGGATTCGACTTCCCGGACGTCTCCGTGGCAGTCAAACCGGCTCTGGAAAAGCGGCTGACCGTGACCGCCGTTACCAACGATTACTCGAATAACGCGACGGCGATCAACCGCATCGTCAATAAGGCGGTCAACCTCGCGCCCTTCTGCAAGGACGTGCGGCCGGTCGCAGACATTGCAAAACTGTTCGACCAAGCCGCCGCAAAAAAAGATGCGGGAAAGCACGTGCCCTATACCATCGTCAACATGATCTGAACGGGCACCTTTACCCGAGGAGAAAAGCATGCGGCTGAAAAAACTATGGAGACTGCTGACGAGCAAATTCATGCTCGTCTGCTTTTTGTTACTGATCGAAGTGGCGCTTTTGCCGACGGCGATCATCCTGCTTTCGATCTACAACGTGATCGCCGCCATCGTGTGCGGCGCCGCCATCCTCATAATTGACGCCGTGCTGACCATCTATATCATCAACACGGACATGAATGCGGATTATAAGATCGCATGGATCGTGCTAATCCTGCTGCTTCCGCCCGTCGGCGCCATCTTCTATCTGTTGCTGCGGGCGCGGCCCAAGCCGCGGCGCAAGCTGAAAAAACTGCGCGCGGACGGGAGCGTCATAGAAGATCCGCTGTACGCCGATGCGGACAAGCTGCCCCCTTCTTTTGACAACGCCGACGAATTTACACGCCAGTGCGCGACATACATCGCCGCACAGGGCGGTCTGCCGGCAACAGACTATACACACGTCGAATATTTTGCGACGGGGGAAGAATACGAAAAGCGGCTGCTCGAAGAACTGCAAAAGGCGGAACAATATATCTTCCTCGAATATTTCATCATTGCCAAGGGCAAATTTTGGGGAGAAGTACTGGACATCCTGCGCCGAAAACGCAAGGAGGGGCTGGACGTACGCGTCATCTATGACGACATCGGCTCCATGTTCAAGGTGCCGACCAACTACGCGGAGATGCTGGAAAAGGAGGGCATCCCCTGCCTCTGCTTCAATCGCTTCCGCCCCGTATTGGACGTAGCGCAAAACAACCGGACACACCGAAAGATCGCCGTCATCGACGGCAGAGTCGCCTTTACGGGCGGGATCAACCTCGCCGACGAATATATCAACGAAACACATCCCTTCGGGCACTGGAAGGATACAGGACTGCTGTTTGAAGGGCGCGCGGTACAGAACATGACGGCCCTCTTTTTGCAGACGTGGGCCCTGAAAGGCGAGGAAGCGGATACATCCCGCTACCTTTCGCAAGCGCCCTCGGGCAAGCCCTGCCTGTGCTTCGGCGACTCCCCTTTTGACGGAGACCGAAACCTGTGCGAGGACCTGTACCTGCGCCTCATCTACAACGCGAAAAAATACGTATATATTTACACACCCTATCTCATCCCGGATGAAGAGATGAAGCGGGCACTCATCACGGCGGCGCGTTCGGGCGTAGACGTGCGCATTTTAGTACCGCACATCCCGGACAAAAAATATGTATTTGCCGTAACGAAGGCTTTTGCCGTGCAATTGACAAAGCAGGGCATCAAGGTGTATCGCTATACGCCCGGATTTGTGCACGCAAAGAGCATCGTCGCGGACGGAAAATATTGCGTGATCGGATCATCGAACATCGACTTCCGCAGCTTTTACCTGCACTTTGAAAACAACATGATGTTCTTTGACGAAGAGATGAGCGGCGCGATCGAACGGGACTTCCTCGATGCGTGCGAAAAGAGTGCATTGATCACTCCCAAGCTCAAGGACAACTGGCTGAAAGCTCTTTGCCGCGCCATCCTGCGCTACTTTGCCCCCCTCATGTAACGAACAAAAAGAAAAACAGATACTCATGATCCGATTGATCGCCAGCGATTTGGACGGAACGCTGCTCGACCCGGCGGGAAACCTGCCGGCCGGCACCTTTACCGCCATTGAAAAATTACACAAACAGGGGGTCCTGTTTTGCGCCGCAAGCGGCAGGCAGCTGACGGCGCTGACATCGATGTTTGCGCCCGTCGCCGACAAGATCCTATTTATGGCAGAAAACGGCGCTATCCTGTCCTACCGCGGCGAAATACTGCGCAGCGTGACCATCCCGCCCGGCGATACCATCCATGCGCTGGAATGTGTTGCAGCCATCCCGCACACCCTGCCGCTGCTGTGTACGCCGAACTGCGCCTATTACGACGAAACGGGGCAGGGCGAATTTTTGCCGCTCGTACAGGCTTCTTATATTTCCAACGCCCGCCGCCCTTTGCACGAAGTTGCCGAAGCGGAACGCGTGTGCAAGATCGCCGTATATGACGAACTCGGCCCGGAAAACAACGCCATGCTTACCCTGCCGCAAGCGCTGCCCGGGCTCCGCGTCATTCAATCCGGCGAAACTTGGCTGGATATTTCGGTTGCGGAAGCCAATAAAGGAAATGCCATGCGCTTTTTGCGCGAACGTTTCTCGCTCGCGCGCGAGGAATGCGCCGCCTTCGGCGACCACATGAACGATTATGAAATGCTCCTCGAATGCGGACACCCATATGTAACGGGAAACGCCTATCCGCCCCTCAAACGTCGCATCGGGCGGGCGATCCATTCAAACGCGGAAAACGGCGTCGTACGGGCGATGCAGTGCATCTCTGACGGCCAGATCCCCTGACGAATAGTATAACTGCATAGCAACATTTTTAGGGGGCGCCCGCTTTGCGGGCGCCCCCTCTGTAAATCTTTTATAGGCTCTTCTGCTTTGCCCTTTCGAACAACAACGGATGCGGAATCTAAGCTCCTTCAACACAACGAACATTCTCGTTATAAAATATCCACCTGGCAGGCGCGCATGGCGGCGAGCGCCGTCTCGTGTGCAGCCGGCGTAACGCCCGCGCAGCAGTCCGCACGCACGCAGACGCGCATCTCCGGACAAAAAGCCTTTAACAAAAGCGCATTGGAGATGACGCAGATATCCGTACATACGCCGATCAGTTCGGCCTCAGCAAACTTTTGTTCCGCCGCATATTGCGCGAGCAGGACAGAACCGAAACACGGCTTGTCAAAACAAAGATCCCCTTCTGTCACCAACCCTGCGGCGATCTGCCAGCCCGCCTCCCCGCGGATACAATGCGGCACGGGAAGGCGCTTTCCTTCCTGTGTAGAAAGATAATCCGGCTCATGCGTGTCGCGCGTAAAGACGACCCTCTCCCCTCCTGCGCGGGCAACCGCAACCCGGGCTCGCACATTGGGCAAAACAGCAGCCGCTTCGGGCGTACCCAGTACGCCGGTAATAAAATCTGTCTGCATATCGACGACGATAAGAAGTTTTTTCGATTCCTTTTCTGCCATCCCCTTTTTCTCCTAAAATGCTTATAGAATGCAAACAACCACGAAAAGTTTTAATCGCGTTTACCGGCGACCTCACTGTTATAGAGGTCGATGCTCTTGTGCACGACGCGCACGGCGCTGTCCCGCCCCATGATCTCCTTGACGGAGGTCTTTTTATGCTCGAGGACCTTGTATACCTCGAAAAAATGCATCATCTCGTCAAAGATATGGTGCGGCAGCTGTGAAATATCTTTATAGATATTGTACATCGGTTCACGGAAAGGAATGGCGATGACCTTTTCGTCCATCTTGCCGTCATCGACCATATTGATGACGCCGATCGGATAACACTGCACCAATGTAGCCGGCAGGATCGGCTCGCTGCACAGGACGAGCACATCGAGCGGGTCGCCGTCGTCTGCCAATGTACGAGGGATAAAACCGTAGCTTGCAGGATATACCGTAGAAGTATACAGGACGCGGTCCAACCGCAGGACGCCCGTCTCTTTATCCAATTCGTACTTGCTCTTTGAACCCTTTTGGATCTCGATATAGCACATAAAATTTTCAGCCTGAATGCGCTTCGGATCGATATCGTGCCAAATATTCATAACATTTCCTCCCTTCTTCCCCTATTGTACCATAAAAAGAACGGGCTTGCAATACTTCGGTGAAAGTTTCAGTCGATCTGCCTATCTATAGGCATAAAATAGCGCAGGTATCCGTGTAAGCATGCTTCGTACGATAAAAGACAAAAGTTTATAGAAAAGGTACAGAAATACTTTGACTTTTCAGCAAATTTATGGTATTATAATTTGGCATGGAAGCAAGAGCCGGCCGTGCAGAAGTACCCAAGTGGCTCAAGGGGCTCCCCTGCTAAGGGAGTAGTACGGGAAACCGTAGCGCGGGTTCAAATCCCGCCTTCTGCGCCAAGCGAGTATAATCCGAACCTCAAACCGATTTTAATCGGCGGAGCGTTCGGATTATTTCTTTTTTATTATCCTATTTTATCATCCTATATAGATGACTTCACTCTTTTGCTATGCTATAATGATTATATGAATATAAAAACGGCAGTGAAGTATCTGATCATTACATTCGCCATAACTTACGCCTGTTGGTGGGGCGTTGCCGCGCTTGTGGCATATACCGATTTGGTATATGGTGACGTATTGCCGACCATTCTATACATTATCGGCAATTTCGGTCCGGCTATTTCCGCATTGCTCTGCATTGGTGGCAGGCCATATTTGCGTTCATTAAAAGAATTTTTGTTTTCGTATAAAAAACACGGCCTTTGGATTTTTCTTCTGTTCGTTGCCCTTGTTACACTTACTGTAGGACTCTCTTCTATGGAATGGAATCCGCAAATGACAGCGCTAAATTTTATGATTACCTTGCTTGGCTCAACCTTCATCTACGGTGGAGAGGAAGAGCTTGGCTGGCGGGGCATTTTACAGCCCATATTGTCAAAGAAAATAACATTTCCGCTTGCCGCACTCGCGTGTGGCGTAATATGGGCATTATGGCATTTACCGCTTTGGTTTATAGAAGGTCACCCAAACCAGTCGATGCCCTTTTGGGTACAGGCTACACTCGGTATATTCCTCTGCTTCTGGCTTGGCATAATCTATGAGCGGTCTAAATGCCTGCCGCTGTGTATGCTCTTCCACGGTTTTGTCAATGTGATGTTGTCGTCATTCGTATTAAAATTGAACTGGATACTAATTTTAGGAATCATACTGACGACGGCCGCGGCAATCGTGCTTTGGCTGCTTGACATAAAGCGAGCAAAAACTA
Organism: uncultured Clostridia bacterium; assembly: GCA_904419945.1. GTDB lineage: Bacteria > Bacillota > Clostridia > Christensenellales > Borkfalkiaceae > Borkfalkia. Next base: position 56,107 of record CAJFTM010000003.1, read on the forward strand.
TAAGTAATCAGCCGACAAATACTAAATAATTTTCAGTATAACTTCAATAGAAGTATAGGCCCGCTATACTTCGCAAGCGAAGCCGTGATTTTTGCGAGGCTTTAACACACATAGGAGAATGGTTTGAGGGAAGGCTTTCTTCTGACGAGGAGATCGGCCCCGCTCAGTACTACCCTATCACGTTTGAATTTTAATTTGGTCACTGTGCCGTCATTAAATAATAGCCATATCATATTGATATGGCTATTATTTTTATATTTTTCAAAACACGTTTTTGAGCCGATTTGGCAGGGTGAGCCTTTTCATCTCCAATGATACATGTTACTTTGCCCCTGTTTGCTTTGGCTGAATGGGCAACCATAATTCGCAAATATAGTCGTCGCTCGACGGATCGCCGTCAAAGTACCTTTCAATATCGGGCGCATTTGCCCATTCGTAGCCGGAGTTCGGCAGCCATTCGCCGTATAGCCGCCTTGTCATGTCTTGTACGGAATATGGTATCTTGCCTTTACACTCAAATACCGCATAAGTACAGTCCGGAACGATAACCTCGACCATATCGGCAGGCGTTTCTTTTTCATAAGCCGTCGCGATGTAATAATCAAGTGCAATACTGTTTATATCGGGAACTACACAAATACCGAGAACACCGTCAACGCGACCGTCTGAATGGCATTCAGTCAGATTGATAGCCATTAACTTGTCAAAATTACCGTTTTTGTATTGTTTGTCCCAAAATTTCGGAATTTCTTTGAACTGCTCAAAATTCTCCATTCTTGCCGTTGACAGTTTATAACCGACCAAACGAAAAGCCTTTTGTTCGACGATACGATATTTCATAACGGTTGCTCCTTTGATACAAATTTGGAATTGTATAGGCGGATAGGCTTT
>CAJFTM010000004.1:0-111024 GCA_904419945.1 uncultured Clostridia bacterium
CAATTCCCGAAGTATTGCCCCGATCTCCAATCGCTTCTCTTCATAGAATACTTTTCGCCTGTATTTCGGGGCAAACACTACATGATACTTGCAATTCCACTTTGTATGTGCTAAACTTTTTATGTCATCCATTTGGATGTCCTCCTTTTGATTCTTAGTTTGCAACTGCCGGGTCGCAACTCTATTATATCAAAAGGAGTTTTTATTTCAACATTTATCGCTAAAGCTCTTTTCAACCCCGCGACTATCGCGGGGTTTTTGGTATACAAAAAAAGGGGCATCCACGCGGATACCCCTTTTTGCGAAAATATTTGTAAATTACGAATTTATATGATCCGCTTCCCCGGCTCTTCTGCGGCGGCGGACGTCGTAAGCGACCCATACCGCCAGAGCGACGGCGAGCACGCCCACGGCGACATCAAAGGCGATGATCGCGGCCTGCCACCATGCGAGGCCGTAGACGATGATCGCACCCGGCGCGACGCCCTGCATAAAGTTGGAATTGGCGACCGTGTAGCACATATTTTTGTACGCCGTGCGCATCGCCTGGCGCGAAGTGGCGCTGCCCGTATCGGCAAAGGATTTGCCGAAAGCCAGCTGCATATCGGTACCGGCGCGCACGCCCTCGTCGGCCGGCATATAGTCATACAGGTTGAAATCGGAAATCGCGACGCCGCGGAACGCCCATTCGCCGCGCAGTACCTCCGTCATGAGCGCATAGCTGCCGCCCGCCCAGGTCCCGCCGATACGGTTGAAGGAGGACATGATCGCCTTCAGCCCGGGCATCGTGACCGTCGAGACCGTGCCCTGGTCATCGGAGATATACTTCATTTCGGTGGAAGTATTTTCGACGACATACTGGAAGGGCTTGAGGTAGATCTCGCGGATGGTCTGCTCGGTCGCCCAGACGCACTGATTCGTCGTGCGCTTGATCTCGGTATCGTTGAGGGCGAAATGCTTGACGTATGCGTAACAGCCCTTGTCCGCCGCGCCCTCGATGACGGCGGCGCCGATGACGCCACTGAGGTAGGCATCTTCGGAATAGTATTCGAAATTGCGGCCGGAGAAGGGCGAACGATGGATGTTCATTGCGGGGCCGTACCAACCGCTGTACCCGTTGACGATGGACTCCTCGCCGATGGCGTCGCCCATCTTGCGGGCAAGATCGACATTCCACGTCGAGGCGATGACGACCTCCGAGCAGTAAGCGCAGCAGCCCGTCGAGCCGAACAGCGAAGAGAAGCCCTGCGGCCCGTCAAAGTCCTGCGTGCGGCCCTTGCCGAGGGACGCGATCTCCGGCGTATTGTACGCACAGGAAGCGAGCGCCTGTGCGGCGAGGTCGGTATAATCCGCTTCGGTCAGCTGATCGAGAAAGTCGTTCCAGATCTCTTCGCCGTAACCGACGCCGCGCATATCCGAAAGGACGAGCCCGTTCTTTGCGCCCGTTACGGGCATCTGCGCGCCCTCATCGACCAAGTCCGCTGCCGGATCGAAGATCTTCAGCTGATCGGCGACTGTTTCGGTGATCGTTTTCCCGTTCTGCTCGTAGGTCAGAACGATCTGTTTGGCCCGCAGATCCGCCTCGGTGGGCGCCGTGGGGAAAGTCCCCGCAAAATCGGCGCGGCTCATCGGCAGCGCATAGCCCTCCGTCGGCGTATCCTTGAAGATCGCCGAAACGTCGTTGAACCGATTGACGGCGGGCTGTTTTTCGAAGAGGATCTCGCCGTCGGCAACGGTCGTGACTTCGGTATAAAATACGTCGTTATTCACCGTAAAGGTGTACGTCTTGTCATCGCCGGGGAGCACGGTATGCGAATCAGCGCGCAGCGTGAGGGTGTATTCCCCCCTTTCGAGCACATAGCCGCCGCCCTGCACCTTGCTCCCCTTATAATCGTAGCTGGCCATGTCGTTGCTGTCGACCGAAAGGGTGACCGTCTGCGTCTTGCCCGGATCGATCATCGGCGTCTTGGCAAAGGCGCCCAGCACGACGGAAGATTTTTCGATGCCGCCCTCGGTATACGGAGCGGAATAGTACAGCTGCACGACCTCTTTGCCCGGCACGTCGCCGGTATTTTTGACGGTGACGGCGGCGGTGACGGTATCGCCGCTGCGGCTCCATACCGCCGTCTGTTCAAACGTCGTATAGCTGAGGCCGTACCCGAACGGATAGACGACCTCTTCGTCATAATCGATAAAGCCTTCTTCCGCCGCCGTCTCATAGTAACGGTACCCGAGATAGATCCCCTCCTCGTACTGGGTGGTGAATGCGGCGCTGATCGTGCTGTCGCCGGGAGCCACGTCTCCCGCGCCGATATCGCTGTACTGGTCGACAGACGCGGTATTGACAAAGGTAGGATCCTTCGTGAAATCGGCGGGATAGATATCGACCGTGCGGCCGGAAGGATTGACCTCGCCGGCCAAAATATTGCCCAGCGCATCGAAACCGGTGGAGCCGGGGCCGCCGACCCACAGGATCGCGTCCACACCCGCATCCGCTTCCAGCTCCCCGAGTTCCAGGATATTGGACGAATTGATGATCACGATCGTATTTTCGTAATTGTCTTTGCAGAATTTGAGCCAGTTCTTTTCATAGGTGCTCAGCTCGAGCTGATGCTGCCCGGGCACATACGTTTCGTATTCCGCTTTGGCGGTGCCGCTCTTGACGGCATCGGCAAAGGCCTTGCTCCCGGCGGCGTCGCGCAGCAGATCGCTGGACAGGTCCCAGCCCTCGCCGCCCGCGCGGGAAATGACGTATACGGCCGTATCCCCTGCGACCGCAAAGGGTTTGGCGCCCGAACCGTCGTTTGCGACCTCGCCGATCAGCCATTGCGACTGCTCGTACTTGTCCATGACGATGGCGCAGCGGGCGTATTTATCCTTTTCCCGTCGGAAATAATCGTATGAGGCGCTGTCCATCTTGAACCCGGCCTGTTCGATACCCGTATACGGGGAAACCGCCGTACTGACGTCGACGTTGCCCGAACCGGACCCGCCGTACAGCGGATCGACTGCCCCGCGCCCGATGAGGCTGACCGTCGTATCGGACGCCTTCAAGGGCAACGTACCGTTGTTTTTGAGCAGCACGAAGCCCTCCTCGCACAATTCGCGGGTGACATCTTCTCCGTTTTTGAGCGCGCCCTCTTTCGTCGAGAATTTCGGCTGATAATAGTTGGTATCCCAATTTTCGGTGCCTTCGATCGCGACGGATGTCGCCTTCCCGCGCCCCAGATAGGTAAATGCGAGCGACTGCACCATCGGAATATTGGCGGCGACGGATAAAGCGATCGCCACGGCCAACAAAAACGCCATAACGGAAATCAGGACGATATGCAGCTTTCTGAGTTTTGCTTTCATGATGAGTTCCTCCTGCCAAAGGCGCCGAACGCCCCTCGGCGGGCGGCCCCTCTTCTGCGGGATAGTATGCGCGGTTCCCTCCGCCGCATACGCGGCGGAGGGAACCGCGCAGATAAATTTTTTTCAAAAAAGAAGGAAATCGGTGAGTAAACAGAGCGGATGAACCGTTTTATAATAGGAAGAGCCCCTCCCGCGCCCGGGAGGAGCCGCCGCGGGGGCGGAGCGCCACCTTTCTCTGTCTCCGCGGCGATCTTCCCGATCCCTAAAAATAAGGAGGAAACGATGATGAAAAGGCTGGGCAAATTCTTTGCCGTATGTTCCTGCCTGCTGCTGTGCTGTACGGTCCTGTTCGGCTGCGCCGGGCGGGCGGACCTGCTGGGCGCGCCGAAGGGAACGCCCGAAACCCTCTCGCGCACCGAACGGGAGAGCGAAGGGCTGGCCGCCCTGCAGGAGAGTTCTGAAGCGTTTGCCGCCCGCTTTGCAGCCGCCGCGTATGCAGCGCAGGCGGGCCGGGGAAATATGGCGGTCTCTCCCCTGTCCGTCTACATGGCTCTGGCGATGGAAGCGGAAGCCGCCGCCGGCGCGACCCGCGAGGAACTGCTGGACGCGCTGGGCACCGATGCAGGGACGCTGCGCGAAAACTTTGCGCTCCTCTACCGCTCCGCCTTTTTTGAAGGAGAAAAGCAGAAAGCACTCCTGTCCAACTCCATCTGGCTGGCGCAGGAGCTGCCCGTACAGCAGGCGTGCGTGGACACGCTGGCAGAAAAGTACTTCTGCCGTTCCTATCATACCGACTTTGCGGGCGACAGCGAGGGCGCCAACAGGGCGATCCGGCGGTTTGTCAAAGAGCAGACGAACGGATTGATCGACCAAAACTTTGAACTGCCCGCCGAGACGTATTTTGCCGTCATCAATACCCTGTACCTCAAAGATCTCTGGAACGGAGCGGGGAACGACCTGCCCCTCACCGAAGAGACCTACACCTTTGCCCAGGCGGACGGCTCCGCGGCGGAGACGCAGCTGATGCGCGGATACTATGCCTCTGGCAGGCCGCAGGCGGGCGAACACTTCTCTTACTTTTTTGCGGAGACGGAGGGCGGAAACCGGCTGCTCTTTCTCCTGCCGGACGAGGGATATTCCGTACAGGACGTCTTCACCGAGGGAAATATTGCGGAGGCGGTCGCCGCCGATGACTACGGCGACTACAATGAGGAAAAGACGGTGCACTACAACACCCGCTGCCTCTTCCCCGCCTTTGCTGCGACGTACAACGCGGACGTGTGCAGCCTGCTGCGCGAGCATTTCGGCGTGAATGCGCTGTTCGACGACAGTGTCTGCGACCTCTCCGCCCTGTTGGGCAGAGCGAGCGGGGAAGGCACCCCCTATGCCTGCACGGGCATCGCCCACGTGACGAAGCTGGAAGTAGACCGCGGCGGCATCGAAGGGGCGGCAGCGACGGTCGCCGCCGACGGAGCGACGTCGGCAGAGCCGATACCGACGGAAGAAGTGTACCTCGACTTCGTCGTCGACCGCGCCTTCGGGTTCGCGATCGTGGACGGCAGCGGCAACACCCTCTTTTCGGGCGCAGTGGAAACGCTCGCCTAAGGGCCGTTTTGCCAAAAGCGGAAACAAATGAGTATTCGGGGGCGCCCCGCCGCACGGCGGGGCGCCTTTTTTTTGCGCACCCGCCCCATTTTGTTGCGTCTTTTTGCACTTTGTGAGATAATACACCTGAAAAAGTTCTACGGCCGCCGGCGAGCGGCGGCACACACAGGAGAAGAGTATGCAGCTGAGCGAAGCAAAGACGGGGCACTCGTACATCGTGGAGACGATCGACCTGCCCTTTGAAATGCAGCGGCATTTGGAGGCACTGGGCATGACGGACAAGACGCCTGTCTCCGTGCTCAACCGCAAGGGCAAAGGCATCCTCATCATCAAACTGCGCGGCACGCGGTTTGCGCTGGGATACAACGTGACGAAAAACATCGGGGTGAGCGAAGCAGATGGATGCGAATGAAATGACCATCGGGTTCATCGGCAACCCCAACTGCGGCAAGACGACGCTGTTCAACGCCTACACGGGCGCCAACCTGAAGGTGGCCAACTGGCCGGGCGTGACGGTGGAAAAGGTGGAGGGCACCATCCGCGACCACGACACGAAGATCCGGCTCGTGGATCTGCCCGGAACATACAGCCTGACCTCCTACACGATGGAAGAGACGGTCGCGCGCAACTTTATCCTCAGCGACGAGGTGGACGTGGTCATCAACGTGGCGGACGCCTCTATGCTCGAGCGCAGCCTGTACCTGACGCTGCAGCTTCTGGAGCTGCAAAAGCCGGTCGTACTGGCGCTGAACATGATGGACATCGTGACCAAGCGGGGCATGGAGATCGACATGCACCGCCTGCCCGAGATGCTGGGCATCCCGGTGGTGCCCGTCTCCGCGCGCAAGCGGCGGGGGCTGGACATCCTGCTGCACGCCGCCATCCACCACAAGGGACACACCGCGCCGGACACGCTGGTGCATGAGCACACGGAAATTTCGCACCACCGGCACGACCACCACAAAGAATTTGCGATGGTGTATTCGGACGAGATCGAGGATAAGATCGATGCCGTGATCGCCGCGCTAGATGCAAAGTACCCCGACCTCGTGAACAAGCGCTGGCACGCGCTCAAATTGCTGGAACGGGACAAGGAGATCAGCGAAAAGTATCCCGTCGATCTTCCCGACGTGCTGGACAAGAGTTACGAATCGGAGATCATCAACCAAAAATACGACTTTATCGACGAGATCATCCGCGAGGTACTGGTACACAAGCAGCGGCAGGACCGCCTGACCGAGGCGCTCGACCGGGTGCTGACCCACCGCATTTGGAGCATCCCCATCTTCCTCGGCGTGATGGCGCTCATCTTTTTCCTGACCTTTTTCGTGGGAGACGCGATCAAGAGCGTATTCGAACTGGGCATCGGCTGGCTTTCGGACGCGGCGAGCGGAGGGCTGGCGAGCATCGGCGCGAGCGAGATCGTCGTTTCTTTGGTGGTGGACGGCATCATCGCGGGCGTGGGCACGGTGATCACCTTTCTGCCCAACATCCTCATCCTCTTTTTGGCGCTCGCCTTCCTCGAGGACAGCGGCTACATGGCGCGCGTCGCCTACGTGATGGAAGGGATCATGAGCAAGCTGGGCCTCTCGGGCAAGGCGTTCATCCCCATGCTGCTCGGGTTCGGCTGTACGGTGCCCGCCATCATGGCGTCCCGCGCCTTAGAGAACAAGCGCGACCGCTTTAAGGTGATGCTGGTCACGCCCTTTATGAGCTGCAACGCGCGCCTGACGATCTACATCCTCTTTGCGGAGATGTTCTTTGCGCAGTACGCGATGATCGTCGCCTATTCGATGTACCTGATCGGCATCGTCGTGGCAATCGCCGTGAGCGCGGTCATCCACCTGTTCGACCGCAAAAAGAGCGCCAACTACCTGATCATCGAGCTGCCCGAGTACAAGCTGCCCGACGCGCGCACCGTAGCCATCTACGTGTGGGAAAAGATCAAGGACTACCTCGTGAAGGCGGGCACGACGATCCTTGTAGCGACGCTGATCATTTGGGTGCTCCTCTACTTCGGCCCGCAGGGATTCGTGACGGACATGGGCGAAAGTTTTGCCGCCTATGTGGGGAAATTCCTCGTACCCGTGTTCCTGCCCATCGGGCTGGGATTCTGGCAGATCGTCGTCGCGCTGATCGCGGGCATTTCGGCAAAGGAAGTGGTCGTATCCAGCTGCGCGGTGCTCTTCGGCATCGTCAATGCGAGCTCGGCAGCCGGCATGGAGAGCTTTGCCGCCGCGCTAGGGGGGATTGGCTTCGGTTCGCTCAACGCGCTGTGCCTGATGATCTTCTGCCTGCTGTACGTGCCCTGCGCCGCGACCATCGCGACCATCCACAAAGAATCCAAGAGCTGGGGCTGGACCATCTTTACCGTCCTCTTCCAGCTGCTCGTCGCCTGGATCGTGACCTTTGCCGTCTACCAGATCGGCAGTCTCATCGTCGGTTAAAACATCGCCCGGACGGGGGAGGAGCGGGCTTCGCCCCTTTCCGTTCGGGAAAGAGCGGGCGCGCATCCGGGACCGGATGCGCGTCCGCTCTATTTTTTTCTGCCCCCCCGCCCGAAACGGGAGGGCAAAAACGATTCAGATCCCCTTGGCGAGGCTGGTCACCGCGCCGTGCAGGAAGGAGACATCCGCCAGGCGCAGGATGCGCACATCCCGCCCCCGCATCTCCGCCTCCGTCACGGATGCATTCGGCACCCAGGGGACATCCTTCATCTCTTCGAGAGGGATCCCCTGCCATACGCACTGCAGAGCCCGCAGAAAGGCGGCATGCGTCGCGATGAGGACCGTCTTCCCCTCGTTCTCCGCGGCGATCTCCTCCACCGCGCGGACGGCGCGCCCCTGCAGCTGCCGGACCGATTCGCCGCCCGTGCAGCGCGCAAGTCCGATGTCCTCCCGCCACAGGGCGTAATCGGCGGCATATTCGCGGGCGATCTGCTCGACGGGCTTGCCCTCCCATGCGCCGCCGTCGATCTCGCGCAGCGACGCGCGCTTTCGAATAGTCAGCCCCGCCGCCCGTGCAAAGGGCTGCACCGTGGCGCAGGCGCGCTGCAAGTCGCTCGAATAGACGGCATCGACGGCGAAATTATGCCGTAAAAAGGCGCCGAGCGCCTCTGCCTGCCGCTCGCCGAGCGGCGAAAGGGGCACATCGGTCTGCCCCGTAAAAAAACCGCCCACATTGGACAAGCTCTGCCCGTGGCGGACCAAAATCAAATGGACCATATTTTGTTCCTCCCTTTTTCGGATGATGTCCTCCCCTCTTCCGCGTGCGGGGAGGCCGAATCTTACAACGGTGCGGAGACCTTGCGCACCTCCTCCCGCTTACGACTTTCCGCGCGCGGGGCTTCGCCCTCTGTTCCTTTCTTTCATAGCAAAAAGAACCTGCATAAAATATGCAGGTTCTTTTTGCTGGTGGAGATAGTGGGAATCGAACCCATGACCTCTTGAATGCCATTCAAGCGCTCTACCAACTGAGCTATATCCCCATAGGCAAACTTTGACATACAAGGCTTGCGCGGGATCTCCCCGCGCAGCCCGTTTTGTCTGATTGGATTACTCTTCCGGCTTGATCGCGCCGACAGGGCAACCTTCTTCGCACGCGCCGCAATCGATGCAAACGTCCGGATCGATCTGATACTGCGTATCACCCTGGGAGATCGCGCTCACCGGGCAGGTGTCTGCGCATGCGCCGCAGGAAATGCATTCCGAAGAAATTTTATGTGCCATTGCTTTTTACCTCCGATCGAATTATAACGTCCTACCGTTGCGAATATTATACCATAACTTTTCACTTTCGTAAAGCCTTCGCCGGGGTGTTTTTGACGATTTTTTTACGGAAAAGCTGATTTTTTATGGCAGCTCGTATGAAAAACGGCTCACTCTTCGCCGCCGGAAGGCCGGCGCTCTTCGCGCGGCGGGCGCGCGGCATGTTCTTTCTGCTGCCTCTCGCCCGGCTGACCGTTCTGCCGCTCTCTGCGGCGATCCTTGCCCTTTCCGCGCTCCTTGGGCTGGCCTTTGCCCCCCTCCTTGCGCTGTGCATTGGGCCGCTGTTCACCCGATTCGCGGCGGGGACTGCGATTGCCCTCCCGCCTCTTCTCTCTGCGCTCGCGCGGCGGGCGCACGCTCTCTTCGGGCGCGGGGCTTACGGCGCCTTCGCCCTCTTCAGCGGGGATCTCCTCGCTCTCATCCTCGGGACCCGGCTCCTCCTTTTTACTCTTGAATCGAACTTCCTCGACGGGAAAATCGCGGTAAACGAGGCTGCCGTCCTTTTCGATCTTGACGCGGACGACCATTTTGAGCATATTATCGGAAACGACGGTGCCGCGGCCTTCGGGCGTCATCACCTCCGAACCGACCTTCGGCATTTTTTTGAATGCCTCGGCGTAATAATCGTTTTCATAGCTGAGGCAGCACATCAGCCGGCCGCACAGGCCGCTGATCTTGCCGGGATTGAGGGAAAGCCCCTGCACCTTCGCCATTTTAATGGAGACTTTGCGGAACTCGGGCATGGCGCCCGCACAGCAGCACTCCCGCCCGCAGGGGCCGAAGCCGCCCAAAAGGCGGGTCTCGTCGCGGATGCCGACCTGCCGCAACTCAATGCGGATGCGGAAGGTGCCCGCCAGATCCTTGACCAGCTCGCGGAAATCGACGCGCCCTTCCGCCGAAAAATAGAAGATGACTTTATTGCCGTCAAAAGCGAATTCGCAGTCGATCAGCTTCATTTTCAGGCCGTGCTTTTCGATCTTTTCCTGCGCAATCTTCATCGCCTGCGGCTTGCGCTCGAGATTGCGGCGCACCTGCTCGCGGTCACGGTCGGTCGCGATGCGCAGGATGGGCTTGAGCGGCTGCACCACTTCCGATTCGTCTACCTCCTTCGGCAGGAAGGCGACGTAGGCGAACTCGGTGCTCTTGCTCGTTTCGACGACGACCTGCATCCCCTCTTCGTATGTTTCGTTTTCGTTGGGGGCAAAGTAATAGACCTTGCCGCCCTCTTTGAATCTGATTCCGATAACTTTCATCTTCCCTCCAGGATTCCGACGAACAGAGCCTGTAAGCTCATGGCCGCATTGGCATTGTTTTTGAGATTTTTTTCCGCTTCGGCAACTTGATCGAGCGCCCGGACGAGCGCTTCGGCCGAATAGCGCTCCGCGGCGCGGCGGAGCAGCTCGCTCCCGCCCGAGAGGGAGAGCGCACCTTTGCCCAATTTTTCAAACAGGGCGTCGCGCAGCGCCAACCGCAGGAGAGGCAGGAACCGGCCGATCTCCTCTTTGGCTGCATACTGCCGCACCGCCTCGGGGATACCCGCCGGCGAGAGCGTCAGGAGGAAGCGCGCCGCTTCCTCTCCCGCGCCTGCGAGCGAACCGCCCTCTGCCAGCTCTTCCGCCCTGCCCAGTGCCCCGCCCGAAAGCGCGGCGATCTCGCGCGCGTCCGTGCGATGTGGATATTTGCGGCGGATGTGCTCGGCGATCTGTTCTTCGGGGAAGGCAAACAATTCCAGCCGGCGCGAGCGCGAGCGTACCGTGGGCAGAACGGGGAATTCGCTCGCCGCGCCCAGCAGAAAATAGACGTTGGCCGGCGGCTCTTCGAGCACTTTGAGCAGCTTGTTCTGCGCCGGCGCGAGCATCTCATGCACGCGGTCGAGCACAAACAGCTTGCGGTCGTTTTCAGCCGGCTTGATATAACAGTCCTCGAGCAGTTCCTTGACTTCGGCGACGCCCGCGCGCTCCCCTTCGGCCGGGAAGATGCGGCAGTCGACGTACTGTTCGGCGTCGATCAGGCGGTCGGCGCGCGCATCTGCGCGCAAAACGAGCTTTGCCAGTTGCTTGAGGAATGTGCGCAGGTTTTTCTCGTCCGGGCAGATGAGCAGATAGGCGTGGGCGAGGCGGCCGTTTGCCGCATCTGCCGCGATCATTTTATAGGGGAGGCTGCGCTGAAAGATCTCCATGGCGGCCTACCCGATCAGCCCCCGCTCGCGCAGCAAGCGGGCGATCTTGTCCTTCGTTTCAAACTTGGTGCCCGAGCAGTCGACGCGGACGATGGTCTCCGGATATTCCTCCGTCAGGCGGCAGTACCCTTCGTACACGCGGCGGTGAAACTCTGCCCCCGCCTGTTCGATGCGGTCATCCCGATCGGCGCCGTGTTTGCGCTCGAAGGCGCGCGCGGGCGGAATATCCAAAAACAGCGCGATATCCGGCATAAAGTGCCCGATGGCATAGCTGTTGATTTCCTGCAAAAACTTGCGCGAAAGCCCCCTCCCATAGCCCTGATAGGCAAAGGAGGAAAAGAGATAGCGGTCGCACAGCACCGTTTTGCCCGCTTCCAGCGCGGGCGCGACGGTATCCGCCAAATGCTGAACGCGCGCCGCTGCATACAGCAGCGCCTCGCATTCATCCGTCATGGCGGTGAACCGCCCGTCGAGGATGACTTTGCGGATCGCCTCGGAGATATCGCTGCCGCCCGGCTCGCGCGTGACGATATGCGGGATGTTCCGCTCGCCGAGATAGGCGGACAAAAAGCGGATCTGCGTGGATTTACCTGCCCCCTCGCAGCCTTCAAACGTAATAAATTTCCCTTTCATGCCTGCTCCCGAAGGACGGCCACTTTGCCGCCTTCCGTACCGAATGTATGCGACGCCCTCTCGAGGGCGCGCGCTGCGCCTTCTGAAATGCGCTCTCCCGCCAGCGCCACAGGGTAACAGGGAGGCGTGACGCCCGCATTGCGCGCGCACACCCGCCCGACCGAATGTGCAAACGGGACCCACTCGAAGGGGGCGCGCAGCGCCTCCGCATAGCCGACGGCGCGCTCGGTACAGGCGACGGGCCCGGCGGGCAGCGCCGCACTGCGGGGCAGGCGCTCTTCCAACTTTGCCATCCGCTTTGCCAGCCGCGGCAGCGCGCCGCGCGGCGTGAACGGAGAATTATAAAACAGCAGGTGCCGGTCCGTTTCCAGCTCGGCATAGATCCCCTTTGCCCGCAGCGCCGCGGCCATCTCGTGCGGATACAGCCCCGCCGTGCCGAGATCGGGCGCAAGGACGAGCGTTTCGGACGGGAAGCAGGCGATGCCCGCGTTGAGCAGCCTTTCCCTTGCCGCCGCGAGATCCGCCCGCACGCGCGCGCAATAGGCAGCTCCCCGCTCCGCCATCAGCTTGACGCCGTATTCGACGGACGCCATGACCGGATAGGAGGGGCTGGTCGTGCGGAAGAGATCGAGCCCCTCGCGCACATATACGTGCAGGCGCCTGTCCCGCCCGCACAGCAGCGCACCCTGCGTGAGGGTAGCCATCGTCTTGTGCGAACCGTCCACCCACAGGTCCGCATATTTGCCCGCGTACCGATCCGAAGCGGCCGCATCAAACCGCAAAAAGGCACCGTGTGCGCCGTCTACGAGCAGCAGCGCCCCGCGCGCATCGCACGCGCGGCGCAGGGCAGGAAGGTCTGCACAGGCGCCGAAATAATCGGGAGAGGTGACAAACACCGCCGCGCCCGGCTCCCTGCCGAGCGCCTCTTCCGCTTGTTTTGCCGAAGGGGGGACAAATACGCCGCCGCGCGCCGGATTTTCCAGCGGAACGGGGCGGAGTCCGAGCACCGCACAGGCGCTGTACGCGCTTTTATGCGCGTTGCGCGGGAGGATGACCTCGCGCGCTCCTGCGGCGCGCGCCGCATACAGCATCGCCCAGACGCCCACAGAAGATCCGTCCGTCAGGATCTCGGCAAACGCCGCGCCGAGCAGCTCGGCAATATCCTCCTGCGCCCGCCCGATGACGCCGGACCCATCCTCCAAACAGCCGGAAAAGGGCAGCTCGGTGATATCGCAGCGCGCGCCCGCGGAAAGGGCGCGGCAACTCCCCTTGTGCCCCGGCATATGGAAGCGCGTCGAGGGACCGGAGCGGTACGCGCGCAGCGCACCGTAAATATGCAGTTTTCGGCGCAGGCGGATCATCTTTTGTGGCAGCCGCTGTCTTTAGCGGATCTCCTTGATCTCGACCTCGTAATCGAAGCCGTTGGGCGCGTGGACGGTGACCCTGTCGCCGCAGCGCGCACCGACCAGCGCCGACCCGAAGGGGGAATCGATGCTGACGATGTTCTTGTCGGGATCTGCCTCCGTAGAGCCCATGATCTTATAGGTGACCGTCTCCTCGAGGTCGTAATCGTACACGGTGACGGTATTGCCGAAATGCACCTTGGAGTTATCCGTGCTTTCGGCCATGATCTTCGCATTTTTGATCTTATTTTCCAGCTCGCGGATCTCGCTCTCGTTGAGCGCTTCCTCGTTTTTGGCCGCATCGTACTCGGCGTTTTCGGACAGGTCGCCGAAGCCGCGCGCGACTTTGATCCGCTCGGTGATCTCCTTTTTCTTTTCCGTCTGCAGGTACTTGAGGCGTTCCTTTGCCTCGTCGTAGCCTTCCTGCGTCATGATGAATTCTTCCGCCATTTTACAACACCTCTTTGAAAAATTTTTCGATATTCTCGCCCGTCAAAATATGCAAAAGGGGGACAGTGATTCCGCATCGTCTGCGGAATCACTGCCCGTATCTTTCTTTATTATACCGCACGCGCGCGGAAATGTCAAGCCATAATCCGCTCCCCTCCCGCGCCCGGCGCGATTTACAGGCAACTTATGCCCTTTTCCCGGCAACAGGGGCGTCAGTTTTGGAGCGTTTTGACATAGCGGGCGATGCGCTTGGTCGCTTCGTCCAGACTGCTCATGCCCGTCGCGTACGAGCAGCGCACGTGGAACTTGCCTGCCTCGCCGAAGGCGTCCCCCGGGACGGCCGCAACTTTTTCTGCCCGCAGCAGCCCGTTGGCGAACTCTTCGCCCGTGACGCCCAATCCCTCCACCGAGGGGTATGCATAAAAGGCGCCGCGCGGCTCGAAGCAGGGCATGCCGTTCTGGTTGAAAAAGTCGACCATGAAGCGGCGGCGCTTGTCGTATTCGGCACGCATCTGCTCGACAGCGGCGAAATGATCGGAAAACCCGTCGTCCAGCGCGGCGATGGCGGCGTACTGCGAGGCACCCGGCGCGCACAGCAGCGTGTACTGGTGGATCTTGAGCATGGCGGCGTCCACCTCGGGCGGCGCACAGACAAAGCCGATGCGCCAGCCGGTCATGGCAAACGCCTTGGAAAACCCGTTGATGACCACCGTGCGCTCGCGCAGCCCGGGCAAAGACGCGACCGAGACGTGACTCCCGCCGTAGGTCAGCTCGGCATAAATTTCGTCGGAAATGACGAGCAGATCGTACTTTTCGATGAGGGGGACGAGCGCCTCCAGCTGCGCCTTCGTCATGATGCCGCCCGTCGGATTGTTGGGGTACGGGAGCAGCAATGCCTTGGTGCGGGGAGTGATCTTGGCCTCCATCGCCTCGGGCGTGAGGATAAATCCGTTCTCTTTGACGCAGGGAACGGTAACGGGCGTGCCGCCCGCCAGCTGCACGCAGGGTACGTAGGAAACGTAGCCGGGATCTGGGATCAGGATCTCGTCCCCCGCCTCGCAGACGGCGCGCATGACGAGGTCGATGCCCTCGCTCGCGCCGACGGTGACGATGATGTGTTCGGGCGGGTAGGCGGCGCCGAAGCGCTCCTCCATGTAGCGGGCGATGCGCTCGCGCAGGGCGGGCAGGCCGCGGTTGCCCGTGTATTGCGTATAGCCGCGCCGGATGCTGCGGATGCCCGCTTCGCGGATCTGCCAGGGAGTGACGAAGTCCGGCTCGCCCACGCCGAGGGAGATCGCATCCTTCATTTCGGAAACGATGTCGAAAAATTTACGGATGCCGCTGGGCTTGAGGTCCCCCGCGCGGCTGTTGACGAAGTTCCTCATGCGTGTACCGATATCCGCAGGCGGTTATCGTCCTCCCGGTCGGTGATGACCCCCTCGATCTTATATTTTTTGAGAATAAAGTGCGTGGAAGTCGAGAGCACGTCGTCCAATGTAGACAGCCGCTCGGAGACGAAGCGCGCGACCTCGCGCAGCGTCTTGCCCTCGATAAATACGGCGAGGTCATACCCGCCGCTCATCAGATAGCAGCTTTTGACCTCGTCGAAGCGGTAGATCTCTTCGGCGATCGCATCGAAGCCGTTGGATTTTTGGGGCGAGACCTTGACCTCGATCAGCGCCTGCACGACCTCGTCGGCGAGGCGTTCGCCGTTGACGATGGCGGTATATTTGACGATGACCCCCTCGCGCTCCATCTCTTCGATCGCGGCGGTCACGTCCGCTTCCGAGCGATCGAGCATGACGGCGATCTTGGCGGGTGTATAGCGGCAGTCCTCCTCGAGGATGCGCAGGATCTCCGTATTGAGCTGATTCATTCCTGTCTCCTTTTCCGCAAGGATCTGCCAAGGAGCGAAGACCCTCGCCTTTTTCTATAAGTATATATTTTTATGACCTTTCTGTCAATTATATTTTACTTTTTGCGAAATTTTCGGTATACTCTAAGCAAAGGGCGCCGCAGCCGCGGCGCAGGGAGGCAATATGTTCCGCATTTGGGCCAAGACCATCAAAGACGGAAAGATCGTGCGGCAGTTCACCTATGAAAACGAGGAAAAACTGACATGGTCGCACTTTTTGAATTACCTGTTCGACATCTGCCGCGAGCTGGACGAGCCGACGCCCGTGCTTTTAAAGACGCACATCCTCAACTTCGGCAAGTTCAACCATGTTCGCTTTTATCCGCGCGACTTCGTTGAGCCGGTGGACTTCGACTATCTGCTCTTAGAAAACCTCGTGCTCTGACCCCCTCCCCCGGCGGAGGGGATATTTTTGCCGCGCGGCCGAAACAGGGGCAAAACACTTGACCGCCGCGCCGTTTTCTGCTAAGATAGCCTACGGTAGGTTTTCGGAAAACACTACCTAAAAACAACCGAGGTAACTGAATAATGAAAAGATTCCCCACCAAGCAGCTGTGCAGGGCCGGCATCATCGCCGCACTGTACGTCGCACTCACCATCCCGCTCGGCAGTTTTGCCTTCGGCTCGATCGGGTTCCAGATCCGCCCTGCGGAAGCGCTGACCGTTCTCCCCCTGTTTTATGTGGAGACCATCCCCGCTCTGTACGTCGGCTGCCTGATCGCCAATCTCGTGACCGGCACCCTGTGGGACGTCGGACTGGGCAGTTTGGCCTCACTCGTCGCCGCCGCCCTCACCTTTGCGACGGGGAAATTACTCAAAAACAGCGGATGGAGCCCCGTTGTCGGCGGCATTTTCCCCGTATTGGTCAACGCCTTTGTCATTCCGCTCGTACTGATATGGAGCGGCGCCGCCTATGCGGGCTACTGGTTCATGTTCGCATCCCTGCTGGTGACGCAGGCGGTTTGGGTATACGCACTGGGGATCCCCCTCTACTATGCCGTCCGCGCCCTGCGCGCCAAGGGCGTTTCCGCCTTCTGTGACAACCGCACCGGAGAGCCGCTGGAAGCGGCCTCCAAAAACTGAAGACCGAACACATTCCGCGCGGTTCCGACGCGCGGATTTTTTTTGCCCCTGCGGCGGAAATGATTGACATTTTTGCCCGTTTTGCGTACAATAATGTTGCAAAAGCAACAGGATAAAGATAGTATGAATACGGATATGATCTCGACCTCGCTCTTTGACGGGGTCACCAAACAGGAGTACAGCGCGCTGATGACCTGCTTCCGGGCATCCTGCAAGCCTTACCGCAAGGGAGAAGAAGTTCCCATGCCGCAGGGGCGGGTGGGCGTGGTGCAAAGCGGCGGCATCAGCCTCGTGCGCACGGACATCAACGGGACGCGCACCATCTTCGAGCAGCTCAAACCGGGCGGCGTGTTCGGCGATGCGCTCGGCTTCAATCGGGCAGACGGCTGCTTTTTCCTATTGGCGGATGAAGACAGCTCGGTGCTGTACATCGACTACGCGCACATCGTCAAGCGCTGCCCTAAGGCGTGCTCTTACCACAGCACGGTGGTGACCAACCTGGTGCGGCTGATGAGCGAAAAGACGCAGGCTCTCTCCGAACACCTCGAGATCCTCAGCCGGCGCACCACGCGCGAAAAGCTGCTCGCTTACTTTACCATCCTCGCGACCAAGACAAAGAGCCTGTACTTTACGCTGCCCTTTTCGCAGACGAGCCTTGCAGACTACATCTGCGTGGACCGCAGTGCGATGGCGCGCGAACTCAAGCGCATGAGCGAGGAAGGGCTGATCGAGATCGAGCGCCGCAACGTCAAGCTCATCCGCGGCGGGCGCGGCTGAGCGCCCGCCGCACAAAAAAGCGGGGTCTGCGGCGACCTGCGGAGAAGACAAATATACGCCCTCCGCGCGCAGAAAAAGTCTGCTTTTGGCGAAATGCGGCTCTTTGCTATTTTTAGGGACACAAACGGCGCCGAGGCCTTGCCTCTGTGCCGAAAACATGGTATAATATTTGCCGAGAAGCGCGAGCAGGCCGGTCCCCCGAAGCGGACAGGCAGGCGCGCGGACAGGAAGGAGACGGTATGGAAGACAAGGAGATCCGGCAGGAAAACGGCGCAGCGGCGCCGGGGCCCAATCGGCCGAATTCAATGCGATGGGTCGCCATCGCACTGGCGGTCGCGGCGGCAATCGTCATCGCGCTGAGCGTGCTGCTCATCGTGCGCGCGTGCGACGCGGATACACACGACGAACATCACTTTGTGACATGGGCGCAGGATGAAACGGAACACTGGCAGGTCTGCGACGAGTGCGACGCGACGACCGAACGTGCCCCGCACACCTGGGGCGAATGGACGCGCACGCGCGAACCGGATTGCACACAGCCGGGCGAACAGGCGCGCATCTGCCTCGTATGCGGTTACCGCGACACGGAGGAGATCGCCGCGCTCGGGCATACATACGGCGAATGGGTCATTTTTGAAGACGCGACCTGCATGGAAGCGGGCACGCTGCGGCACAGCTGCACCGTGTGCAGCTATACGGAGACACAAAGCATCGAGCCGACGGGCCACACCTTCGGCGGGGACTGGCACAGCGACGGGACCGCGCACTGGCAGACCTGCTTCGATTGCGGAGAAGCGGGCGAGCGCATCTCTCACTCGTGGAACGAGGGGGAGACGACGGCCCTGCCCGGCCCCGGTACGGAAGGTGAAACGACCTACACCTGCACCATCTGCGGAGCCACCCATACGCAGACAATGCCCGCCTCCGAACACGTTTGGGGAGAATGGGAGCTGTTACAGGCGCCCACCTGCACGGAGAGCGGACAGCGCCAGCACGCCTGCACCGTCTGCGGTGAAGTGGAGAGCGAGATCGTACCGGCAGCCGGCCACATTTGGAGCGATTGGCGGGTGACTGCCGAATCGGACTGCACTGCGGCGGGCGAAGAGATGCGCTGGTGCGACGAGTGCGGCGCGGCCGAAACGCGCGCGCTGCCCCTCGGCGAACATACTCTGACGGCACAGACCATCGTGCGCACGCCGACCTGCACGGAAGAGGGCGAACTGCAATATTCCTGTACCGCCTGCGGCAAGACATGGGCAGAGGCCATCCCCGCGGCGGGGCATGTGACTGCCGTACAGTGGCAGACGGATGAAGAGGCGCACTGGCACGTCTGTGCGGTGTGCGGCGAAACGCTCGACCGCACCGAGCACCGCTGGAACGCCGGCGTAACCGTCTCTGTTCCTACGCCCGATGCGGACGGCAGCAAAGAATACACCTGCCTCGTATGCGGCGCTACGCGCACCGAAACGCTGCCCGCCTCTGAACACAACTGGGGAGAGTGGCAGATCGTCGTCGAACCGACCTGTACAACCGCGGGCGAACGGCGGCATACCTGCACAGACCAGGGCTGCAGCGCCTACGAAACGGAGAGCATCCCCGCGGCGGGCCACCGCTACAGCGGCTGGAACACGGACGGCGAGCAGCACTGGCGCCAGTGCACCGTCTGCGGCGAAACGACCGACCGCGCACAGCACAGCTGGGATGAAGGCACTGTGACGCGCAACCCGACCTGCACAGCGGAAGGCATCGTGCGCCGCCAGTGCACCGTCTGCGGGCGCATTGCAGACGAAGTGATCCCCGCCAGCGGACACAGCTGGGGCAAATGGATCGAGGATACGGCCGCGACCTGTTCGGCCCCCGGCCAGCGCCACCATATCTGCTCCGCCTGCGGTGAAACGGCAAGCGAGAGCACGGAACCCCTCCCCCATACCTACGGCGAATGGATCGAGGATACGGCTGCGACCTGTTCGGCCCCCGGCCAGCGCCACCGCGTCTGCGCAGACTGCGGTTATACGGACACCCGCGAGACCGCTGCGGCGCCGCACAGTTACATTTGGCAGGCTGCCGCCGAAGGGCACCGCCGCGTCTGCGAAGTGTGCGGTGCAGAGGGCACGCTGTACGCACACGCCTCCGAGACCTGGCTGACGGACGGCGGACAGCACTGGAAAGTGTGCGACGTCTGCGGCGAAACCTTTGACCGCGGCGAGCATGCCTCCGAAACTTGGCTGACGGACGGCGAACAGCACTGGAAAGTCTGCGAGATCTGCAGCGCTACATTTGACGGTGCGGCGCACGCCTCTGAGACCTGGCTGACAGACGGCACTGAACATTGGAAGATCTGCGAAACCTGCGGCGAAGAATTCGGCCGCATGGAACATGCTTCCGAAACTTGGCAGAAAAACAGCGTCGACCACTGGAAGGAGTGCGACGTCTGCGGCGAAGAATTTGAACGCACCGCGCATGCCTCCGAAACCTGGCTGACGGACGGCGAGCAGCATTGGAAGATGTGCGACGTCTGCGGCGAGATATTTGACCGCGGCGAGCATACCTCCGAAGAATGGCTCTCGGACGGCGAACAGCACTGGAAAGTGTGCGAGGTCTGCGGCGATGAGTTCGATCGCGCTGCGCACACATCCGAAACCTGGCTGACAAACGGCGAACAGCACTGGAAGATCTGCGAAACCTGCGGGGCAGAATTTGACCGCAGTGAGCACGCCTCCGACGAATGGGTGACAAACAGCGTCGACCATTGGAAAGAGTGCGATGTCTGCGGTGCAGAATTCGGGCTTGCGGATCACTCTTCCGATACGTGGGTAACGGGCGGCGCTCAGCACTGGAAGATCTGCGATGTTTGCAGCCGCGAATTTGCGACCGGCGCCCATGCCGCCGACCCCGATGAATGGCAGAGCGACGGGAACGAGCACTGGAAGGTCTGCAAGGACTGCGGCGAAATCTTTGATCGCGCGTCCCACGCCGCCGACCCCGATGAATGGCAGAGCGACGGGAACGAGCACTGGAAGATCTGCGCAGACTGCGGCGAAATCTTTGATCGCGCGTCCCATGCCGCCGACCCCGATGAATGGCAGAGCGACGGGAAC
The DNA here is from genome assembly GCA_904419945.1 of uncultured Clostridia bacterium. Classification (GTDB taxonomy): domain Bacteria; phylum Bacillota; class Clostridia; order Christensenellales; family Borkfalkiaceae; genus Borkfalkia. The sequence continues at coordinate 20,265 of CAJFTM010000004.1, forward strand.
GAGCACTGGAAGGTCTGCAAGGACTGCGGCGAAATCTTTGACCGCGCGTCCCACGCCGCCGACCCCGACGAGTGGCAGAGCGACGGGAACGAGCACTGGAAGATCTGCGCGGTCTGCGGCGAAATCTTTGACCGCGCGCCCCATACTTACGACGAAGATACGGGCCTCTGCACCGTTTGCGGGCATCCTCGCCCGCAGCAGCCGGATGAAGATCAGCCCGAACAGCCGGACGGCACTCCTCCCGAAGAGGAACCCATCCTCTAAAAATGAAAAAAACGCGAGGGCGCAACTTTCGCTGTGCCCTCGCGTTTTTTTCTGCAATCGAAGCAGAACCGATCCAGCGTACCGCTACCGCTGCGCGCCGGCTTCCCTTTCCAAAAGCAGCCGCACTACCTCCGAAGCGACCAACAGCCCCGCCGCCGAAGGCACAAAAGAGATACTTCCGATCGCCCGCTCCCCTTCGCTGAACCCGCCGCGCGCGGGCACGAGGGGAGCGGAGGGAGAATAGACTGCCCGCACACCCGTCACGTTCAACCGCTTCAATTCCCGCCGCACGATGCGCGCGAGCGGACAGCCGCTCGTCTTTTCGATGTCGTCCGCGCGGAAGTCGGCGGCAAGGCGGTTGCCTGCCCCCATACAGGAGACGGCAGATACGCCCGCACGGCGGGCCTGTGCGAGCAGAGCCACCTTATCCGTGACCGAATCGATGCAGTCGGCGATGCAGGCGAAGGCGGAAAGATCGACCGGCCCCTCTCCCGCGCGGTAAAAACAGGGCCACGCCGTGACGCGGCATTCGGGATCGATATCCCGCGCGCGCGCCGCCATCACCTCCGCCTTGTTTTTGCCGAGAGTGGAGTGCAGCGCGACCAGCTGGCGGTTCAAATTGCTTTCTGCAACGACATCGCCGTCTACCAAGGTGACCGCCCCGATGCCCGCCCGCACCAGCGCTTCCGCCGCGTACGAACCGACGCCGCCGATGCCGAACACGGCGACGTGCGATGCGCGCAGCCTCGCAAACCGATCCTCTCCGAGAAGCGCGATCTCGCGCGCGTATGCTTCCTTCTGCCCCATACCAGGCCTCCTGCCGTCTTTTTTACCATTATAACACGCGGGCAAAAAATTGGCAAGGCGCTGTGTGCTGTGTGATCAAACAGAAAAATTTTTCAATTCTTGCAAAGAATTTTCAAATACCTATTGAAAAAGGGCAAAATGTGTATTATAATGGAAGGGAAGCGGGCTTTGTTCGACAAAAATACCAAGCTGTTGCCCGCCCATAAGGAGGGAACCCGACCATGAGCATTCACGGAAAAGATATCCGCAACATCGCCGTCATCGGCCACAGCGGCGAGGGCAAGACCTCGGTCTGCGAGGCGATCCTGTTCAACGGCGGATCCACCGACCGCCTCGGCAAAGTGACCGACGGCACGACGGTGACCGACTACGACGAGCAGGAGATCGCGCGCAAGATGAGCATCTCGCTCGCGATGGCCTATACCATGTGGGAGGGCGTCAAGCTCAACCTGCTGGACGTCCCCGGCTTTTATGACTTTGAGGGGGAAGAAAACGAAGCGCTGCGCGCAGCGGGCGGCGCACTGATCGTGACGAGCGCCTCCGGCACGCTGTCCGTCGGCGCAGAAAAGGCGATCGACAAGTGCCTGAAAAACAAGATCCCGATGGTGCTGTTCATCAACGGCATGGATAAAGAGAATGCCAACTACGCGGGCACCGTTTCCGCTCTGAAAGCGAAGTACGCGGGCAAGATCGCGCCCATTCAGATCCCTTTGATGGAGGGGAACAAGATGGTTGGCTACGTGAACGCGCTGAAGGAGACCTGTTACCGCTTTGCCGACGAGGCACAGAAAAAGCCGACCCCCATCCCCGAAGAACTGAAAGGCACCCTCGCAGAAATGCAGGCGAGCCTGACCGAAACGGCGGCCGAAAACGACGATGCCCTGCTCGATAAATACTTTGAAGAGGGCACCTTGACCAAAGATGAGATCATCCACGGGATCCGCAAGGGCATTTACAACGTGAACACCATCCCCGTGATGGCGGGATCGGCCTTGCAGAACCGCGGCATCATCAACTTGATGGATGAGATCGTCAAGTACATGCCCAGCGCCGAAGAGCGGCGGGAGATGCTCGCCTCGGGCGTCGATAAGGACGAACTGATCAGCGTGACATGCACGCCGGACGGACCGTTTGCCGCACAGGTATTCAAGACGATCGTCGACCCCTTTGTGGGCAAACTGAACGTGATGAAAGTGTTCCGCGGCACCCTGAAATCCGGCTCGACGGTCTACAACGCGACGACGGGCAAAGCGGAGCGCATCAACCAGATCTACCTCTTGAAGGGGAAAAAGCAGGAACCCGTCTCCGAACTGGGCGCGGGCGACATCGGCGCGGTGAATAAACTGGCGGCGACCAATACGGGCGACACGCTCTGCGACGAAGCTGCCAAAGTCAAATTTGACCCCATCCACTTCCCCCGCCCCGTGCTCTCCATGGCGATCTATGCCGAAAAAAAGGGAGAGGAAGACAAGATCTTCCAGGGGCTGAACAAGCTGGCGGAAGAAGATTATACCTATACTGTCGCCAAAAATGCCGAGACGGGCGAAATGCTCATCAGCGGCCAGGGCGAGACGCATCTGGATGTTATCAACCGCAAACTGAAGGCAAAATTCAATGTTTCCGCCCTCTTAAAGACGCCCAAGATCGCCTACCGCGAGACCATCCGCAAGACGGTGGAAGCGGAAGGCAAACACAAAAAGCAGAGCGGCGGCCACGGGCAGTACGGCCACTGCAAGATCCGCTTCGAGCCATTTGACGGCGACTTCGAATTTGCCGAAGAGGTGGTGGGCGGCAGCGTGCCCAAACAGTACATACCTGCGGTGGAAAAGGGTCTAATCGAGTGCCTGCCGCACGGCGTACTCGCCGGCTACCCCGTGACCGGGCTGCGGGCCGTGCTCTACGACGGCAGCTATCACGACGTCGACTCCTCCGAAATGGCCTTCAAACTGGCGGCAGCCCTCGCCTTTAAGGAGGGGCTGAAAAATGCGAAGCCCGTCCTGCTGGAACCGGTCATGAAGCTAAAGATCGCCATTCCCGAAAACTTCCTCGGCGACATCATGGGCGATATGAACAAGCGCCGCGGCCGCATCCTCGGCATCGACATGTTGGAGGATATGCAGATCGTCAACGCGGAAGCGCCGCAGGCAGAGATCCAGAAATATGCGACCGACCTGCGCAGCATGACGCAGGGGCGCGGCAAATTCACCGCCGAGCTCGCCCGCTACGAGGAGGTCCCCGCCGGCGAAGCGGATAAGATCGTCAAAGCGCGCGCGGCCGAACAGAGCTGACCCCCCCTTCCCGACCGATACGGGGATGCGGGCTCAAAGATATCGATACCACTTTGCTGCGGTGCCGACCTTATCACACCATCCTTCCACGCCGCAGCAACCGGCGGGAGAGCGGCTTTGGCCGCTCTCCCGCTCTTTTTTTGCCGCGAGCCAGCCCTATCCGCACCGGCCGCCGCTCTGTGGCCGACAGACAAGGAAAAGGGCCTTCCCCGAACCGGGGGAAGGCCCTTTGGAGTCCCGTTTTATGCGGCCGGAACTTCGCGGACGGCCGCCTTTTTCTTACCCTTGCTGCCGTAATCGGAGTTGACGCGCATGGCGTTGAGGATGGCGAGCACCGCGACGCCGACATCGCCGAACACCGCCAGCCACATATTGGCGATGCCCACCGCCGAAAGGATGAGGATTATTGCCTTGACGGCGAGGGAAAATACAATGTTTTCAAACACGATCGCCATCGTCTTTTTGGCGATGCGCTTGGCGAGGGGCAGGCCGCGCAGGTCATCCTGCATGAGGACGATATCGGACGCCTCGATAGCCGCATCGCTGCCGACGCCGCCCATCGCGATGCCGATATCCGAACGCATCAGCACAGGCGCGTCGTTGATGCCGTCTCCCACAAAGCAGAGGGCGCCGCCGCGCTCCTCTTTCAGCAGTTTTTCCACCTCTTCCACCTTGTTTTGGGGAAGAAGCGATGCCTTATAGCCGGTCAGGCCCAGTTCATCCGCGACGCTCGCGGCGACTGCCGGATTGTCGCCGGTGAGCATGACCGTATCGCACCCGAGCGCGTTGAGGTCGCCGATGACCTCCTTTGCCTCCGGCTTGACCTCGTCTGCGACGAGCAGCGAGCCGATAAATGCGCCGTCTTTAGCGACATATACGACGGTCCCCGCGCCCCTTTCGGGGACATAGGCGATGCCCTTCTCCTCCATGAGCGCGGCATTGCCGCAGAGGATGCTTTCGCCGCCGCGCGCCGCGGCGATCCCTTTGCCCGCGACATTGGTGAGGGAGTAGCCGGACTCGACCTCTTTGCCGTACCGCGCGACGATAGAGCGCGCGATCGGATGGCTGGAACCCTGCTCGGCGATGGCAGCGAGGCGGAGCACCTCGTCCGCACGGTCGGCGGGAACGATCTTTGTCACGGCAAAATTCCCCTTGGTGAGGGTACCCGTCTTATCGAACACGAATGTATCGGCCTTGTTGAACTTTTCCAGATAATTGGACCCCTTGATGAGGATGCCGTAGCGGGAGGCCGCCCCGATGCCCGCAAAAAAGGAGAGCGGGATGGAAATGACCAGCGCGCAGGGGCAGGACACGACCAAAAAACTGAGCGCGCGGTACACCCACGTCGACCAATCGCCCGTGATCAGCCCCGGCATCACGGCGAGCAGCACCGCCACGATGACGACGGCCGGCGTATAGTACTTGGCGAACTTGGTGATGAAGTTCTCTGCCCTGGACTTCTGCTCGGATGCCGTTTCCACCAGTTCGAGGATCTTAGAAACGGTCGAATCGTAAAACAGTTTGGTGACGCGCACTTCGATGCGGGAAGTGATATTGACGCAGCCGCTGATCACTTCTCCCCCCTCCTGCACCTCGCGCGGGAGTGACTCACCCGTCAGTGCGCGGGTATCCAGCGCAGAGGCACCCTTGACGATGACACCGTCCAGAGGGACCTTTTCGCCCGGATTGACGACGATGACGTCCCCCACGGCGACCTCGCCCGGGTCCACCCTTTCCGCCTTGCCTCCGCGCAGCAGATTGGCATAGTCGGGACGGATATCCATGAGGCCGGAGATGGACTTGCGCGAACGGCTGGTGGCGTAATCCTGAAAGAACTCGCCCACCTGATAGAACAGGAGGACGGCGCAGGCTTCGTCAAAGCCCTCGATCTCCTGCCCCGTTGCGCCGCGGTAGATGGCGAGAGCAAAGGCGCCCAGCGTCGCCACGCACATGAGGAAGTTTTCGTCAAACACCTGCCCGTGCGCGATGTTGCGCACCGCGCGCCAAAGGACGTCATACCCGATCAGGAGGTAAACGACCAAATACAGGCAAAAAGGGAACACCCATGCCGCAGGGCTATCGAACACCTCGCCCAACGGCGTCATGCCGGGCACAACGCCCGCCAGCTTATCGGGGATAAAGACAGCGAAAAACAGGATGAGCGCAACGACGATGCGGGTCAGATTGCGCTTTTGCTTTCTGCTCAGCGAAAAATTTTTCATACCCTGTCTCCGCTCAGCGAACGATGCGGCAATCCGGCTCCACCCTCTTACAGGTATGCACGATGCTGTCCATGATCTCTTCGAAGCGGTCGTCATCCGCCTCGACGGCGAGGCGCTGCGTCAGAAAGCTGACACTCGCCGAATGAACGCCTTCGATCTTGTTGATGGCGCGCTCCATTTTTGCGGCGCAGTTGGCACAATCGAGATCTTCCAGCTTGTAGACTTTTTTCATACAAAATCCTCCGTTTTGTCCCGCCGGGCGGGACCATTGCACGATCATTTTTTGAACAAGGATTCAAATTCCGGATGGACGCATTTTGAGCGGCCCTGGAAAGGGCTCTCCTTTCGCAGCGGGCGGTCTGTGCGCTCAATCAAGCATGAATTTCGGCGATCCCCGCCGATTTTTTCACCGCTCAGTGCCGCACCGCAATCGTTCTGCGGCGGAAAGCACCTTCTCTCCCTTCTTTTATTTGAATACTTTTTCAAATGTTCAATGATAGTATATTCCTTTCGGAGGATTTTGTCAACTGTTTGCCCCGGATTTTCTAAAATATTTTTTTGTCCTATCTTTCCGCCGTCGGCAGAGAGATCGCTCCTCCCTTCACATTCTAAAAACGCTCCCCTGTCTCATCCGCCGGGTGCCCCGCCTTGTTCCTTGCTTCCAATACGATCCCGCGGCAATGCCGCACGTGACCCGAACGCCTGCCCGCCTTCTTTCCGGATGCGGGATCCCCTGCAAAACGGCAGCAGGCCCCGCGCACCTTTCGGTGCGCGGGGCCTGCGTCGCGGTCAAAACCGCATCTTTTGAAAAAAGAATTCTGCTGTTGGCTGTTTGATCACGCTCAGACGAGCTCGATGATCGCGGTCTCGGCAGCGTCGCCGCGGCGCTCACCCAAGGTGATGATGCGGGTATAACCGCCGCCGCAGTTCTTTTCATCGTTGCGCTGCGCATATTTGGGAGCGATCTCGTTGAAGAGCTTTTCGATGAGCGGGTGCGCGACGTCCTTGGTGCGGGCCTTATACGCAGACTTGCTCTCGTTAAAAGCCTTGATCTCCTGCAGATCATACAGCTTGCCCATGATACGGCGGCGCGCGGCGAGCTTCTTCGGGCCGTCCTTGACGACGGTCACCGTGACCTCGCGCTCCTTCTTACCCGTCTTTTCCGTAACGACCTTCTGGCTTTCAATGGTGTCGTCATAGCTGTTGATCGCCGCCGTGATGATTTTTTCGACGTACGACTGCAGCTCTTTGGCGCGCGCTTTAGTCGTCTCTATTTTTCCGTACCAGAGAAGGCAGGAAGCCTGGTTTCTCAAAATGGCGAGGCGCTGTTCGCTCGTTCTGCCCAATTTTCCCGGCATAATGTTAATCCTCCTTTTTTTCTAACGAAAGACCGTAGGACTCCAATTTTTGGATGACCTCGTCCAACGACTTCCGGCCGAGGTTGCGGACTTTGAGCATCTCGTCCTCGGTCTTTTTGGTTAAATCTTCGACAGTGTGGATATTGGCGCGCTTGAGGCAGTTATAGGAACGGACGGAGAGGTCCATATCCTCGATGGCCATTGCGAGCACCTGCTGCTGCTTGTCGTCCTCGTTTTTGACGAGGATGTCCATGCCCTTGATCGAATCGCTCAGGTTCACGAACAGGCCGATATGGTCCTGCATGATCTTCGCCGCAAGGGAGACGATCTCTTTTGCGGAAAAGGCGCCGTTCGTCCAAACTTCCATGACGAGCTTGTCATAGTCGATGCTCTGGCCGACGCGCGTGCTCTCGACGTTGTAATTGACCTTTTTGACGGGCGTATAGATGGAATCGACGGGGATATAGCCGATGGGATGATTCTTGTTGGAACCGGCCCCCTGATAACCCCTGCCGCGCCCGACGGTCAACTCAAAATCGAGTTTGGCACCCTCGTCGACGGTGCAGATGTATTGTTCTTTGTTGATGATCTCCACTTCGGCATCCACGTTGAGATCGCCGCCCGTGATGACGGCGGGACCTTCCTTGACCAGATGCAGCGTCTTGACAAAATCTTTGTCCGTCGTCGACGTCTGGATCGCGAGGGTCTTTAAATTGAGGATGATCTCGGGGACGTCCTCTTTGACGCCGGGGATCGCCGAAAATTCATGCTTGACCAAGCCGTCCGGATAAAAGCGGATGCCCTGCACCGCCGCACCCGGAAGCGCCGAAAGAAGTATCCTTCTCAAACAGTTGCCGATTGTGAGACCGAAACCCTTTTCGAGTGGTTCGACGACGATTTTCGCGTAGCTCTTCTCCTCGTTTTCCTCTACCTCGATGCGGGGCATATCCATTTCGATCATGCGTTATTACCTCCTTGCTTCGGCGTTGCTACTTACTTGGAGTACAGCTCGACGATCATGTGTTCGGAAATCTGACTGTCAATATCCTCTCTTGTAGGAAGCGCGATCACCTTGCCTTCCAATTTTTCGGGGTCGAACTCCAGCCATTTGGGCATATTGCCTACCTTCATGGCCTTGATCTGTTCGAAGTATTTATCCTTTTTGCGGTTTTCCTTGACGGCGATCACATCGCCCGCCTTGACGATATAGGAGGGAACGTTGACCGTTTTGCCGTTGACGGAGAAGTGCGCATGGTTGACCAGCTGGCGCGCCTGCGCGCGGGATCCGCCGATACCCATACGATAGATGACATTGTCGAGGCGGCGCTCGAGCAGGGAGAGCATGTTTTCACCGGTGATGCCCTTCATGCGGTCAGCCATTTCATAATATTTATGGAACTGGCCTTCCTGCACGCCGTAGATGCGCTTGGTCTTCTGCTTTTCGCGCAGCTGCAGGCCGTATTCGGAGACCTTTTTGCGGGATGCGCCGTGCGCGCCGGGCGCGACGGGGCGCTTTTCAAACGCGCATTTCGAAGAATAGCAGCGGTCGCCCTTCAAAAAGAGTTTTGCGCCCTCTCTGCGGCAGAGACGGCATTTGGAATCTCTGTATGTTGCCATAGATCTGTTCTCCTTTTATTATACTCTGCGGCGCTTCGGGGGCCGGCAACCATTGTGCGGGATGGGCGAAACGTCTGTGATCAGCGTGATCTCGAGATCGGCGGCGGCGAGTGCGCGGATAGCCGCCTCTCTGCCTGCGCCCGGTCCCTTGACATACACTTCGACCGAGCGGAGCCCGTGCTCCTTTGCGATGCGTGCGGCGGTATCGGCCGCGGATTGTGCTGCGAACGGCGTGCCCTTGCGCGAACCCTTGAAGCCGAGGCTGCCTGCGCTCGACCAGGAGATCGCGTTACCGCTCATATCCGTGATCGTGACCAGCGTGTTGTTGAACGAGGACTGGATATGCGCCTGGCCCTTGTCGACCTTTTTCAGCTCTTTGCGGCGGCGTACCTGCGCGACTTTTTTTGTTGCTGCCATAGTATCTTATCCTCCTCGATTATTTCTTCTTCTTCGCAACTGTGCGGCGCGGGCCCTTACGGGTGCGCGCATTGCGCTTGGAGCTCTGCCCGCGGACAGGCAGGCCCTTTCTGTGGCGGATGCCGCGATAGCACCCGATCTCCATCAGGCGCTTGATGTTCAGGTTGACCTCGCCGCGGAGTTCGCCCTCCACGCGCACATTGTGGTCGATATATTCTCTCAGCTTCGAAACGTCGTTCTCGTCCAGATCTTTGACGCGCGTGTCGGGATCGATCCCCGTCGCCGCCAGGATCTTTTTGGACGTAGTAAGACCGATTCCGTAGATATAGGTAAGACCGATTTCCACCCGCTTTTCTCTGGGCAGATCTACACCGGCGATACGTGCCATTTGTCCTGTTGACCTCCGTTTGGATTTTTAATGGTTGTTTGTATATTCCGTTCGATGCGCGCGCGCCTGCAAAAATTCGGAATGGCGCCGGCGCCGCCGCGCTCGAGATTGTTTTCGCGCGATCAGCCCTGTCTCTGCTTATGGCTCTTGTTCTTGGAGCAGATGACCATGACCTTGCCGTTTCTCTTAATGACTTTGCACTTGTCGCACATCGGCTTGACAGACGGTCTGACTTTCATTTTATGATTCCTCCGAAAATATTCTGCAAAAAGTTTGCGGCACTCCTCCCCTGTGGGGAGATGCCGGTTTGCCCGCGGAGCCGGTCCGGCGCCGCCGGCGGAAACGCTCGGCCTCAGTTCTTGCTGCGCCAGGTGATGCGGCCCTTGGTCAAATCGTACGGGCTCATTTCCAGCTTTACCGTGTCGCCCGGGATGATGCGGATGTAATTCATGCGCAGCTTGCCGGAAATGTACGCCGTGATCACGTACCCGTTGGAGAGCTGCACTTTGAACGTGGCGTTCGGCAATGCTTCGATGATCTTACCTTCCGCTTCGATGACGTCGTCTTTAGACACAATCTTTCCTCCGAAAATGATCTATTGCTCCGCGGCCTGCCCGCGTTCGCGCGCCAGGCGCAGGAGCTGCGCACGGACTTCACTGTTCACGTCCTTGCCCGCAAGGGCAGCCGACGCGAGTTCCGGCCAAAATGCCGGCAGCAGCCGCACATGCTTCCCGTTTTTGCGCTTCGGCCGGCCGATCGGGCGGTATTTGCCGTCCGTCAGCAGCAGTGCATCCCCTTCGATGCCCAAGATCAGGTAGTACCTGCCCTTATCTCTTCCGGCAATGCTCTGCGCTGCGCCGCCAAGCTGCGGTATCTGTACTTTCATGGCGCTTTACAGGGTCAATATTTCAACTCCGTCCTCGCGGATGACCACCGTATTTTCATAATGGGCGGCAGGCTTTTGATCCTGCGTGACGGCCGTCCAGCCGTCCGCCAACACTTTTACGCGGCGATCCCCCGCCAAGATCATCGGCTCGATGCACAGCACGGTGCCCGCCCGCAGGCGAACGCCCGTTCCCCTCTTCCCGTAGTTGGGAACGGAGGGATCTTCGTGCATGTCGTGCCCGATGCCGTGCCCGACGTATTCGCGCACGACGGAAAATCCGTTTTCTTCCGCATGCTTCTGTACCGCGGCGCCGATGTCGTACAGCGGCGTGCCCGCGCGCAGGTTTTCCACTGCCTTCCAAAAGCATTCTTCCGTAACGCGGATGAGTTTGCTCTTTTCCTCGTCGACCTGCCCGACCGCAAAGGTACGGGCACCGTCGCCGTGGAATCCGTTTTTATAGGCGCACAGGTCGATGCTGACGATATCCCCCTCGCGCAGGATGCGCGGACCGGGGATGCCGTGTACGACCTCTTCGTTGACAGAGGCGCAGATGCTGGCGGGATATCCGCAATACCCCAAACAGGACGGGACCGCCCCGCGGGAACGGATGTACGCCTCCGCGCGTTCGTCCAGCTCCTGCGTGCTGACGCCGGGGCGGACGAGCGAACCGATGTAGGTGAGCGTGTCGCGCACGATGGCGCAGGGCTCGCGCATGGCATCGATCTCTTGCTCAGTCTTTACGATGATCATGTTCGCCTTCTTTGCTTATTTGTCCAGTGCCGCGCAGATGCGCGCAAACACTTCGTCGATCGCGCCGACGCCGTCGATATCGATCAGCACGCCCTTGTTCCTGTAATAATCGATCAAAGGCGCGGTCTGCTCGGTATACACCTTCAGGCGGTTGCCGACCGTCTCTTCATTGTCGTCCTTGCGCTGATACAGCTCGCCGCCGCACTTTTCGCAGGTGGTCTTGCCGTTCAGGAAGTTGACGTGGTAGCTCTCGCCGCAGCTCTTGCAGACGCGGCGCCCGCACAGGCGGTCCATCAGCAGGGACAGATCGATCTGAATGTTGATGACGGCATCCACATTCGAGAATTTGTCCAGCTCCTGCGCCTGGAACAGGTTGCGGGGGAACCCGTCGAGGAGGTAACCGCCCTTGCAGTCCGCCTCGGCGAGGCGGCCCTCAACGATCTTGCAGGTGACCTCATCGGGAACGAGCTGACCCTTGTCGGTATACGACTTTGCCAAAAGCCCGATCTCGGTGCCGCGCTTGATGTTGTCGCGGAAGATATCGCCCGTCGAAATGTGCGGCAGGTGGTACTTTTCCGAGATGCGCGTCGCCTGTGTGCCCTTGCCGGCACCCGGCGCGCCCAACAAAATGATGTTCATGGGGTTGCCCTCCTCTCGGTTAAATTTTTATTTTGTTTTATTTTTTTGGTTTCCGATCGCCTGCGAGACGAGGAAAGCGAGCCTTTTGCGAGGAAAGTGTACACAGACGTACCCGACCCGAGCAAAAGCGATGCTTGACGAAGTATTGCAGGATGAACGGGAAGCAAAAAATTATTTCAGGAAGCCCTTATAGTTCTTCATCATCAACTGCGACTGCAGCTGCTTGTCAAACTCGAGCGCGACGGACACTACGATGAGGATACCGGTCGTCGAGAAGACGTTGACATACTGGTTGCCGGCAAAGCTAAAGGCGAAGGACGGAACAAACGCGACCAACGAGAGGAAGATGGCGCCGAACAGCGTGATGCGGTTGGAGATCTTCTTCAGGTAGTCGGCCGTCGGCCTGCCCGGGCGGATGCCGGGGATAAAGCCGCCGTTCTGCTGGATGCTCTTGGAGATGTCTTCCGGATTGAACTGGATCTGCGCGTAGAAGAAAGAGAACGCGAAGATGAGCAGGCACAATACGAGGATATAGACCCAGCCCCAAGGCCCTTGGCCGTTACTGATGTTCTGTGCATACCAGCTGGTCGAATAGCCGTCCCAGAACAGGCCCATGATCAGGTCGGGAAGGCTGATGATCGCAAACGCAAAGATGAGGGGCATGACGCCGCTGCCCGAGATCTTGATCGGGATGACGGTGGACTGCCCGCCGTACATTTTGCGGCCCTTGACCTGCTTGGCGTACTGCACGGGGATGCGGCGCTCGGCAAGGTCGACTGCGACGATGGCGCCGAAGATGACGACCGCGATGATGACAAACAGGATGAGAGAAATGACCGAACCGATCTCGAACGTACCGGCAACTGCCTGCTGGATCGGATCGATGAACAACGTCATGCCTGCCGTCGAAATAATGCCGAGGAAGATGATGAGCGAAATGCCGTTGCCGACACCGTATTCGGTGATGCGCTCGCCCAGCCACATGGTGAGCATGGCGCCCGCGGAATACAGGATGATCATATAGATATAGACGAGCCAGCGCTGGTTGCCGAACAGGGCGAGGACCTGCGAACTGATCGAATCCTCTTCGCCGCTGTTGCCGAAGGCGATAACGACGCCGACCGCCTGGATGATGGCGAGGGCAAGGGTCAGCCACCGCGTGATGGCGGCGATCTTCTTTTTACCCTCTTCGCCCTGCTTCGTGAGGCGCTCGAGCGCGGGGATGCCGACGCAGAGCAGCTGCACGATAATGGACGAGTTGATGTACGGCCCGATACCGAGCGCAAACAGCGTGCCGTTGGCGAGCGCGCCGCCCGTGACGCTGTTCATCAGGTTCAAGAAGTTATTCCCCTCGACCATTCCGGAAAAGACGCTGTTGTCCAGTCCCGGGATCGGGATATAGCAGCCGAGGCGATAAACGAGCAAAAGGAGAAGCGTGATGATGAGCTTCTTCCGGATCTCTTTGACTTTAAAAGCGTTTTTTAAAGTTTCGAACATCTTGTTCTCCTATCTATGAAGGTAACTCTCCGCTTTTCGGAGAGGACGATTCCCCCTTCCGCGAAAGCGGCGGATAAGCGGAAATCAAAGTGTTTCCGCACTGCCGCCCGCTTTCTCGATCGCTTCTTTCGCGGAAGCGGAGAACTTCGCCGCCTTGACGGTGATGGCGTTTTTGAGTTCGCCGCCGCCCAGGACCTTCAGGCCGCTGTTATCCTTGACCTGCTTGGCGAGTTTATTCGCCATGACGTACTCGTAATCGACGACCGTGCCCGCCTCGACTTCTGCGAGGGCAGAGAGGTTGACGATAACATATTCTTTGCGGAAGCGGTTGTTGAAGCCGCGCTTGGGGAGACGGCGATGGATCGGGGTCTGGCCGCCTTCAAAGCCGGGACGGACACCGCCGCCCGAACGCGCCCACTGACCCTTGTGGCCCTTGCCGCTCGTCTTGCCCAGGCCCGAGCCGATGCCGCGCCCCAAGCGCTTGGCAGGCGTGTTCGAGCCGATTGCGGGTTGAATTGTATCGATTCTCATAATGCAAGCTCCTTACACGTTCTCGACCTGGACCAGGTGAGACACTTTTTTGATCTGGCCGCGGACGGAGGGCGTATCCTCATGGACACGGAAGGAACGGATCTTTTTCAGACCCAATGCCGCGACCGTCGCCTTCTGCGTTTCGGTGCTGCCGATGGTGCTCTTTACCAACGTAACTTTGATCTGTGCCATTTGTAAAGTGCCCTCCTCAGCCGATGATCTCTTCCACGGTCTTTCCGCGCAGCGCGGCGACCTGTTCTGCCGTACGCAGCTCTGCGAGGCCCGCGATCGTCGCCTTGACGCAGTTGACGGGGTTGCTCGTGCCGTGCGATTTGGTGCGAATATCCTTGATGCCGGCAGCTTCCATGACCGCACGGACGGGGCCGCCCGCGATGACGCCGGTACCTTCGGAAGCGGGCATCATGTAGACGTAGCCGCGGCCGAAACGGCCATGCACTTCGTGCGGGATGGTAGAATCGAGCATCGGCACGTTGATCAGGTTCTTTTTAGCCTGAGAGGTCGCCTTTTCGATCGCTTCGGGCACTTCCTGCGCCTTTCCGGAGCCTACGCCGACGCGGCCCTTGCCGTCGCCGACCACGACCAGCGCCGCAAAGCGCATGTTTTTACCGCCCTTGACGACCTTGGTGACGCGATTGACCTGGATCAGCTTTTTGATGAACCCGTCGTTTTCTTCCTGCCTTCTTGCAGGTCTTCTGTCTTCTCTTGCCATGGTATACTCTCCTCTCAGAATTTAAGCCCGGCTTCTCGCGCGCCGTCTGCGACACCCTTGACGCGGCCCGTGTAGATGTAGCCGCCGCGGTCGAACACGACCGTTTCGATGCCGGCGGCGAGCGCCTTTTTGGCGGCTTCCGCGCCAACCACCTTGGCGGCCTCCGTCTTGGTCAGATCCTTGATCTTTTCCTTGATCGCCTTTTCCATGGTGGATGCCGATACGAGCGTGACGCCCTTGACGTCGTCGATCACCTGAACGTAAATGTGATTGAGGCTCCTGTATACGTTGAAGCGGGGCGTCTCTGCGGTGCCCGCGATCTTTTTGCGGACGCGCGCATGGCGCTGCAGCCTATCTGCATTTTTATCTTTTTTCGAAATCATTGTTTACGCTCCTTTATTTACCGGCCGTCTTGCCTTCCTTCCGCTCGATGACTTCGTCCTTGTAGCGGATACCGTAGCCGTGGTAAGGTTCCGGCTCGCGCAGCGAACGGATGTTTGCCGCGACCTGGCCGACACGAACCTTATCGATGCCCGAAACGGTGATCTCCGTCTGCGTGGGGCACTCCAGCTTGATGCCGTCCGACTCCGCGAATTCCACGGGGTGCGAATAACCGATGTTGAGCACGATCTTGTTGCCCTGTTTAGCGACCTTGTAGCCGACGCCGTTGATGACCAGGCCCTTGCTGTAACCGTTGGTCACGCCCGTCACCATATTGTGCAGCAGTGCACGGTACAGCCCGTGCTTCGCGCGCAGCTCCTTCGAGTCGTTCGCGCGGGTCAGCGTCGCATGGCCGGCCTCGACCGAGACGGCGATGCGCGCGTCGATCTCCTGTTCGAGCGTGCCCTTCGGCCCCTTGACGATCATTTTGCCGTCCTTGACGTCGACCGTCACGCCAGCGGGGATCGCGACAGGCATTTTTCCTATTCTCGACATTGCTTGCCTCCTTACCAGACGAAGCAGAGCACTTCGCCGCCTACGTTCGCGGCCTTTGCCTGCCTGTCCGTCATGATTCCTTTGGAGGTGGAAACGATGGTCGTACCCAACCCTCCGAGCACCTTGGGCATCTTCTCTGCGCTCGAATAGGTGCGCAGGCCGGGCTTGGAGACCCGCTTCAAACCGGAGATGACCGGTCTGTTGCCATCGGCGTACTTGAGCCCGATCACGAGCTTGCCGGAAAGGCCGTCGTCCACAAAGTCGACGCTCTTGATATAACCTTCGTCCAGCAGGATCTGCGCGATCGCCTTTTTCATATTGGAAGCGGGCACCTCGACCGTTTCATGCTTGGCGGTCAGGGCGTTCCGGATTCTTGTGAGCATATCTGCGATGGGATCTGTCATTGTGTGCCTCCTTACCAGCTCGCCTTTTTCACGCCCGGGATCTGCCCCTTGTACGCGAGGTTGCGGAAGCAGATACGGCAGATGCCGTATTTGCGCAGAACGGCGTGCGGACGCCCGCAGATGCTGCAGCGGGTGTACGCCCGTGTAGAAAATTTCGGCGTTCTCTGCTGTTTATTGATCATTGATTTTTTAGCCATGTTCCGTTCTCCTTATTTCTTGAAGGGCATTCCCAACGCCCCGAGAAGCTCTTTTGCCTCTTCGTCCGTCTTCGCCGTGGTCACGATGCAGATATCGAAACCGCGGATCTTCTCCACCTGATCGTAGGAGATCTCGGGGAAGATCAGCTGCTCTTTGACGCCCAGCGCGTAATTGCCGCGGCCGTCGAAGGAGTTTGCGGACACGCCGCGGAAGTCGCGCATGCGCGGCAGCGCAATGGACACGAACTTATCGTAGAACTCGTACATGCGGTCGTTGCGGAGGGTGACCTTCAGGCCGACGTTCATGCCCTCACGCACCTTAAAGTTTGCGACCGACTTCTTTGCCTTGGTGATGACCGGCTTCTGACCGGAGATCGCCTTCAGCTCGTCGTGCGCGATCTGCACGCTCTTCGCGTTGTCCTTGATGTCGCCGAGACCGGAGTTGATCACGATCTTGACCATCTTGGGGACCTCGTTCACGTTCTTATAACCGAACTTTTTGACGAGGTAAGGCACGACTTCCGTCTCATATGCCTCTTTGACTCTGTTTTTATATGCTTTTTCTGCCATTGGGTGTCACCTCGCCTCAGTCCTTCTTCTCTTCTGCCGCGGCCTCTGCTTTGGCGGTGCGCTTTCTCGTGCGCTTTTTGGGAGCGGCCGTCTCCTCGGCGGCTGCTGCCTTCGAGGGCTTTTTATAAGCCTTGTCGAGCACGGCGCCGCACTTGCAGACGCGCACCTTTTTGGTCTTGCCGTCCACCTCGACGAACGCATGCTTCACGCGCGTCGCCTTGCCGCACTTGTCGCAGATGACCATGACGTTCGAGGCGTCGATGAAGCCCTCGCGCTCGATGATCTGCGAAACATCGCTGGCCTTGCGCGCCTTTTGATGCTTCTTTTGGAGGTTGACGCCCTGCACGGTGACGCGGCCGGCTTTGGGGTCGGTGTTGACCACGCGGCCCGTTTTGCCCTTGTCCTTGCCTGCGATCACGACTACGTTGTCATTCAGTTTAACGTTCATGGGGCTCCTCCTTACAGCACTTCGGGAGCGAGGGAGATGATACGCATGTAATCCTTATCCCTCAGTTCACGCGCGATCGGCCCGAAGATACGGGTGCCGCGGGGCTGCTTTTGGTTATCGATGATGACTGCGGCGTTGTCGTCGAAACGAATGTAGGTACCGTCCGAGCGGCGAATGCCTTTATTGGTTCTGACGATGACCGCCTTGACGACCTCGCCCTTTTTAACGGCGCCGCCGGGAGCCGCGGACTTGACGCTGGCGATGATCACGTCGCCGATGTTGCCGCACTTCCGGAACGATCCGCCCAGAACCCTGATGCACATGAGCTCTTTTGCGCCGGAATTGTCCGCCGCTTTCAGCCTTGTCTGTGGTTGTATCATATGGCTCTTCTCTCCTTAACTACGCTTACTTCGCCTTCTCGACGATCTCGGCAACCCGCCAGTTTTTGTCCTTGCTGAGTTTCCGCGTCTCGACGATGCGGACCTTATCGCCGACGACGCAATCGTTCGCCTCGTCGTGCGCCTTGACCTTTTTGGTCTTGGTGATGGTCTTCTTATAGAGGGGGTGCTTGCTCTTGTCGACGATGGCGACGACGACCGTCTTATCCATTTTGTCGGAGACGACCAGCCCGACTCTCTCTTTCCTAAGATTTCTTTCCATGACTTACTGCCTCCCTTACGCTCTCGACCGGAGCTGTCTTGCGCGGATCACGGTGTTGACGCGCGCGATATCACGCTTGCAGGATACGATCGACATCGGGTTTTCCAGCTGGCCCGACGCGTGGCGGAAACGGAGGTTGAACAGCTCGCTCTTGAGCTCGCCCAGCTTCTTCTGCAGCTCCTCGTCCGTCATGTTGTGAAGTTCATTCCCTTTCATTAACCTTCACCGCCTTCTGTAATTTTTTCGCTGCCTTCGGGCAGCTCGCCCGTCACGGGGTTCGGCTGGCCCTTGACCATGAACTTGGTTTTGATCGGCAGTTTGTGGCCGGCGAGACGCATCGCCTCGCGCGCGATATCTTCGGGCACGCCCGCCATTTCGAACAGGACCCTGCCCGGCTTGACGACCGCGACCCAGTACTCGACTGCACCCTTACCGGAGCCCATACGGGACTCGGCCGGGTGGCGGGTGATCGGCTTGTGCGGGAAGATGTCGATCCACACCTGGCCGCCGCGCTTGATAAATCTTGTCATCGCGATACGGGCTGCCTCGATCTGACGGGAGGTGATGCGCGCGCCGTCGACGGCTACCAAACCGTATTCGCCGTACGCGACCTTGTTGCCCTTATGTGCCTGGCCCTTGATCTTGCCGCGATGCTGTCTTCTTCTTTTAACTCTCTTCGGGATCAACATGATTATCTATCTCCTCCTTCATGCGCCTTCGCCTTGAGGACTTCGCCCTTGTAGATCCAGACCTTGACGCCGATCATACCGAAGGTGGTGTGCGCTTCCGCCAGACCGTAATCGATGTCTGCGCGGAGCGTCTGCAGAGGGATGGAACCCTCGTGATACTGCTCGCTGCGCGAGATCTCGGCGCCGTCGAGGCGGCCGCTGACCATGATCTTGACGCCCTTTACGCCCGAGCGCATGGCACGGCCGATCGCCTGCTTCATGGCACGGCGGAAAGACATACGCTTTTCCAGCTGCTGCGCGACGCCCTCGGCGACGAGCTGCGCGTCCGAATCGGGTTTGCGCACTTCGGTGACGTTGATGACGATCGTTTTGCCGCGCGTGAGCTTGGCGAGATCCTTTTTGATGACCTCGATCTCCGAGCCCGCCTTGCCGATCAGCACGCCGGGCTTGCCGGTGAGCACCGTCACGACGACGCGGTTTGCCGCGCGCTCGATCAGGATCTTGCTGATCGCCGCGGCGTAGTACTTTTTCTTGATGAAGTTGCGGATCTCGTAGTCCTCTTTCAGGTTCTTTGCGAAATCCTTTTTATCGGCATACCACTGGGTGTCCCAGCCCTTGATGACGCCGACTCTCAGTCCGTGTGGATTAACTTTCTGTCCCATGACGAATTACTCCTTACTTGCTCTGCACGTCAAGAATGACCGTGATGTGGCTGGTTCTCTTGAGGATGGAATGCGCCCTGCCCTTAGAGACGGGGTTCATGCGCTTGAGGGTCGGGCCCTGATCTGCGAACGCCTCGGCGACGATCAGGTCACCGCGGTCCATCCCGTAATTGTGCTCCGCGTTTGCCGCCGCGGACAGGAGCACCTTTTTGACCGGCTCCGCCGAGACGATGGTCGCGTAGTCGAGGATCGCTGCCGCCTCGTTTACGCTCTTGCCGCGGATGAGCGCCAGCGCCCTGCGGACTTTGTAAGGGGACATTCTGATATGTCTTGCGACCGCGTAAGGACGCCTGTCCTTGGTCTCCGCGATGCGCTTTGCCTTTTCACGCGTATTTTTTGCCATTTCCGTTCAGCCCTCCTTTACTTCTTGGCGCCGGTGGTCTTGCCACCCGCATGCCCTTTGAAGGTCCTGGTGGGCGCGAACTCGCCCAGCTTGCAGCCGACCATGTCTTCCGTAATGTATACGGGAACGTGCTTCCTTCCGTCGTGCACGGCGATCGTGTGACCGACCATCTGCGGGAAGATCGTGGACGCTCTCGACCAGGTTTTCAAAACTTTTTTATCGTTTGCCGCGTTGAGCTCTTCGACTCGCTTGAGGAGCCGCGCTTCAACGTAGGGGCCTTTCTTTACGCTTCTGCTCATTTAAGTGATCCTCCCTCAATTGATGCGTTTGAGAATGAACTTGCTCGTGCTGTTCTTCTTCTTTCTCGTCTTATAACCGAGCGCGGGCTTGCCCCAAGGGGTCATCGGGCCGGCATGGCCGACAGGGCTCTTGCCCTCGCCGCCGCCGTGCGGGTGATCGCAAGGGTTCATGACCGAGCCGCGCACCGTCGGGCGGATGCCCATGTGGCGGGTCTTGCCCGCTTTGCCGATGCGGATGATCTCATGCTCGACGTTGCCGACCTGGCCGATGGTCGCGCGGCAGACGGCAGGGACGAGGCGCATCTCGCCGCTGGGCATCTTGAGGGTCGCATAGGCTCCCTCGCGCGCCATCAGCTGTGCGCTGATACCGGCTGCGCGGGCGATCTGGCCGCCGCGGCCGGGCTTGAGTTCGATGTTGTGCACCATCGTGCCGACGGGGATGTTCTCCAAGGGCAGGCAGTTGCCGGCCTTGATATCTGCATTCGCGCCGGAGAGAACGGTGTCACCCACATTCAGGCCGATCGGCGCGAGGATGTATCTCTTTTCGCCGTCAGCGTACGCGAGCAGTGCGATGTTCGCGCTGCGGTTGGGGTCATACTGGATGCTCTTGACCTTTGCGGGAATGCCGTCCTTATTGCGCTTGAAGTCGATGATGCGGTATTTTCTGCGGTTGCCGCCGCCGATGTGGCGGACAGTGATCTTGCCCTGATTGTTGCGGCCGCCCGTCTTGCGCATATCCTCGATGAGGCTTCTTTCCGGTTTGGTCTCGGTGATCTCCTCATAGGTGTGCACCGTCATGAAACGGCGCGCGGCGGACGTCGGTTTATATCTCTTGATAGCCATGTCTAACTTTCCTCCGTTGATTCTTGGTTAGGACAGAGAATTGAAGTATTCGATCGGCTTGCTGCTCTCTTTCAGCTGCACGATCGCCTTCTTATAGGAGGAAGTCATGCCCTCGTTCCTGCCCATTCTCTTCAATTTGCCGCGCACGTTGCACGTATTGACGCTTTCGACCTGGACGCCGAACAGCTGTTCGACCGCCATCTTGATCTCCGTCTTGTTCGCGCCCTTCGCTACTTTGAAGGTATATTTCTTGGCGGCGATGCCGTCATACCCCTTCTCCGTGAGGATGGGGCGAAGGATGATGTCTTCCGCTCTCATTACGCTCCGTAGACCTCCTGAATTTTCTCGACCGCGCCCTTGGTAAGAACGACTTTCCGGTTGGCGACCACTTCATACGTGCTGATCTGTGCGACGGGAAGGGTGCTCAGATTCTGAATGTTGCGGCTGGCAAGGATGACGTTTACGTCGTCACTGTCCATCACGAGGACGGTGCGCTTGTCCAGCTTGAGAGCCTCGACGAACTTGACCATCTCTTTGGTCTTGGGAGCGCTCACTTCCAGCTTCTCCACGACGATCAGCTCGCCGTCCGCCACCTTTTTGGAGAGGGCGGAGAAGAGTGCGCCGCGGCGCGCTTCCACATTCATCTTTTTGGAGAAGTCGCGGCTCTTGGGTGCGAACACGACGCCGCCCTTCGTCCACTGCGGCGCGCGGATGGAACCTTGGCGCGCACGGCCGGTGCCCTTCTGCCGCCACGGCTTTGCGCCGCCGCCGCGCACTTCCGTGCGGGTCAGCGTGCTCTTCGTGCCCTGGCGCTCGTTCGCAAGGCGGGTGACCACTGCCTGGTGGATCAGCGGTTCGTTGTACTCCGCGCCGAAGATCTTGTCGGACAGCTGCATTTCGCCCGCTTCCGACCCGTCCATTTTATATACTTTAATGCTAGGCATGTTCTGTTTTCTCCTTATTTGGACTTGACGCTGTCGCTGACGGCGACGATGCTGCCCTTCGGGCCGGGGATCGCGCCTTTGATGAGCAGCGCGTTGCGCGCCGCATCCACCTTGACGACCTCGAGGTTCTGCACGGTCACGCGCTCATGGCCGTACTGTCCGGGCATGCGCTTCTGCTTGAAGACGCGGCTGGGCGTGGAGTTCGCGCTCATGGAACCCACTTCGCGGTGCACGGGGCCGACGCCGTGCGTCTCTTTCAGGCGGTGCTGGTTCCAGCGCTTGATGACACCGGAGAACCCGTGGCCCTTGCTGGTGCCGACGACGTCGACATGCTCGCCCTCCTTAAAGATGTCCGCTTTGACCTCTTTGCCAACCTCATATGCGGACAGATCTGCGAGGCGGAATTCTTTGAGAACTTTCTGCGGCTTGACGCCCGCCTTTTTGAACTGGCCGAGATCGGGCTTGTTGACGCGCTTTTCGCTCACTTCGTCGAAGCCGAGCTTGAGTGCGGCATAGCCGTCCTTCTCCACCGTCTTGATCTGCACAACGGGGCAGGGCCCCGCTTCCACCACCGTGACCGGGATCACTTTCCCGTCCGGAGTAAAGATCTGCGTCATGCCGACTTTGCGGCCGATGATTGCTTTATTCATAGATAAAGTTCACTCCTGTTTGATTTATTGTGAATACCTTGCCTTCCGCAAAGTATTACGATAGCGATTTTGAAAGCGTTTACAGCTTGATCTTGATATCGACGCCCGCGGGGAGATGGACGCTGTCCAACAGTTTCGCGTTGGGGCTGTAGATGTCGATGATGCGCTTATGGGTCCGGATTTCGAACTGTTCGCGGCTATCCTTATATTTATGGGGCGAGCGAAGGATGGTGACGATCTCCTTCTCGGTCGGCAGAGGGATGGGGCCGCCGATCTTGGCGCCCGACTTCTGCATAGCGTCTACGATGCGCTGCGCCGCGAGGTCCACGAGTTCGTGGTCATACGCTGCCAGTTTGATCCTGATCTTCTGTCCTGCCATTTCTGATTGATTCCTCCGTTTTTTATACTAACTTTCTGTCAACTGAGCCGTGTGTGTCGAAGTGTCTCAGAAAAAGAAAGGCCATTCGATTTTTCAATTGAATGGCTGCACTCCGGTTAGTCGCAGGGATCGAGCCCCCACATTTGTCGGCATAAATTATCTTCGCGCGGGCGCGATTTTGCTGCGTTGATCCTCGCACTCCCGCGGCGTTTAAGTAACTTTACGCCTCAACCCTATTACACAGCCTAAATACTATACCATACCCGTCAAGATATGTCAAACAAAAAACGCGCAGTTTTCCAACTTTTTTTGGCTTTTTTGCCGAAAAGCGGCCGCTTCCGGCAGGAACGGCCCGTTTTATTACAATCCTTTTATCCTTTTAAGAGAAGACCGGAAGCGCGCTGTTTTTTTATTACAACTTATTACAAGTTGCTGACATCTGCAGTGAAAGTTTATTACAAGCGCATGTTACAATGACAGCAATGAATCAAAAAAGGAGAACAAGAGAAATGAACATTCGGCAAAAGCGCCGCGCGGCCTCCTGTGCGCTCGCGGCAGCGATGCTCCTCGCCTCTGCGCCGGCCATAACGGGCCTTGCGCGCGCCTCGGCGGCGGAGAACGACGTACACGTGTACGCAGACTGGAAATTTGAAGAGTCCTATGCGGAGGGCTCCCTCGCCGGCAACGACCTCGTCCTGCGCGACGAGAGCGGAAACGGCAACGACCTCGAACTGGTCGTATCGGACAACGGCGCGAGTGCGGCGGACTTCCTCGCCTTTGAAGATCTCTCCATGACGGGCGATGCCGGCAGCATGAAATTTATCGGACTGAAAGAAGAGGACCAGCAGCAGTTGGATTCCCTTTCGGGAGCGGAACGGGAAGCCTTTATCCTCAACGACATGGAATATGCCTACCTGCGCACGGCGGACGACGCCCCCATCAACCGCGAGACCTTTACGGACGGGTATACCATTGAGATCGTATTCCGGATGCCGGAAGACTATGACGCATCGGACGCCTGGATGAATATCCTCGCCCGCGAGGGCAGCGGCGCACAGCTGGGCAGCGGCCAATGGGACTACGAAGGGCATCACGGCACCATGCAGGTCAACATCTCCAACTGCAAAGAGATCCAGTATATGACCCAGAACGGCACGAACACCAAGTTCAACAGCACGCTTTGGGGCCTTTCGATGGACAACGGCGGCGCATGGTACCACATCGCCATCACCTGTGACGGCAACGGAGATGCGCTCAAAGCCTTCACCAATTCGGGCGAATCCTTCCGCAACTACACGGGAGGCGGCATGGACGGCATGTACGCCGCCGAAGACGGCGGCAACTTCCGCATCGGGGCGGTCATCTCCAACCACCTCTACCGCTGGGCAGACTCGCAGGAAAATGACCTGCTGACCAAACTGCTGCGCGGCAACATCCAGGAGATCCGCATCAGCGAGGGCGCGCTCGAACCCGAGCAGTGGCTGTTCGACCCGAAGCCGTATGTCGGTTCCTTCGGCAACAACGATCCGTACGAACTGCGCAGCGAAGACAACTATACCTTCGCCTTCCTTCCCGACACGCAGAACACCATCAAATTCACGCCCGAAGTATCGGATACGGCGACACAGTGGCTGATCGACAACCGCGACGCGATCAACCTGAAAGGGCTGATGCACGTGGGCGACCTCGTCGAAAACTGGGACAGCACGGAGCAATGGCAAAACGCCGAGGAGGCATTCCTCCCCTTAGCGCAGGCAGGCATCCCCGTCACCTTTGTGCCCGGCAACCACGACTTCAGCGGGAGCAACCTCGACAACTACAAGGCCTATTTCGGGGCCGGTTCCGCCTATGCGGACGCGATGAACGAATACGGCAACGAGCTGTATTTTGAAGCGGCGACCGATGCCGGTTCGCGCGGCGCGGGCAGCTATACCTTCGTCGATGCGGGCAGCTACCGCTATCTGCTCATCCAAATGATGTACGAGCCGAACGAGGCGGAGATCGAATGGCTGGACTGCGTACTGACGGCGTATCCCGAATATCCCGCCATCATCACTTCGCACAACATCTTCTCCTGCAGCGCTTCCCGACCGGATGAATGCGACCTGAACGAACAGGGCGAAAAGATCTGGAACGTGGCGAAGACGCACGACAACGTGTTCCTGATCACCGCAGGCCACAACCACGGTTCCGGATTCATCGACCTGACCAACGACTACGGCAACCCCGTCATCGGTATGCTGGTCGACTACCAGTTCAGCTACAACGGCGGCAATGCGTGGTACCGCTTCGTCGAAATGGACGAGGGGCAGAACGAGATCCATTTCTCCACGTTCTCCCCTTACGAGGCCTCCCGCACGGAGGAAGAAAAGACGGGTTACTTCGACCTCAACTTTATGACGGGCTCCGGCAACGAGCGCACGTATGACTTCGATTTTGCCGACCGCTTCGGGTTCGCGATCAACGCCATTTCCGTCAGCGGGCCGGAAAAGACGGTTTACCGCGTGGGCGATGAACTCGACCTGAGCGGGATGACCGTGACCGCGCTCGCGCCCGACTACACCCGCATCCTCACCCATTACGAGGTCTCGGATGTAGACATGAGCACGGCGGGCGCCAAGACGGTGACCGTTTCCTTCGGCGACAAGCAGGCAAGTTTCACCATCTTTGTAGAATCGAACGAGGCCGAAGCGGATGACCCGGCCGACGAAACGCCCGCTCCCGATCCGGACACGAACGAAGACCCCTCCGAACAGGGCGGATGCGGTTCGACCATCGCGGCAACGGGCGCGATCGGCGCGGCGGTTTTGCTCGCGGCGGGCGCAACGGCCCTGATCCTGCGCAAAAAGGCGCGCCGATAAATACATCGATCTCGGCGGGAGGACAGATACGGTCCTCCCGCTTTCCGGCAAAAAAGGGGCGGGGAGCCGAACGGCTCCCCGCCCCTTTTTTGCCGTTTACAGCATCTTTTCGCCCATCGGCGCCCCGCCGAGGAGGTGGATGTGCAGGTGGAACACCGTCTGCCCCGCATCTTTGCCCTGGTTGATAATGAGCCGATACCCGTCTTTCAGCCCCGCCGCCTGCGCGATGTGCGGGATGCGGACAAAGCACTTTTTGAGCAGCTCTGCCTGCGCCGCATCCATCTCGGCGAGGGTGGCGAAGTGCGACTTGGGCACCACCAGTACGTGAACGGGCGCCTGGGGATTGATGTCGCGGAAGGCGAGCAGATCCTCGTCTTCATACACCTTTTGCGAGGGGATCTCCCCCGCGCAGATCTTGCAGAAAATACAGTTCGGATCCATCATGGTTTCTCCTTTTGCGGCAACGCCGCTCTTTTCATTTCTTTATATATTTATTATAAGGAAGAGCGCCGTCCTTACGGGCGCTCCGCCAAGAGCCCGTCGCGGAAGGGAGCCGCGGCGCGCACGCGCGCCTTTTTTTCCAAAACGCCCGGCACATACAGGCGGATATAATTTTCCGAATAGCCGACGGTGTACTCCCCTTTCTGCTCCTCCGGCACGACGGTGAGCGCACGGCCGACATACCCTTCTTCGTACGCGCAGCGCAATCGCTCCGCCAGCGCGAGCAAGCGGTGCAGCCGCTCCTTTTTGACGGCGGGGGGAACATCCTGCATGCGCGCGGCGACGGTGCCCGTGCGGCGGCTGTACGGGAAGGCGTGGATGTGCGAAAAGCCGGCCCGTTCGGCGAGGGCACAGGTGGCGGCAAAATCCGCCTCCGTTTCCCCGGGGAAGCCCGCGATGATGTCCGTCGTGACGGCGGCATCCGGGAAGAAGTTGCGCACGAGCGCGACGCGGGCGAGGAACTCTTCCCCCGTATAGTGACGGTTCATCTTTTTCAGGACGGCGTCCGAACCGCTCTGCAATGAAAGATGAAAATGCGGCGCAAACTCGCGCACCCGCGCCGCCGCTTCGAGCAGGCGGGGCGTGATGACGTTCGCCTCCAGCGAGCCGAGGCGGATGCGCGCGGGCGCCTCCCGGACGGCGAGCAGGAGATCGGCGAGATCCCTCTCTCCGTCGCGATAGGAGGAGACATCGATACCGGTGATGACGACCTCTTCCGCCGGGGAAGAGAGGATCTCCGCCGCGGCGCTCTCGAGAGATCGGGAGCGGGTGCGGCCGCGCAGATAAGGGATGATGCAGTAGGAGCAAAAGTTGTTGCAGCCGTCCTGGATCTTGACGAAGGCGCGCGTCTTGGATGACTGCGGCGCGGGCAATTCGTCGTAAGCGGCGTCCGCCTCATCCAGGCGGATGCCGGCAGCCGCCTCATCCAGGCGGATGCCGGCAGCCGCCTCGTCGAGCAGGGCGAGCAGATCGCCCTTGCGCCGCGCGCCGGTGACGAGAAAGACCCCCTCCTTTTCGGCAAACGCTTGGGGGGCGCGCTCTGCCGCACAGCCGCACACGGCGATGCGCGCCCGCGGCGCCGCCGCGCGGATGCGGGCGATCGCCTGGCGGGACTTTTTTTCCGCTTCGGCCGTAACGGCGCAGGTATTGAGGATATAGAGGTCGGCCGGTTCCAGCTCTTCCGAAACTTCCCACCCCCGCTCGCGCAGCGCGTGCGCGAGAGAAGCGCTCTCGCAATCGTTGACCTTGCAGCCCAATGTAAAGACGACGGCCTTCATCCCAATTCTCCCAATAAATAGGTGATCACGGCGGTGAAGGCGATGGCGGCCGTCTCCGCGCGCAAAATGCGCCTGCCGAGCGAAACGCCCGCAAACCCCATCGCGCGCGCCGCCGCAAATTCATCCTCGGCAAAGCCGCCCTCGCTGCCTACGACCAGCGCGCAGCTGCCCGAGAGAGCCTTTAAGTCTGCCTCGCTCTCCTCGGCGAACTCGCAGGCAAACAGCTTGTTCGCATAGCCCGCGCACGCCTCCAATGCGGCGGAGAGAGACTCGAAATAGCGCACGGCGGGCACCGTGGCGCGGCGGCACTGCTGCGCGGCCTCGCGCGCGACGCGGCTCAGCCGCTCCACCTTCTTCTCGTTCATATAGGCGGCGCAAAAGCGGGAGGAGAACACGAAGATCTCCGCCACGCCCAGCTCCGTCGCCTTCTGCACGACCAACTCCGTCTTGTCCCCTTTGAGTGCGCCGATGCAAAGGCAGACGGGGACCCGGCTGTCCTTTTCGCACTCCCGCTCGGAGACGACGCCGCACAGCAGGCTGCCCTTGTTCACGCGGTTGACGATGGCGGTATACTCCTTGCCGCTGCCGTCGAAGAGGACGATCTCGTCTCCCTCCTTCAGCCGCAGGACGCTGCGCGCGTGTGCATAGGCATCGCCCGTCAAAAGCGTCTCGCGGGAGATGTGTTCCACAAAAAATCGGCGGGTCGTGCTCATAGTCCTCCTGCGGCGCACTTTCCGGCGCGCCGCCTTTTCTCCTCTCAGGCGACCGTATCGCCGCCCAGCTTGCTCTCCACCTCGGAGAGGCGGACGGATACGATCTTGGAGACGCCCTTTTCCTCCATCGTGACGCCGAACAGGCTGTCCGCCTGTTCCATGGTCGGCTTGCGGTGGGTGATGACGATAAACTGCGTCTCTTTGGCAAATTTTTTCAGGAAACGGGCAAATTTATCGACGTTCGCCTCGTCCAGCGCCGCCTCGATCTCGTCCAGCACGCAGAAGGGCATAGGCCGGAGCATGAGGATGGCAAAGAGGATGGCGATGGCCGTCAGCGCCCGTTCGCCGCCCGAAAGCAGCGAGATCTTGGTCAGCTTTTTGCCGGGCGGGCAGGCGACGATCTCGACGCCTGCGGAGAGAGGATCGTCCGTATCGGCATAATCCATCTGCAGCTCCGCCTGACCGCCGCCGAACAGCTCGCGGAAGAGCTTTTTGAAGTTCTCGTTGATACGATTGAAGCCGTCGTCAAACTGCTTCTGCATCTCCGCCTTCAGCTCCTCGAGCGCGGCGCCCGTGTCGTCGATGCCGCGCTGCACGTCGTCGCGCTGCGCGCACATCTCCTCGTACTGCGCGCGGAGCGCCTCGTACTCCTCGATGGCGTTGTGATTGATGGCGCCGAGGGAAGAGATCTCGCGGCGGAGGCGGTTGACGGCCGCCTGGCCCGCCTTCAGGTCGAAGGACTCGTCCTTATATGCGAGGCAGCTCTCGTACGTTTCGCCGTACTCCTCCGAGATGCGCTCCTGCAAATTTTCCAGCTCGGAGTCGATCTTGGTGCGCTCGATCTCCTGCTTGTGCCGTTCCTCGGCGAGCGATTCGGCGCGCTCGCTGTGGGCGCGGGAATCGCGCAGGACGCCCTCGAGCTCCTCGTTGAGCGTCTCCTTGAAGCGGGTCTCTGCCTCCCTGCGCTCGCGCAGGCCGTTCAGCTCCTCCCGCTGCTCGGGCGTGAGCGCGGCCTGCTCTGCCTGCACTTCCAGTTCGGCGACGGCGGCGGCAAGATTTTCGGCATTCACCCTTGCCTCCTCCACGCGCGCCGTCAGTTCGCGGCGCTCCTTTTCCAAACGGTCGACGGCATCCCGGTCTGCGGCAGCGGCGGCGCGGTACTGTGCGATGTACACCTGCAGGGCGTTTAAGCGCAGGTTGCGCTGACCCAGTTCCCCTTTCAGCCGGTCATATTCGCCGCGGCGGCGGTCCGATTCGCCCTGCGCGTCGCTGCGGCGGCGGGCGATCTCCTCTTCCCCTTCCGAAGAGGTCGTCACTTCGCTCTCCAATTCCTGCAAGCGGGCGTGCAGCAGGCCGACGGCCTCCTCCTGCGCCCGATGCGCCTCCTCGTTTTCCGCGATGCGGGCGGCGAGGGAATCGCGCTTTTCGAGGAGAGCGGCGCGGCGGCTCTTTGCCTCCTGGAAGCCCTCTCGCAGCGTCTCCAAGGCGGCGGACGCCCTGTCCCTCTTTTGCTCCGCCTCCGCCTTGGCAGCCGTCAGGGAAGCCTTCTCCTTTTCCGCGGCGGCAATGTCGGCGCGCGTCTCCTCGATGCGGCGCTCGTTGGCGAGAAAATTGCTGCCCCCCTCGCGGCGGGAGCCGCCCGTCATCGAACCGCTCGTGGAGATGACGTCGCCGTCCAGCGTGACGATGCGGAAGGCGTGCGGGTACTTTTTTGCGATGGCCGTGGCCGCCGCGATAGTCTCGGCGATGAGGGTGTTGCCGATGAGATTGTAGACGACGTTGGAGTAATATTCGTCGTATCGCACCAATTCGGTGGCGAGGCCGACAGCTCCCGGCTCGCGCAGCGCGCGGCGGGTGTAATCCGTCTCATAGCGGGGCTTTAAGGATGCAACGGGGAGGAAGGTGACCTGCCCGCCCTTGGTGCGCTTTAAGTGTTCGATGAGCAGGCGGGCATCCTCCGAAGTGGCGGTGACGACGTTCTGCATGGCGCCGCCGAACGCCGTCTCGATGGCGACCTCGTACTTTTCGTCGCAATGGACGATGTCCGCGATGACGCCCTTGATGCGCGCGGACAGCGACGGATTTTTGCGCGCCTCGCCCAACAGTTTTTTGACGGAAAACTTGTACCCCTCGAATTCGTCCTTGACGTTGCGGTAAAAGCGCTCGCGCTCGCGCAGGGACGCGATGCGCGCGTCGCAGCGGAACAGCTTTTCACTCAGCTCGTCCGCCGCGGCGGAAAGGGACGCGATCTCCCCCTCCTGTTCGGCGCGCGCCTGCGGTTCGCGCGCAACGTAGTCCTCCACCTCCGCCAGCCAGTCGCCGCACTCGGCGAGGGCTTTTTTGTCCGCTTCCAGTTCGGCGGCGCTCTTCTGTGCCTGTTCGGCCAGCTCTTTGAGGCGCTCCTCCGCCGCCTCTTTGCGGGCGGAAAGAGTGCCGATATTTTGACGGATCTCGGAAAGGTCCTCGATCGTATCGATGACGCTGCGCTGCGAAGCATCGGTCAGCGCCTCCGACTCGGACAGTTTGCCGCCCAACTCGGCGACCTCGGCGGAGAGAGTTTCGATCTCTCTGCGGCATTCCTCGATCTTTTTCTCCTGCTTTTCGGCGGATCTGCGGGCGCGCGCCGCTTCGGAAGCGATCGCCTCCAGCCGCTCGGCACCGCCGGAAACCGTCTTTTCGTCCGCTTCGCGCTGGCTGTTGCAGAAGGCGATGCGCTCGCGGATGACCTTTGCATCTCCCTCCTTTTTTTGCAGCTCGACGGTGATGCGCAGGATCTGTTCGTTCAGCTTTTGCAGCAGCGCGTCGCTGTCGGCGAGGCGCTGGCGGTCCTCGGTATATTTCGCTTCCAGCCGCTCCGACTCGGCGCGGCAGGCATCGATCTGCGCCTGAATGGCCGCGACGGCACCCGCGATGCGCTCGCGCGCAGAGGCCGCATTGTCGTGCTTGTATATGTAGAGGTTGATCTCCGACTGCTTGAGCTGCGCATACAGCTCGCGGTAGCGGCGGGTCTTTTCCGACTGACGCTCGAGCGGCGCCAGCATGTGCTCGACCTCGCCCATGCGCTGCAAGTAGATGTTGAGGTTGTTGTAAGAATTGGAGAGGCGGCGCTCGATCTCCTGCCGGCGCGCCTTAAAGAGGATGATGCCCGTCGCCTCTTCGAAAATGGCGCGGCGGTCCTCCGGCTTGGCGTTCATGATCTGCTCGATCTTGCCCTGGCCGATGATGGAGTACCCCTCTTTGCCCAAACCGACGGCGTGCAGACGGTCGACGATGTCCTTCATGCGGCAGGGCTGCTTGTTGATGAGATATTCGCTCTCGCCGCTGCGAAAGAGCCGGCGGGTCATCGCGACCTCGGCGTAGTCGAGGTCGGGGAACATCTTCGTCGAATTATCGAACGTGAGCGTGACTTCGCAGAAAGACTGGCTCTTGCGGGTCTGCGTGCCGCCGAAAATGACGTCCTGCATGCTCGAACCGCGCATTGTCTTGGCGGACTGCTCGCCGAATACCCAGCGGATGGCATCCGCCACGTTGCTCTTGCCGCAGCCGTTCGGCCCCACGATACAGGTGACGCCGTTATCGAATCGGATCTCCGTCTTGTCTGCGAAGGACTTGAATCCGTTGAGTTCTACCTTTTTAAAGTTCATTCTTCTCCTCCGGCACCCGCGCGCAGGCGGTCCAGCAGATTTTTGGCCGCCGCCTTCTGCGCGGCGCGCAAGCTGCCGCCCGTTCCGACAGCGCTCTCGCCGCCGCCCACGGCTCGGACGGTAAAGAGAGGGGCATGGACTTCCCCCTCGCGCGCGATGGTCTCATATGCGGCAGTGGGCAGGCCGCGCGCCTGCAGCCACTCCTGCAGATCTCCCTTATAATTCGGATCGCGGTCGGCTGCGACGGGCAGTTTTGCCCTTACAAACGCGCGCGCCGCGCTCAATCCGCCGTCCAGGTAGATCCCCGCGACGAGCGCCTCAAACAAACTGGACACAGCCTTTTCGCCCGGGCCGACACCGGCAAAGCGCAAAAACACATCCAGCCCCGCCCGCCGCACGGCCTCTGCCAGCGGCGGCGCCGCCACATAGCGGATGCGCCGCGCCGTCATTTCCCCCTCGCTCGCGCCGCCCGCCGCATACAGTTCGTCCGTGACCAAAAAGCCGAGCACCGCATCGCCCAAAAATTCCAGCCGCTCGTTGCTCTCGCAGCCGTGCTCGGCCGCATAGGATGCGTGGGTAAAACAAGTTTCCAGCAGCGCCCGATCGGCAAAGGTATAGCCCAGCCTGCGCTCGGCCTCCGCCCAAAGGTCAGGCATCGGCGCCGATCTCCAGGTCTACGCCGGAGAGCATCTCCTTGATGCTGCCGACCAGCCCGCTCTGCGCCGCGTCGCGCACCTGCAGGACTGCCGCACAGACGGACTCTGCCTTGCTGGAACCGTGCGCCTTGACGACGGGCTTTTCGATGCCGAGCAGGACCGCACCGCCGTACTTGGAATAGTCGAGCACCTTTTTGATCTTTTTGAAGGCGCCGCGCATAAACAGTGCGTATCCCAGTTTCGCCGCGAAAGAAGCCTTGATATTCTGTTTGATGACGCTCATGACCGCGAGCGCCGTGCCCTCCGCCGTTTTGAGGGCAATATTGCCCGAAAAGCCGTCGCATACGGCGACGTCGATGTCGCCGCTCATGATGTCGCGCCCCTCGACGTTGCCGACAAATCGGATCCCCTGCAGCGATTTGAGCAGGTGATAGCTTTCCTGGTGGAGAGGATCGCCCTTGTGCTCCTCGGTGCCGTTGGTGACCAGGCCGACGCGCGGCTCCTTGACCCCCATCGCGCGGGCATATGCCGTGCCCATCAGCGCAAAGTGGCAGAGGTTGACCGGCTTGCACTCGGCATTGGCGCCGGCATCGATGATGAGCACCTTGCCGCCCTTGGCGGTGGGCAGCGCGGGGCAGACGGCCGGGCGGGAGATCCCGCGGATGCGGCCGACGCGCAGCAGTGCGCCCGTCAATACGGCGCCCGTGGAGCCTGCGGAAACAAAGCCGGCCGCGTCGGCATCCTCTTTGAGCATCTTGAGCGCCACGACGAGGGAGGAATCCTTCTTCTGCCGGATGGCGAGGGTGGGCGCGTCGTCATTGGTGATGACCTCCGTGCAATGTACGATCTCCAACCGCGCCGGATCGTATGCGAGCCCCGCGAGAGCGGCCTTGATCTTTGCCTCGTCTCCCGTCAAGACGACCTTCAGCTCCCGATCTTGGGAGAGCGCCATTGCTGCGCCCTTGACGATCTCCTGCGGGGCATTGTCCCCGCCCATTGCGTCGATAATGATCTTCATAAGACAAAATTCTCCTTCGCGCGGATCTCACCCAAGAGATGCCGCGATCTGCTTGATTTTAGAAAAAGCCCGCCGGGGCGCCCGATTTCGCCTTTTGCGCGCTTGCAGTTGCGCTGACACAAAATCTCCGGACCTCTGATTCGCGCGAGCAAAACCGCTTTTTTATAGGGCTCCCAAAAAGTATCGAAGAACTTTTTGGGAAGAGGAGGAGCCGACGCGCCGAGCCGAACGGGCCGCCCTTGCGGGCCGTTGGCGCCAAGCGGCAAAAATACGTGCGCGAGCAAAACCACGCTTTTGCGCGTGAGCGCCTCAGCGGGTGAATGCGGCGCGCGCTCTCAAAGGCGTGCACCTAAAGTGCGCCGCCGAGGGCAGAGCCCTGAATCGGAAAATTTTGTTTTGAGCAGTCAAAACAAAATCTCCGAGCCGTTTCTCGAAAAAGGCAAAACCACGCTTTTGCCTTTTTCCCCCAATTTGCCGCAAGGCTCACGGATGGAGTGAAGGTGCGGCATTGCTAAAAGGCGTGCCCCGAAAGATGCGCACCGAGGGGAAAACCGTTCGGGTTTCCCCTCCCATCTCGAAAAAAGTTTTATCAGCTTAAAACTTTTTTTGAGAACTTTTTCAATACTCCAAATTCCCCACCGTTCTCGGGTAGGGCAACACGTCGCGGATGTTGGAGATGCCCGTGAGGTACATGATCATCCGCTCAAAACCCAGCTAAAAGTCGTAGTCTGCGGGATCGAGCCCGAGCTCCTTCATGCGGGAGAGCAGCACGTCCTCCCGCTCTTCGCGCTGCGAACCGCCGATCAGCTCGCCGATGCCCGGCACGAGCAGATCCGCCGCGGCGACCGTCTTGCCGTCATCATTGAGGCGCATATAAAAGGCCTTGATCTCCTTCGGGTAATCGGTGAGGAAGACGGGCTTTTTATACACCTGCTCGGTCAGGTACCGCTCGTGCTCGCTCTGCAGGTCGCACCCCCAATATACGGGGAACTCGAACTTGTCCTTCACCTTTTCGAGAATGGAGATCGCCTCGGTATACGTGAGGCGGACAAACTCGTTCCCGGATACGTTCTTCAACCGCTCGATCAGCCCCTTATCCACAAAATTGTTGAGGAAGGCGATCTCGTCCGGGCACTTTTCCATGACGGAATCGATGACATATTTGACCATCGCCTCTGCGACGTCCATATCCCCCGCGAGGTCACAGAAGGACATTTCCGGCTCGATCATCCAGAACTCCGCCGCATGGCGGGTGGTATTGGAGCGTTCGGCGCGGAAAGTGGGGCCGAAGGTGTAGACATTCGAAAAGGCCATCGCGAACGGCTCGACGTTGAGCTGACCGGATACGGTCAGGCTCGCCTTTTTGCCGAAGAAATCCTTTTTATAATCGACCTCCCCCTTGATCTTGTCCAGATCGAGGGTGGTCACCTGGAACATCGCGCCGGCGCCCTCGCAGTCGCTGCCGGTGATGATGGGGGTATGCACATACACGAAGCCGCGCTCGTTGAAAAATTGATGGATGGCAAACGCCGCCTCGCTGCGGATGCGGAACACCGCGCCGAAGGTATTGGTGCGCGGGCGCAGATAGGCGATCTCGCGCAGGAACTCCATCGAATGCCTCTTTTTTTGCAGCGGGTAATCGGGAGAAGAGGTGCCCATCACGGAGATCTTGCTCGCCTTGACCTCAAAGGGCTGGCGGTTTTCGGGCGTCAGCACAAGGATCCCCTCGACCACGAGGCTGGCGCCCACGTTCTGGCGGGCGATCTCGTCGTAATTGGCGAGCGTTTCGCGCTCGAAGACGACCTGACAGTTTTTGAAGCAGCTGCCGTCGTTGAGTTCGATGAAGCCGAATGCCTTGCTGTCTCGCAGGGTGCGCACCCAACCGCTCAGCGAGACGGCCTGCCCGCCCAGCGCAGCAGCGTCCGCATATAGGGAACGGATCGTAGTTCTTTGCATGACTTATCCTCCGAAAGCGCGCGGATACCCCGCACGTCGTTTCTTTTTATTGTAACAAACTTTCGGCGATTTATCAAGCACTTTAGAACGGCAAAACCCGCGCAGACAAAACAAAACCCGCGCGGCATACGCCGCGCGGAGCAAAAAATCTTTAATTTTGATAGGGATCGACGCCGTACATTGCCTGCATATTGTCGCGGAAGGCGCGCATTTTGGACGTTTGGCGGATATCCATGCCGGAATCCATCTGCTCGACGGCGCGCTTCTGCTCGCGCGAGAGCTTGGTCGGGACCTCGACCGTGACGGTCAGATACATATTGCCCGTGCCCGTGCGCGTCTTCAGCCCCTTGCCGCGCACGCAGAAAGTGGTCCCGCTCTGCGTACCGTCGGGGATCAGATACTCGAACGTCTCGTCGATGCCGGGCACGCGCACCTTTCCGCCCAGCGCCGCCGTGCGGAAAGAAATGGGCAGCTCGACATAGAGATCCTTGTCCTTGCGCTTGAAGATCTTGTGCGGCTCGACGCGGAAGATCACGATGAGATCGCCCGGCGCACCGCCCTGCGCGGAGGCCTGCCCGTATCCCTTTTTGCGGATATAACTGTTGGTATCGGCGCCGGCGGGAATATTGAGGGTGACCGTCGTCTCGCGGCGGACGTATCCCTTGCCGCGGCACTCGGGGCAGGGCTCTGTGATCTTTTTGCCGGTGCCGCCGCATTCGTCGCAGGCGGCCATGCGGATCGTGCGGCCGAACAGGGTATCCTGCGTGTAGCGCACCTGACCGCTGCCCTTGCATTTATCGCACGTCTTATAGGCGGTGCCGTTCTTGGCGCCCGTGCCGCCGCAGGCCGAGCAGGGCTCGTTGCGGGTGTAGCGGATCTCCTTGGTGCAGCCTTTGGCCGCATCGAGGAAGCTGAGTACGATCTCCTTGGTGATATCTTCGCCCTGCGTATCCGCGGCGCGCGCCGACGTTCCCCCGCCGAAGCCGGAGAAAATGTCGCTGAAAATATCTCCGAACCCGCCGAAACCGGAAAAGCCGCCGCCGAAGCCGGCGCCGGAAAATCCGCCGCTGCTGCGCGCATTGGGGTGCTCGAGCTCGTAGTCGTACGCGGCGCGCTTCTGCTGATCGGAGAGCACCTCGTATGCCTCGTTGATCTCCTTGAACTTTGCCGCAGCGGCCTCGTCGTTGGGATGGAGGTCGGGGTGGTACATTTTGGCGAGCTTGCGATAGGCAGATTTGATGTCCGCCTCCGATGCCTTTTTGTCCACTCCCAAAGTTTCGTAATAATTTTTGTTAGCCATAAATACCTCACAATTCTCCTTTCACCGAAGCGGAAGAAAAATTCGTGAATTCAGGGCGCTGCCCTCTTTGCGGCATCGGGAGAGATGCTCCCCGGACCGATCCCGCAGTTCTGCCGGCAAAATTGCCCGTACAGCAAGGAAGACCCGGCGGCAGACAATCGATACGCCGGCCGGGTCATACTCCCTTTCCCGCGCGCCCGGAGTGATCCGGGCGCGCGGCGAGAACATTTGTATTTACTGATGGAACTCTTCGTCGCCGCTGCCGGTGCCGCCGTTTTCAGGCCCGGCGCCCTGCGCGCCCGCCGCCTGCTGATAGACTTTGGCAAAAATCTTCTGGCTCTCTTCGGTCAGCTTTTCGGTCGCGGCCTTGATGCGGTCGTCGTCCTCGGAGGCGAGGTCGTCCTTCGCGCTCTTGACCAGCTCTTCGAGCTGCGCTTTGTCTTCGGCGGAGAGTTTATCGCCCAGATCCTTGACGGACTTTTCGACGGTAAAGATCATGCCGTCCAGCTTGTTCTTGTTATCCACCTTCTCCTTGCGCTTCTTATCCTCTTCGGCGTACTGCTCCGCCTCTTTGACGGCGCGGTCGATGTCCGCCTCGGACAGATTGGTCGAGGATGTGATGGTGATGTCGGTGCTCTTCTGCGTGCCGAGGTCCTTCGCGGTGACGTGCACGATGCCGTTCGCGTCCACGTCGAAGGTGACTTCGATCTGCGGCACGCCGCGCGGTGCGGGCGGGATACCCGTCAGTTCGAAGCGGCCGAGCGTCTTGTTGTCCTTGGCAAACTCGCGCTCGCCCTGCAAAATGTGGATGTCGACCTGCGTCTGGTTATCGGCCGCGGTGGAGAATACCTGCGACTTTTTGGCAGGGATGGTCGTGTTGCGCTCGATGAGCTTGGTGAACACGCCGCCCAGCGTCTCGATGCCGAGGGAAAGGGGCATGACGTCGAGCAGCAGCACGTCCTTGACTTCACCCGAGAGCACGCCGCCCTGGATGGCCGCGCCGATCGCGACGCACTCGTCCGGGTTGATGCCCTTGAACGGCTCTTTGCCGGTGATCTGCTTCACCTTTTCAATGACGGCGGGGATACGGGTAGAACCGCCGACGAGGATGACTTTGTCGATATCCGAATAGGTCAGGCCCGCGTCCTTCATGGCGAGGCGCATCGGCTCGCTCGTCTTTTCGACGAGGTCGGCCGTCAAAGCGTCGAATTTTTGGCGGGTAAGGTTGACGTCGAGATGCTTCGGGCCCTCGGCCGTCGCGGTGATGAAGGGCAGGTTGACGTTGGTGGTGGTCATGCCGGAGAGTTCGATCTTCGCCTTTTCCGCCGCCTCTTTCAGGCGCTGCATCGCCATCTTATCCTTCGAAAGGTCGACGCCTTCCTTCGCCTTGAATTCATCCACGAGGTAATCCATGATGCGCTTATCGAAGTCATCGCCGCCCAGCATGTTGTTGCCGTTGGTGGCGAGCACTTCGAACACGCCGTCGCCGATCTCGAGGATGGACACATCGAACGTACCGCCGCCCAGGTCGTAGATCATGACCTTGTGGTTGGCGTTATCTTTATCCAAACCATAGGCGAGCGCGGCGGCCGTCGGCTCGTTGATGATGCGCAGGACGTTGAGGCCCGCGATCTTGCCGGCGTCCTTCGTTGCCTGGCGCTGGCTGTCGGTAAAATATGCGGGGCAGGTGATGACGGCGTCCGTCACCTTGCTGCCGAGGTAGCTCTCCGCATCCGCCTTGAGTTTGGAGAGGATCATGGCAGAAATTTCCTGCGGGGAATACTTTTTGCCGTCGATCTCCACCTTATAGTCGCTGCCCATGTGGCGCTTGATGGAAATGACCGTGCGGTCAGGGTTGGCGACCGCCTGGCGCTTTGCCACCTGGCCGACGATGCGCGAGCCATCCTTTTGGAACGCCACGACGGAAGGCGTCGTGCGCGCCCCTTCGGGGTTGGGGATAACGACTGCCTCGCCGCCTTCCATGACGGCGACGCAGGAATTGGTCGTACCTAAGTCAATGCCGATTACTTTTCCCATAATGATATCACTCCTTCTTGTATAAAGTTTGATCCGAATAAAAACGATCTATCTTTCAGGCGCTTTCGCGCCGAAAAAACAAATATATTTTTGCGCCCGTCAGGTCGTGACCTTGACCTGCGCAAAGCGCAGCACCTTGTCTCCCCGCTTATAGCCCTTGAGGAAGACCTCCTTGACATAGCCGGGTTCGACGCCCTCGGCCGCGGGTTCGCTCATGATCGCCTCGCAGAAGGCGGGGTCAAATTCCTCGTCCTTGGGGTCGATCTCCTCGATGCCCTCCTCCTCCAACAGCTTTTTGAAGGAGCGCAGCACCAACTCGATGCCCTTTTTGGTCTGCTCGTCGCAAGTGAGCAGGGCGCGCTCGAGATTATCCCCGACGGGAAAGATCTTCAAAAGCACGTCTGCCTTGCCGTCCAGATAAGCGTTGCGGCGGGTCTGTTCGTTGCGCTTGCGGAAATTATCGAACTCGGCGGCGGAACGCATCCACTTATCTTTATAGTCGGCTGCCTCCGCTTTTGCCTTTTCGAGTTCCGCTTTCAGCTTTTCATGCTTGGCGTGATGCTCGTGCTGCGGCTCTGCCTGCGCCGGTTCGGCGGGCTTTGCCGGTTCGGCGGGCTGCGCCTGTTCTGCCGTTTCCGCGGCAGGTTCCGCGCCCTTTTCGGCGGGTTCCTTGATCTCTTCGCTCATATTTACTTTTCCTTATCGTCCTTCTTTTTATTATTGACGAGCCCTTCGAGCGCCTTGCCCACATTTTCCAGCACGGTGATCACCTTGGTGTAATCCATGCGGATGGGGCCGATGACGCCGTAGGTGCCCAAATTCTTCCCCCCGGCCGAGTACGTCGCGGTGACGACCGAACAATCGTCGGGGACGTCGCTGTCGTCGCAGGAACCGATCTTGACATTGATCTGGATCTCGTCGTCATCCGAGTCGATGAGTTCGGCGATGCGGTCCTTGCTGGAAATGACAGAGAGGAAGTTTTTGACGTTTTCGATGTCCTCAAATTCAGGGTGATTGAAAATTTTATCCTGCCCGGAGAGGACGACATCCTCTTCGCGCGGGTGCGTATACGCCTTGAGCGCGTCGATCACTTCGCGCATGACCTGGCGGTACTGGCCGAACTCCGCGAGCACCTGCTCCTCGACGTCCTTCGCCTCAGAAAGGCGCTTGCCTTCGAACAGTTTGGAAATGACGCGGGAAGCGTTTTCCAGATCTTCCTCCGGCATGTTTTCGGGGATATCGATAAAGCTGTCGCGCAGGATACGCTCGCCGGTGACGATGACCAGCAGCGCCCGGCCGTCTCCGCAGGGAAGCAATGCGAGGTTGCGGATGCGCTCGCCGTCCGCATGCGGCCCGATGGCGACGGAAGTGTAGTCCGTCAGCTCAGAGATGACCTTGGTCACATCCTTGATGAGGTGCTCGACGTCGTTCGACTTGTGGCTGAACGCCTCGTGGATGTAATCGAGATCATGCTCGGACAGGTCGCCCTTCTGCATCAGTTCCTCGATATAAAAGCGATACGCCTGCGGCGAGGGGACCCTGCCGCCCGACGTATGGAACTGCGTCAGATACCCCAGCTCTTCCAGCGAAGCGAGCTCGTTGCGCACGGTGGCGGAGCTGATGTCCGTCAGGTGCTTTTCCGCGATGCTCTTGCTGGACACGGGGACGGCGGTGTTGATGTATTCGTCCACAACGATCTGTAAAATTTTCCGTTTGCGATCGGACATTTTCATCGCCGAACACCTCTTCCGAACTTTGGCACTTCTTTTTTTACTATGTTAGCACTCTCTTAACCTAAGTGCTAACGCTATTATATATGGATTGCGCCGCTTTGTCAAGAGTTTTGCGCCACAATCTGAAAAAATTTTTTGCCTGCCGCGAGAAAACAAAAACGGCGGCTCGTACAGAGCTGCCGTTTTTGACATATCGGTAGGTTATTATAACGGGAATGAGCACAGGGAGGGCGCGGCGCCTTTCGGAACGGAACAGTCTCCGCTGCCCGAAGACAGATCGCCTTTTGGTTAACTAAGGTTTACTTTCATCCTTATTATACTCGACCTACACTCTCCTGTCAAGCAAATCGCGGCCGTTTTTTCCTTTTTTTTGAAAAGGCCCGCTGCGGTGCTCGGGCAAAAGCCGCAAAGGCGCGCCTGCCGCCGGGGCAAGAGGATGCCTTTCCGCCCATGCGAAGCACATCGGCCGCGGCAGCCCGTTCCGCAAACTATCGCGGGCGCTTCCCCGACCGAACGCGGCGATGCGCAAACTCACGCGCGCCGCCAATGCCCGCGCCATGGAGGCAAACGGACGAGAGCCCCCTGCCGCTGAACGGGCGGGCGGGAACACCGCCTCTGCACACCTTGGGGAAAATACGCACATCCGTTGAAGGGCGAAGAGCCGAGAGGCCGACGTGCCCTGCTGCGCCTGCTGCGGCCGGCCGACGGCACTCTTTTGCCGACCGCCGCCGGGAAAAACCTGCACTGACATGCAAACTAAAAGGCAGCCCGGACCATACGGCCCGGGCCTCGGGTTTTTTAAAGCTGCTGCGTGCCCTGCCCCGCGTGCAGAGACTGTGCGATGGAGACGCCCGCGCTGGTGCCGATGCGGTCCGCCCCCGCCGCCTCCATGGCGAGGAGGTCCTCCGCGGTGCGGATGCCGCCGGACGCCTTGACTTTACAGCTGCCGCGCACCGTCTGCTTTAAGAGGCGCACGTCTTCCGGCCGCGCCCCGCCGCCGAAGTACCCGGTGCTCGTCTTGACGAATGCCGCGCCCGCATCGCGCGCGCACTCGGCCGCGCGCACCATCTCCTCGCGCGTGAGCAGGGACGTCTCTAAAATGACCTTGACCGGCCTGCCCTGCGCGGCGCGGACCACCTTTTTGATCTCGCGCTTGACGTAGGCATAATCCCCGTTTTTGACGGCGGATATGCAGATGACCATATCGATCTCGTCGGCGCCGTCGGCAACGGCGCGCTTGGTCTCGTACACTTTGACGGGCGTGACGTTTTCGCCCATCGGGAAGCCGACCACACAGGCGATCTTGACCTGGGGCACATCCTTTAAAAATGTATTGCAGGCGGAAACGTACACCGGCTGCACGCAGACGGAATAGAAACCGAAGTCGCGCGCTTCATTGCACAGTTTGCGGATGTCCTCGCGCGTCGCCGTCTGTTTGAGCAGGGTATGATCGATCATCTGCAGCCGCCGGCGCAGTTCCTCCGCCTTTTTGACCCGCTTATATTCGGCAAATTCTTCCATCTCTTCCGGAGAAATCGGCGCACGGCCCTCCCCCGCTGCCGCGGCGGACGGCGCAGCCGTACCCTCTTCCGGCGCCGGAGCAGCCCCCGCAACGTCCTCTCTCTTATCAAACCAACGCATTCAGTTATCCTCCTCTGCGATCGTGCAGTACACGAGCGGCTGCCGCGGCGGCAGCTCGCCCCCGACCGCAAACGCCCCTTCGATCAGGGAAAGCGCACCGGCCGGATCCCTTTCCGGATCAAAATACACTTCGGCGAGCGGATCGCCCGCCCGCACGGCCTCTCCTGTGCGGCGCAAGAGGCGCAGGCCGACGCCGTGATCCACCGCATCCTCCTCCCGCAGTCTGCCGCCGCCCAGCTCCACGCATGCCCGGCCCAGCGGCGTCGCGGCGACGCGCAGATACCCGTCCGCCTTGGCGCGGACCCAGGCGCGCCCTTCCGCGAGGGGAAGGAGAGAAAAATCGTCCACCGCGCGCGCATCCCCGCCCTGCGCCGCGACCATCTCGCGCAGCTTTTGCAGCGCGGCTCCCGAATCGACGGCTTTCTGTGCGCGGCGCGCGGCCTCTTCCGCGGAGATGCCGAGCACCGCCTGCAAGAGGAGTGCGCTGTGAGAGAGCGAGAGTTCGGATAAGTCGTTGCGGACCTCCCCGCGCAGCACGCCGATCGCCTCGCGCACCTCGGCGCAGCAGCCGATGCTGTCGCCCAGCGGCTGATCCATACAGGTGACACAGGCACACATCCGCCGCCCTGCGCGCCGGCCGAGGTCGACCATCGTGCGGGCGAGGCGCACCGCTTCTTCCCCGCCGTGCACGAACGCCCCCTCGCCGTACTTGACGTCGAGCAGGATGACATCGGCAAAGGACGCGAGCTTTTTGCTCATGACGGAGGCCGCGATGAGCGGGATACTGTCTACGGTGGCGGTGACGTCGCGCACGGCATACATGCGCTTGTCCGCAGGGACGATGCGCGCCGTCTGCCCGGCAATGACGCAGCCTACCCGCTCTGCCTGCGCTTCAAACTCCTCCGCCGTAAGGGAGACGCGAAAGCCGGGGAAACTCTCCAGTTTATCCAGCGTTCCGCCCGTATGCCCCAGCCCGCGGCCGGAATACTTGGCACAATGTACGCCGCAGGCGGCGAGCACGGGCACTAAGACGAGGGAGGTCGAATCGGACACGCCGCCCGTCGAGTGCTTGTCTGCAAACAGGACGTTCAAGCGGGGGCAGGGGATCGTTTCGCCGCTGTGCGTCATGGCATCTGTCAGAAAGAAGCACTCCTCGTCCGTCATGCCTCTCCATACTACCGCCATACAGAAGGCGGC
The DNA here is from genome assembly GCA_904419945.1 of uncultured Clostridia bacterium. Lineage (GTDB taxonomy): Bacteria > Bacillota > Clostridia > Christensenellales > Borkfalkiaceae > Borkfalkia. The sequence goes on from CAJFTM010000004.1 coordinate 63,277, forward strand.
GATCTGCGCGTCGGAAGCGCGGCCGTCCGCCACGGCGCGCACAAAAAAGCGCACCTCCTCCTCCGTAAGGGCAAAGCCCCTCTTTTTGCGGTCGATCACATCGTAAACGGTCATTCGTCAAACTCCTTTCGGATGCGTCAAAAATCCCCTCCGCCCGCACAGGTTTCCGTGATACAATGCAAAAACCTTCCCCTTTGATCCTGAAACAAAGCGAGGGGAAGCGCGGAGGTGAACGGCATGGATCTGCTTTTATCCGGCGCGGCGATGGGCGCGCTGTATCTGCTGCTCTTGTTCGGCGCCTGTTTCGGCGGGGTGGTCGGGTTCCGATGGTATTCGCTGCGCAGCCGCGAAGAGCGGGAGCGCGCCCTGCGCGAAGAGTGGGAACGGGAGCAAGAACAGACGCCCGCGCCGCCGCCCGCGCCGAAGGCTGCTTCTCCGCAAAAGGTTTACTATATCGTAGAAAAGAAGCGCACCCGCTCCAAAGCGGAATACGGGGAACCACGGGAGATCCATTTTTGAAACTTCCCCGGAGATTTTGTTTTGAACTGACAAAACAAAATCTTCCGATTTGAGGGGAACCCCGAACGGTTTTCTCTCGGCGGCCGGCTTTCTCGCTTTGCGTGATCTTTAAGGGCACGCCTTTTATAAATCGCGCAAATCCTCTCTTTCCGCATAAGCCTTGCGGCAACTTGGGGAAAAAACAAAAGCGTGGTTTTGCCTTTTTCAGGCAAGTCATTGTTCACGGAAATTTGTTTCAAGCTGATGAAACTAATTTCCGTGAGCGGAGGGCTCTGCCCTCCGCGGCGCACTTTGAGAGCTTTCCCTTAAAAATGCGCGCCACATTTTACCCGCCGAGGCACTTGCGCGCAATTTAGAGCGCGCGAGCGGATCAGTCGATCTTACGGACGTTTTCACCCTCTGTCCAGAGGCGCTCGAGATGGTAAAACAGGCGGGATTCGTCGTTGAAGATATGCACGATGATGTCGCCGTAGTCGAGCACGCCCCAGCGGCCGTCGCGCACGCCCTCGGTGCGGCGGGGCTCGATGCCCTGCTTGGAGAGATGCTCTTCCAAATTTTCGCACAGAGCGCGCACCTGCGTGGTGTTGCGGCCGGAGGCGATGACAAAGTAATCGCACAGCGCCGTCTTTTCGCGCACGTCGATGAGGAGGATATCCTCCGCCTTTTTCGAGGAGAGGTAGTTGCCGATCTCCTGCGTCAGTTCCAAAACTTCCATAGTGTCTCCTTTGTATTATTTGCGGTGTTCTTTATAATATTCGTAGGCGCGGAAGGTGAGCGGATAGATGTTTCCGCCTCCCTTTTTGAGGTGTTTGAGCTCCTGCTTCAGGCAGTGATACATGCAGGCGTTCAGATTTTCTGCAAACAGCCTGCGCAGCTTGCGGATGCCGGGAAAATCCCGCCCCGCTTCCAGCATGTCCGACAAAAAGATGAGCTTCCCGAGCGCGGTCATCTCCGGTTTGCCGGAGGTATGATAGCGGATGGCATCGAGCACGTCCGCATCCGTCACGCCGAGGATGCGCTCGGCGACATACGCCCCGCTGTACTGGTGCAGTACGGGCGCCGGGACCTCCTCCGGGGGCGCAAACCCCTTTAGCAGCGGGGAATCGGCGGGCAGATTTTTGGCGCAATCGTGCAGGCCGGCGGCGAGCACGGCCGCGTATTCGGAGACGCCCGCACTTGCCGACCGTTCCGCCGCCATAAGTGCGACGCGCAGGCTGTGCTTGCGGCGGGCGGGGGTGAGATACTCGAGCGCGCGGCGCACGGGGCCTACGCGGTACAGCTCGTTCGCGTCGATGTAATCGGCGACCTCTGCCGGCACGAGCGAGCGGACATCCTCGCCGAAGGCGCACAGCGCGCGCACTTCCGTCGAAGAGACGGCCGCCCCCGTGTAGCCGAGGGGGATGAAAGGTTTGCCGAACCGCGCCGAAAAGCGCTTTTGCTCCTTTTGGAAATCGGCGGGATCCCCCTCTCTGCCGCAGGCGACCAGCTGCGCCATCGAGAGGATCTCTTCCGGCTGTTTCCAGCTGTAAAAGTCGCGCAGCATATCTGCCCCGACGAGCAGGTACAGCTCGTCCTGCGGATAGCGCTCGCGGAAACGGTGTACGGTGCGCACGGTATAACTGGTGCCGCCCGCATTGATCTCGTACGGGCTGACCTCGCAGCCGGGAATGCCGGAAAAGGCGAGGCGGGCCATCTCCAGCCGCGCCGCGGCGGGCGCGAGATGCCGCTCCTGCTTGTGCGGCGGCAGGCCCGCGGGGACGACGATGATCTTGTCCGCCCCCAGCTTTTCGCGCGCGGCGCGGGCGATACGGACATGTTCTGCATGGACGGGATCGAACGACCCGCCGAAAATAGCGATCTTCATGCGATGAAACTCTGTGCGGGGCCCCTGCCCCGCCCTTTTTTCCTTTTTCTTCCAGTATAACACAAGTTGCCCGCGCGCGCAAGGTTTGAAAAAGCGATTTTTTGACAAAAATCCACGGAAAACAAGGAGCGCCCCGGATTTGCCGAGACCGGCATGCGGCGCGCGGACGCCCGCCATACCGAAGGGGCGCACGAGGGACACCGACCATGAAAAAAATCGACCTTCCGCTTTGGACGGATACACTGTTTACCTTTGCCGCTGCGGCGGCCTTTTCCTTTTGTGTGCTGCGCTTTTACATACTTTCTGCCTGGGGAGCGGCCGCGGCGGCCGCCGCCATTGCGGGGGGCATCGCCTTCCTGCTCTTCCGTCTCCTGCGCGCGCGGCGCAAAAAGCGGCGCGAGAAAGAAGAGGCCGCGGGACAGGCGGCCGCACTCGCCTTTCATCTGGCGATGCGCCCGCCCGAAGAGGACGCGCAGCTGATCGCCCGCTGCCTGAACGCAACCGGCGGCGGACAGAAAGGCGACAAAGCGGCCCCTCCGCCCGCCGCAAAAGGGACTGAGGTGCCTTCCGCGCCGCAGGCCTCCCCCCAAAAGGCGCGCGCCGTTGCCGCCGGGAGTGAAGTGCGCGCGGGAGATGCCCGCTACTTTCTCCTCTTCCGCTTAGAAAAGGTGACGGCCGACGAGCTGCGTACGGCCGTCCGAGCGGACGGAAAGGAAAAAGCGGCGCTGGCCGGAGCGTTCACCGATGAAGCGGAGAAGCTGGCGGCGGCGTTCGGCATCCAGCTGTGGGGCGCGGAACAGGTATATGAACTCGTAAAAGGGGCAGGGGCGCTGCCCTCTCCCCTCGATGTCCCGCCGCCCGCAGGAAAAAAAGGCAAATTTTCCTTCCGGCTCCGCCGCGAAGCGTGGCGCGGGTACGCCTTTTCGGGCGGATTTTTGCTGCTCTTTTCGCTGTGGGCGATCTTCCCGATCTACTACCTCTTTTCGGGCGGATTGCTGCTTTTAGCTGCTGTATTGGTGCGGCTGTTCGGCAAAAGCGAATGAAAACCGCGCCCTCCTTTGCGCAATTTAGTCTGCATCTTTGCTACAATAAAAAAAGTACAGCGCACGATACCTTGCGAGCAAGGCCGTGCGCTTATTTGTTTTACTTTTTAACTTCCTTATAATATAATTACGATGAGACAGACAAAAATGGAACAGGAATTTTGGTGAAAGTATGGTTTATTCGATTTGTGAACGTTTCATAACGAAAGATCATCCTGCTTATTTAGAGTGGAGGACTGATTGTCAATGCGATGAAATCGCCTCTGCGGATTGCAGCCTTTTTAGTCACAAGTTACTATGGGCGTATGATGATAAAATAGAACTTTCGGATCATGAACAATGGCTTGCCGTCCTTGTAATAAAAAAGGGGGAAGACCTTCCCTCTCTTGAAGGCTTTGAATTTTGTGGCTATGACCTTGTAGACGGAGAGGATGAGTTCAGTACGGGATTTGGGACCAGCTCGTTGCCAAATTGTTCTTTTGATGAGATCTTTTCCTTTAAGGACTTGAATCAATAAAGCCTCTGCGATAGCCGAAAACAGGCGGAACATTTGCAAGAACTCTTGCGCAAAAGATTTCCGGATGAGCCACACGCAGATTGTATCATATGTGCCGTTTGGCGGAAGACAAACATTAAAAAGTAAGATAACCTACGCTTTATTTAGCACGAAAAAGAGAGAAGGTTTTTTAAGACCTTCTCTCTTTTTGACCCTATGGGAACTGCGCTTTTGCGGGCGTCCTTCCTTTCGGCCCGACTTCTCCGGCGGATCCGGATACAGAGGTATGCGCGGCCCTCCGCGCGGATCTCCTTACAGATACAGCAGAGCGGAAAAAATAACGGGCACAAAGGCGGTCAACTGCATAAAGATAAACAAAAACCAGCCGGAGATCTTGCTCGCGACCAGCGCGAAGGCGCTCGGCTCCCCTTCGCTGCCGCCCTCCTCGTGGAAGGCCCGGTGCCAGCGATTGTGCCAGCGGCATAGGGAGTAATGAAAATACAGATCCACGATGCTGAGCGCGCTGCACGCGATATACACAAACGCCATCAAACCGACAGACAGGAAATCTTCCGCCCTCACCCCTACGGCAAAGCTGCCAAGCAGCAGCACGCACAGCCCGACGGCGGAGGTCAGACTCATGCAGACGATCAGCCTCCTGTCGCGGGCGCGCTGCAGCCGCACGGCGGACGGTTTGGTTTTGGAAAGAGTATTCTTCATACGATTTTCCCTCCGACCGAGATCACCCGAAATGTATAAAATCGGTACATCCCGCCCTCGCTCATCGACACCGACCCGGAGACTGATCCGCCCGCCGCGAGGAAGTCCTCCGAAAGCGTGAGCGTGCGCCGCACTTTGTCATCCCACTGAGCCTCCGAATAAAATTCCACTTCGAGAACGGTGGAAAAATCTTCGATGTCGGCGGAAGAAGTGACGGTGATCGTCACGTCGGTCCATCCGTCCACATCGATATCGAGAAAGCGCGCATAATTGTCTTGATCCAGCTCCACTCCCACGACGAAGCGCTGCACGAACACGAAGACCGCCGCGATCAAAACGAGCAGGCAGACGATGTACCCGAACACGCGCTCGCCGTGCGTGAAGCCGTTGACGGGCGTGGACAGCTTTTCCTTGACGGGCCGACGCTCACGGATATCCGGCTCTGCGTCCCCTCTCGGGCGGCCATGCCCCCGCTCTCCGTCGGGCGGCTGCATGGAGGACAGCCAATCGGGCGTACCGTCTGCGCGCAGCTGCTGCGGAGAGGCCGCGCGTTGCTCCGCCTCGGTTCCCACAGCGGCGCATGTTTCCTCCTCTGCGGGCACTTTCCCGGAAATTTCTTCGGGCGGCGCCGCAGAGGCAGGCGCCGCGCCCGCGCTTTCCGCCGCGGAAGATGCGCCGTGCGGCTTTTCCGTTGCGGCGCGCAGGATCTCCTCCACCTCCACGCCGAGCACTTCCGCAAGCGGCAGCAAATAGCGCGAATCGGGCAGTTCGCCCGCCTCCCAGCGGGCAACTTCCTCCTCCGCTGCGCCCACCGCCTGCGCCAGCTGTGCAGGCGTCAGGCCGAGTTCCCTGCGCTTTTGCGCGAGAAATGTCTCCATATTCTCTCCTTTCGGTGCTTAAAACTCGATATGTTTGAAATCTTTGCGGGAAGAGCGGCGATAAAAGATCGCCTTGCGGCCGATGACGGCCACGCAGTCTGCCCGCAGAGCCTCGGCCAGCTGTGCACCCGTCGTTTTGGCATCCTCCTCGGCGTTGGTGAGGATATTGACCTTGATCAATTCGCGCGCCTCCAGCGCATCGGACAGAGATTTGATCATATTTTCGCCGATGCCCGCCTTGCCCACCTGTCCAACGGGCTCGAGGTTGGCGGCGATGCTCTTTAAGTTGCTCCTCTGTTTACTGGTCAGCATACGTTCTCCTTTTCGATCTATACTATAAGGAAATACATCCCTTCCCGCGCAGGCAAGCCCGCGCAAAGCGAGAAACCCAGCCGCGCAAGCAAAGCGAGCGGCGGAATTTTCCTTCCCCATCGGAAGATTTTGTTTTGTCAGCTCAAAACAAAATCTCCGAGTTGACTCCTTTGCGCAAGCAAAATCACACTTTTGCGCAGCGCAACCCTATTTGGCAATCCCTTGCCTTTTGCAGGAAAGGTGAAGCTGCCGCGCGCTCTCAAAGGCGTGCCCTTCCAAGCGCGGCGGCGAGGAAAACCTGGCCGACGAACAAAGTGAGCGGCGGGGTTTTCCTTCCCATCGGAAGATTTTGTTTTGTCAGCTCAAAACAAAATCTCCGAGTAATCACTCTTTGAACGAAAACTCCACGCCGCCGACGACGACGGTATCGTCCTCCCGCACGCCCTTTTCGCGCAGGGCGCGGATGACGCCCTTGTCCTTGAGCACCTTTTGGAAATACGCCATCGAATCGGGATCGGACAGCACGACGTTGCGTTCGAGCATGTCCACCAACCCGCCCGTAACGTACCAGACCTCTTCCTCTTCGTCCTTTTCGATCACAAATTCGTTGACGTCCGGCGCCTCGTATTCAAACTCGTCGGCAGGGAGGGGCTCGGCGGGCGGCAGTGTTTCCAACGTGGCGAACACGGCGTCCAAAAGCTCCTTCGTCCCTTCGCCGAGCAGGGCGGTGATGGGATACGCCGGAATGTGGGGATACGCCTCGCGGAAGTGGGGCAGATTTTCCTCCGCGCCGAAGGCATCGCACTTGTTGAGCGCGACGATCTGCGGCAGGGAGGCGAGCTTTTCGCTGTATTCGGCGAGCTCGGCATTGATGCGGGCAAAGTCCTCGACGGGATCGCGCCCCTCCATGCCCGAAATATCCACCACGTGCACGAGCATGCGGGTGCGCTCGATGTGGCGCAGGAAGTCATGTCCCAGCCCGGCGCCCTGCGCCGCGCCCTCGATCAGGCCGGGGATATCCGCCGCCACGAAGGACCGGTCGTACCGGCGCACCACGCCCAAATTGGGGGACAGGGTGGTAAAGTGATAGCCAGCGATCTTGGGTTTGGCCGCACTGATCTTGGACAGCAGCGTGCTCTTGCCCACGTTGGGGAAGCCGATGATGCCCACGTCCGCGATGACTTTCAGCTCTAAAATGAGGGTGTGCGGCTGCGTCTTCTGCCCCTTCTGCGCGAAGTGCGGCGCATGCCGGCGGGAGGTGGTGAAGCGCACGTTGCCCTTGCCGCCCTTGCCGCCCCGCGCGATGAGGTGCTTTTCTCCGTCGGCGTAGACGTCGCACAGCAGCTTGCCCGTCTCCGCATCGCGCACGAGAGTGCCGAGAGGCAGGGCGATGACGACATCCTCTCCCCCCTTGCCGAAGCAGTTGTTGGTGCCGCCCCGCTCGCCGTCGCCCGCCTTGAAGCGGGAACCGAAGCGGAATTCGACGAGGTCGTTCTTGTCCTTATCGCCGACGACGTACACGTCGCCCCCCTTGCCGCCGTCGCCCCCGTCCGGGCCGCCGTTGGCGAAACCTTTGAAGCTCTTGAAGGAATTCATCCCGTCTCCGCCGTCGCCCGACTTGACGGTGATCTTCACCTTGTCCGTAAAGAGAGATGCCATACTTTATACCTCTGCGGCGCCGCTCTCCGCCGGGGAAGGGGCTGCCGTATTCTGCTTGTTTTGCTGCGCAAAAAAATCACACACGCCGGCGAGCGGGCAGCTGCCGCAGGCGGGCTTTTGTGAGTGGCAGACGCGGCGGCCGTGCCAGATGAGCCAGTGGTGCGCCTTGGACCAATCCCGCTGCGGGATGACCTCTTTGAGCTGCTCCTCCGTTTTGGCGGGGGTATGCGCGTGCGCGAGGCCCAGGCGGTTGCTGACGCGGAACACGTGCGTATCTACGGCGATCGCGTCCCGATCGAACCAAACGGAGGAGACGACATTCGCCGTCTTCTGCCCGACGCCCGCCAGCGACTTCAGATCTGCAAATTTTTCGGGGACCTGCCCGCCGAACTTTTCCAAAATATCGCGCGAGGCGGAGAGGATATGCGCCGCCTTGCTGCGGTATAAACCGCAGGAAAAGATATACCCTTCCAGCTGCTCCTGCGTGAGGGCGAGCATGGCCTGCGGCGTGTCGTGCTCGCGGAAGAGCTCGGCCGTGACCTTGTTCACCCGCTCGTCGGTGCACTGCGCCGAAAGGATGACCGCCACCAGCAATTCATAAGCGGACCGATAATGCAGAGCGGGGCGCGCGTCCGGATACGTCTCCGCCAAAATTTGCAGCGCCTTTTGCGCCTGTTCACGTTCCATGCCTCTATTTTACCATAAATTCTGCGCGAAAACAAGGCTTTTGCGGTACCGGCTCCGCCTTCCTGCCCGTTCCCGCCGTACTTTCAGCCCACGCGCGTGAGAAAGGTGCGCCCGCACTGCCGCTCGACGCGAAAATAGCCGAACAGCGCCCCGTACCCGCAGCCGGAAATGACGCGGCGCGCCTGCGCAAAATCGAACGCGCCGATACGCACGGACAGGCCGCACCCCGCTCCCGTTTCCTGCGGAGTGGAGACCGCCGCCGCGCGAATGCCGCCCTGCCGCAGGCGGGCGGCACAGTCGAGTGCCTGCGCGCGCGAGCGGAATACAACCAAAAATTCACACATACCCTTCCTCCTTGGTCGCCCGCGGAAAACTTTGATACCGCGCGGCATACTATAATAGTACAGTATATGAACGGGCGCGCCTTTTGGCGCGCTTCGCAGGGCCGCCGCTGCCGCGGCCTGAAAAGAGAGGTGCCGATGATCTATTTTGACAACGCCGCTACGGGCGGGCACAAGCCGGACGCCGTCGTGCGGGCGGTGCGCGCGAGCATCGAAGGCCCCTGCGGCAACCCCGGACGGAGCGGACACGCGCTGTCCGTCGCCTTAGCGGAAAACGTGCTGCGCTGCCGCAGACTGCTATGCGACTTTTTGGGCGGAGAAAGCTGCGAGCGGGTCATTTTGACCAAAAACTGCACGGAAGCACTGAACATTGCGCTGTTCGGACTGCTGCGCCCGCCGCAGGGCCCGCCCGCAAGTCCCCCGCATGTGGTGAGTACGGCGGCGGAACACAACGCTGTGCTGCGGCCGCTCCTCTTTTTGGAACGGAACGGATACATACGCCTCACCCTCGTACAGCCGCAGGAGGGGCGCATTTCTCCGGCGGCGATCGCGGCGGCGGCAGAAACGGACACCGTTGCCGCGGTGTTTACCCTCGCTTCCAATGTGACGGGAGCGGCCATCGACCCGGCGGCGGTGCGCGCCCTGCTGCCCGGACACATCCTGACCGTGTGCGACGGCGCGCAGGCATGCGGACACTCGGCTGTCCACATGAAGGAAAACGGCATCGATGCGCTCGCCGTGGCGGGACACAAGGGCATGCACGGCATCCAGGGCAGCGGCGCGCTGCTGCTCTCCGAACGGATACAGCTGTTCCCCTACGCCTACGGCGGCACGGGAACGGACAGCGCCGCCCCCGACATGCCTTCCTTTTACCCCGAACGGCTGGAAGCGGGGACGCTCAGCTTCCCTGCGGCCGCCTCGCTGGCAGAGGGCGTGCTGTACCTGCTGCCCCGGCGCGCCGCCATTGCCGCCCGCCTGCACGAACTGACAGGTATGCTGCTGGAAGGGCTGCGCGCCGTGCGAGGCCTACGGGTCTACTCCGAGCCCAACCCCTTCGGCATCGCGGCGTTCGGCTGCGATGCGCTCTCTTCCGAGCTGTTCGCGCAGCGGCTTTCCGACGAATATGACATCGCCGTACGGGGCGGACTGCACTGCGCGCCCCGCATCCACGCGGCGCTGGGCACCCTGCAGGCGGGGCTGGTGCGCGCGAGCCTCTCCGAATTCAATACCGAACGGGAAGTTTCCGAATTTTTGCGGGCCGTACGCGCCATCGCCGCCGCGCCCTGAGCGCTCCTGCCGCAACGGATGCGCCCGCCCTCCGCAGGGAGGGCGGGCGCACGAACGGCAGACGATCAGATCTTTTTCAGCTTTGCGATGACCTGTTCCAGCTTTTTGCGCTTGGCGGCATCCAGCATGGGAGCGACGGCCGCACAAAAGTGATCTAATTCTGCATCCGACAGGGTCCCCGCGCGGCGGCTGCGCTCCGCCTCTTTATAGATGGCGCGCAAAATTTCCCCCTCGCCGCGCCCCTCCGCAAGCGCGGCCACCGCCTTCGCGGCGGCCGCGACGTCGGCGGGAATGCCTTCCTCCTTTTTGCCCTTGCCGCCCCTGTCCTGTGCGCCCTCCGAATACGAACGAAAATCCTGCACGATGCACCTCCGCAAAAAATATTTCTGCAATATGTATATGCGGCGGGCCGCCACGGTGCGCCGCGGGAGAAAATGAAATGGCCGGACAGGAATGGAATGCACTGCTGCCGATGCTGCTCGCCATGAGCGCGGGCAAAACCAAGCCGCCAAACGAAAAGGCGACCGATCCGCTCACAGAACAGCTCTCCCTTCTGCCCGATCAAACCGGCGGAGCGGGCATCCTGCAAACGATCCTCTCCCTGCTATCCGGAAAGGGGGAGGCAGAGCAAGGGAGCGGCGGGCTTTCTGCCCTGCTGCCCCTGCTCGGCGCACTGCAACCGCAGCTTGGCGCGCAGAAAGAGCAAAAGCCGACAGCGGACGGAGCGCAGGGACAGCCCGATCTGCCGCCGCGCGCGCCCCAAAGCGCCGCGGCGGCCCCCGGGCAAGATGCGGGCGCGATCCCGGCGGATCCGGCGCGCCGATGCCTGCAAACCGCCGTGCCGGGCGCCTTTGACCCCATCGAACACTTCGCCGGGGAAGAGATCGTACAGCGGCTGGAAGCGTACTTTGCCGAATAACCCGCTCTGCGGCCCAACGGCCCTGCCTCTCTCCGCCGCGTAGGCAGTATGCAAAAAGGCAGCCCCGCGCAAATGCGCGGGGCTGCCGCCCGTCCAAAAACAAAATAAAATGATCCGGCGCTTACCCTTCCGCGGCGATCGCCTCTAAAATGGCCGTCAGCTCGGGATCGTTGTACTCGCCGTAAGAGGCGGCATACGAGGGACGCGCGCCCATCGCGGTCGTGATGCCCGTACCGTGGATGCAGGTGCCGTTCGGCCAATAGATCTGCGCCGTGGTCAGCTTGGCCGCCTCGCCCGTCACGCGGTTGTAGAAGGTGGTCTGCATGATCCCCTTGCCGTAAGTGCGCGCACTGCCCTGCCCGACCGTGTCCGTAATGAAAATATCGTCGAAACCGATGGTCCCGTAGGAGATCATCGCGCCGATGAGCGCTTCGGACGCGGAGGCCGTGTTGCCGTTGGCCGCGACATAGATCTCGCTGTCCGCCAGATATTCTCCGTAAAAATTGCCACCCGCCAGGTACCGCTCGTGCCGCCCGTTGCCGTAGACCGCTTCCATGACGACCTCGGCCTCCTCGTCGGCGTCCTTCAATAAATAGGAGGAAATGTTCTGCATGACCGCGACGGAACCGCCGCCGTCGTTGCGCAGATCGAGCAGAAGGGTATCCGCCCCGTCCTCGCGGTACTGTTCGAGCGCGAGCGCGAACTCGCCCGCGGCATAGCCGTAAAAGCGGCGCAGCTGCAGATAGGCGGCGCCGGTGACGCGCTCGTCCTCCGAGACGTATTCGCTCACGTCCGTCCACACATATTCGCGCGAAGTTTCCTCGTACAGAGCCGCATAGGCGCGCCCGCCGTAAGCGTACAGAACGTAACTTTCGGTAAAGGTTTTGACGGTGACGGAGGTCTCGATGCAGTTTTCCGTAGCGATCGGCGAATCGGCCGAAAGACGCAGGTATACGACATCGCCCTCTTTGAGAGAAGAGAGCGCGGCGGAAGCGGAATAGGTGTAATTCCCCTGCCCGTCGGACGTAAAGGTATCTTCAAACGAGCCCTCCTCGCTGCCGACGCCCGTCACATACATGCCCGCGCGCACGGCGCCCGTAAAAAAGGCGGGCGAATTGATCGCCACCGAAACGATCTTATTCGTGCCCGAAAAAAAGGAGAGCCCGATCCCCGTGCCGACGCCCTGTGAAGACATCTGCACCGACTCGTATTCGGCGGGGGAGTAATACTCGGAATAGCGGTCCAAGAGCCCCTCGACCCCGCCGATGGCGGCGTTCCAAAAATCCTCGCTCGGGATGTCTTCGTAATACTCGCCGTCGATCGCCTCTTTGAACCAGAGCAGCGAGCGCAGGCCCGCGTCCATCGTCCAATAGTAAGTATAATAACCCGCCGCGAAGAGGATGCCGGCGACCGCGACCGCAGCCACCGCCCACAGCACTTTGAACAGCGCGCTCCTCTTGGGCTTGTTTTGATCCTGTTTCCCTGTTTGCATACACCCCTCGCTTCAGCGCCCGAACGTTTCCCACGGCATGGGCAGAAATTCGGCGAGCGCCATCGTGCGTCCCCCGCCGAGGTAAAATTCTGCCGCCGCATTTTCGGGCGAGAGCAGCATCAAAAATTCGCGGCAGCTGCCGCAGGGCGTCATGGGGGCGCCCTCTTTGTTGACGCAGACGATGCGCTTAGCGACGCACTCGCCGTCGGCGATCATCGCCGCGGCCGCCGCCCGCTCGGCGCAAAAGCCCAGCCCGCAGGCGAGATCGATGTTGACGCCCGCGTAAAACCTGCCGTTTTTGCCCTCGATGAGGGCACTGACGAAGCCCGTCTCGCAGTGTTCGCCGCGCACGACGGGGTTCAGCTTCTCGCGCGCGAGCGCGAGCATCTCTTCGTTGGTCATCCGTTTCCCCCTCGGCCCGCTCAGACGCGCGCCAGCCCCTCTCTGCGCGCCGCCTCTGCGACGGCCGCCGCCACGGCGGGCGCAACGCGCTCGTCAAAGGCGGAGGGAATGACATATTCGGGCGAGAGATCGGCGCCGACCAGCTCTGCGAGCGCGCGGGCCGCCGCGACCTTCATTCCCTCGGAAATGTCCTTGGCGCGCACATCGAGGGCGCCGCGGAAGACGCCGGGGAAGGCGAGCACGTTATTGATCTGATTGGGGAAATCGCTGCGGCCGGTGCCGACGACAAAGGCGCCCGCATCCAGCGCGTCCTGCGGATAGATCTCCGGTTCGGGATTGGCCATCGCAAAGACGATGGCGCGCGGCGCCATGCTCTGCACCATCTCCTTGCTCAACTGCCCGGGCGCGGAGACGCCGATAAACACGTCTGCCCCCCGGACGGCGTCCGCCAGTTTGCCGTGCAGGCACTCCTCGTTGGTGACCCCGGCGATCTCCTTCTGCGCGGGCGAAAGCCAGGGCTCGCCCTTGCACACGATGCCGCGGCTGGCAGTGAGGGTGATGTGCTTTGCGCCGCTCTCCTGCAAAAGTTTGCAGATGGCGATGCCCGCGCTGCCCGCGCCGCAGATGACGATGCGCACATCCTCCAGCTTTTTGCCCGCCAGTTTGAGGGCATTGAACAGCGCCGCGCTCGTGACGATGGCGGTGCCGTGCTGGTCGTCGTGGAAGACGGGGATATCCAGCTTCTCTTTCAAGCGGCGCTCCACTTCAAAACATTTGGGGGCGCGGATGTCCTCGAGGTTGATCCCGCCAAAGGAGGGCGCGATCATTTCGACCGCCTTAACGATGTCGTCCTCGTCCTGCCCCGAGAGAACGATGGGAATGGCGTCGATGCCGCCGAACTCGCGGAAGAGCACGGCCTTGCCTTCCATGACGGGGAGCCCCGCGAGCCCGCCGATGTTGCCCAAGCCGAGCACGGCGCTGCCGTCCGACACGACGGCGACGGTGTTCCACTTGCGGGTATACTGATAAGCGGCGGCGGGGTCCGCCGCGATCTCCTTACAGGGCTGCGCCACGCCCGGCGTATAGGCGAGCGAGAGCGATTCTCGGTCCTTGACCTCGACGAGCGAGCGGATCTCATACTTTCCGCGCAGTTTTGCGTGCAGTTGCAGCGAGCGTTCGTATACGTTCATGATCTTTCATCCTCCTGTTTCGGCTTACGCCGAGGCCTCAGACGAGGCGATTTAATATCGTGATGATGCGGAATGTGACCGCGTCTGAAAATTTGCGCAGGTTGAGCCCCGTCATCCGCTCGATCTTGTCGAGGCGGTACATGAGGGTATTGCGGTGCATAAAGAGATTGCGCGACGTTTCGCTCACGTTCAGGCTGTTGTCGAGGAATTCCTCGGCCGTGCCGAGCAAGTCTTCGTCCTCCAAAAGCGCGCGCGCATCCCCTTCGAGCAGGGCGGAAAAATACTCCGCGAGCCGCGCGGGCGGGATCTCCTCCAGCATCTTTACCAGCACATACGAGCGGTAGCTGTACACTCCGCCGCGCGTGCCGTACTGTTCGCCCAACCGCAGCGCCGCGCTCGCCTGACGGTAAGATGCGGCCGCCTCTTCGAACCGGGGCACCGTGCCGCCCACGCCGATCTGTGCGCGCACGCCCAACTCCTCCCACAGCGACCGCACGAGAAAAGAGGCAAAATCCGCGGGCGAAGAATACTCCGATTCCGGCTGAACGAATTTGAGGATGGCGCAGTCCTTGCCGGAAAGGGCAACGGTACAATCGGCGCCGTTCTCCGCGTACTGTGAAAGCAGCGTAATGACGTCCGAGAGTTTTCCGTCCGCCTCGACGGCGAGGGCAAAACAGGGGCCGTCCGGCACCGAATAGCGGGCGCGGAATTTGCGGATATCCGCGGCGCCGCACTCGCCCAGCAGGATCCGGCGGATGCTCTCCCCCTTGGGGAGATTGGCCGAGCGGGCCGAAGCGCCCTCGATGATGTCCGAAAGCAGGAAGGCATAGTTCTTCTGCACCGGGCCGACACCCGCGATGCCGCATACGTAACCCTCCGGGCCGAGGGTGCGGAACCAGGTAAAGCCCGCCGCCTTATCCCCCACGATGCCCTCCACGCCCGCGGGCGGAGACACCTCCGCATTGCCGAGCAGGCATCGGCCGTCGGCCGCATAGACGGAGACCTCGATCCCCGTATTTTCAAACACGTTGCGCACGAGCTTTTTCAGTTGTGAGATCATCTTTTCCCCCTCCGTATGCCGCCCCGCCAACGCGAGGGTCCCCTTTATTATAGCGCAAAAACGGGCAAATATCAATAAAAAAGCGCGATGTTGTGCGGAGCGCGCAAATTTTCGCCCATACGACACATTCTATTCGCGTGCGATGCGCTTCCCCCGAACGGAATGACTTGACACCCGCGCGCGCGTATAGTACAATAATAAGGAAAGGAACGCGGAACTTCCGCAGAGGATCATACCATGAACGACCTTGCACGGCCCTCCCGCGGGGAGGGGCGTATCTTACAAATCATCCTGTCTTTGGCGGCATTTGCGGCCTTTACGGCGCTGCTGTTCGTGCCCCGCGCCGCCTATTATGACGAGAGCTTTTTCGGCCTCGTTCTCAGCGCGCTCAAGGGCAGTTTCATCGGCAACGCCGTCTCGCGCGCATCGCTGTACGTGCTCGTCGCGGCCTATGCGGCGATGCTCGTATGCACGGCGGCCTCCCTCTTCTGCCGTACAAAAGCGGCGCTCGCCTTCAACTATGCCAAGGCGCTGTGCATGCTGGCGGCCTTTTCCTTTTTTACGGGTGCACTGCTGTACAACTACGGCCTCTCCCTCTCCGACGTATTTTACGATACCACAACATTCTTTTCCCTGAACGCCACGGCGATCGCGCTCGTGGTTTCCCTCGTATTCCTCGTCGCGCTCGGCTTTACCGCCTTCGGCGGGTACGGTTTCGTCAAGCTGATCGGCCTGCTGCTGGGCGCGGCATTCCTGCTGCTGGGGCTGCTGCCCTTTGCAGAGGGGCTGACCCTGTTCGACGTGTTCGGCCTCGCCCCCATGGCGGATACGCCGCTGGGCACCGCCGTGTCCGTCGCCTTTGCCGTCTATGCGTGGGCAACGCTCGTCAACTTCGGGCTGGCGGCGATCTCCCTCGCCCTGCCGCGGCACAACCTCATCGACGCACTGCGCTCCGACCTGTTTTTTGTGATCGCGGCGGCGGCCGCCGCGCTGTACGGCGCATACGCGGGGTTTGAATCGCTCGCCGCCTACCCCGGCATGCTCGCAAGCGCGGGCACCGCGCTCGGGCAGCTGATCTTTATCAACATCTTCGCCTTCCGCGGGCGCAAAAAACAAGCGCCTGCCGACGCGGACGAGAGCGTGCCCCCGCGCGACGAGCAGCCGCTGCCCGCCCCCGGCGAACCCATCGACGAACTGCTGCAGGCCGCCCGGCCGGAGAACTTTGCCCCGGCAAAAGGCGCCTCTCCCCTGCCGCCGGTACCCGAATATTCCGAAACGGACGACTTTATCGACGAGCTCACCCCCGAGGAGCGCGCAGAGTTCGAACGGCTGTTCGTACAGCGTTCCTTCCGCGCCGACGGCCTGCCCGCCTACGTGCCGGGCGGTGACAACCGCGCTTTTTTCCGCGCCGTGTTTGCCTACCTCGGCGCCTTCCGAGAAGAGATCTCGGAAGGGCTGCTCGCAAAGCTGGATGAATACTGCGAGATCCGCCTATAAATCGTTTCCGATCCGCCGCCGCAAAATTGCGGCGGCTTTTTTTGCCCCGAGGCCCTTTGTTTGCCTGCCGGGGCCCTTTGTTTGCCTGCCCGGGGCCCTTTGTTTGCCTGCCGGGCCCTTTGTTTGTCTGCCCGGGGGCTTTTTGTTTGCCCTCACGAGAGCGCGCCCTCTCTTCCCCTCCGGCCTCCCGCGCGCGGCGCAGCGCCGTTTTCCTCTCTTTCTCTAAAAATGCGTAGGAAAACGCTTGACAAATGATACCTCGCATTGTATAGTATAAGGCGTTGAATAGTATTGCGAGGAAATCATGGATACGCAGCTGAAAAAGGGACTTTTGGACGTATGCGTCCTCTCCGTCCTGCGGAAGGAGGAATCGTACGGATATAAGATCATTGCGGACGTGGCACCGTATATGGCGATCTCTGAATCGACCCTGTACCCCATCCTGAAACGGCTGGAGGCGGCGGGCGCGGTTACCGCGCGCAGCCGCGAATACAACGGCAGGCTGCGCAAGTACTATTCGATCACGCCCGCAGGCGTGCGGAAGATCGAAGATTTTTTGAATGACATGCGCGAGATGGAGCGCATCTGCAAACTCATCCGCGACGGAGGAAAACAATGAAAGCAAAACAATGGCTGAAAACATTTCAGCGGGCGCTCGCGCTCCTGCCGCGGGCAGAGCGGGAGCGCGCGGCAGACTATTATGCCGAGCTCTTTGCGGACCGAATGGAGGCCGGCGAGGAGGAAGAATCGATCGCGCGCGAACTGGGCGATCCTGCCGCCGCCGCGCGGGCCGTGCTCAGCGAGAGCGGCGCGGGCGAAGCAGCTCCGGCTGCGCGGAAAGCGGGGCGGCCCGGCTGGCAGAAAGCACTGCTTGCCTGCGGCATCGGGATCCCGGCCGTCATCGCCATCATCGCGCTCGGGTGCATCGCCGTCGCCTTGGCAACGAGCGGAGTGCTCCTCATCCTGGCGGGGCTGGGCGGCACGGGAAGCGCCTTCCTGCTCATCGCCTTTGAAGGATTTTCGGGCGGCCTGCTGGCGCTGGGCGGGATCATGCTCGCCGCGGCCGGCGTCGGCTGCATGCTGGCGCCGCCGCTGTTGCTGCTCATCCGCCTGCTGTTTAAGCTGTGCGGCACTGTTTGGGGCGGAACGGCCGCCCTCGTGCGCGGAAAGAGGGAGGGACAAGCAAAATGACGAAAGCGAGAAATATCTTTACCATTGTCATGCTGGCGGTCGGCGGCGCGCTGCTGCTGGCGGGCGCGGCCCTCTTTTTGATCGGATTCGGACTGGAGGGCTGGGACGCGGATGCGCTGACCAATGTACAGTATGAACAGCACAGCTACACCGCGCAGGGCGAGATCCATTCCGTGCATATCCGGTTTGGAAACGCACAGGTGCGCGTGAAGGCGGACGAAGGGGCGGAACGGGTGACCCTCTCCTATCCCGTGCGCGTCGACAGCGAAGGCGAAACGGCCGTGCCCGTGACCGTAACCGAGGAAAACGGCACGCTGACCGTAACGGAAGAGGAGGATCGCTTTCCCTTCTTCCAATGGGGATTCGTCCAAACAACGCCCGAGGCAGTGCTGACCCTGCCTGCCGGAGACTATACGGAGATCGCGGTCGTCTCTTCCAACGGCAGCCTGCTCGCCGACACAGTACGAGCGGCAAGCCTTTCCCTGCAAACGGACAACGGCTCCGTCACGGCAAGGGAGGTCTGCGCGGATGACTTTTCCCTCCGGACGAGCAACGGGGACATCGAACTGCAAAGAGCAGAGTGCAAATCGATCACCGCCGAAACAAATGCGGGCAGCATCACGGCGGACGGAGTGACGGTGTCTGGCGCGCTCGCCCTTTCTTCCGATCTCGGCGACATCCGGATGAAGGACATCGCCGCGGGCAGCCTCTCATCCGAGACGGAGGCGGGCGCCCTCACCCTGGAAGGCGCGGACATTGCGGGTGAAGCGGACTTACAGACCGACCTGGGAGAGATCCGCGTGCGCGGCGCGCGGGCGGCCTCGGCCGCACTGACCACCGACCTCGGCACGGTGGACGCGGAGATCGACGCGCGGGAGGTGCGGCTGACATGCAGCGCCGGCGAGATCCGCGCGGCACTGGCGGGCACAAAGGAGGACTACACCATCCGCGTGCAGACGGAATTGGGCGATTGCAACGTCGTCGACCGCGACGGCGGCACCCGTTCGCTGACGGCGACGACGGCACTGGGCAATATCCGCGTGGAATTTACGGGCTGAACGGGGTACTCTGCGCGGCAGAGTACCCGCAAAACGCCGCGGGAAGGGAAATGAACAGAGAATAAAAAGGGAGGAGGGGCGCCCGCACAGCGAGCGCCCCTCCCTTTTGCCGTTATTTACTTTCGCTTTCGGACTCACCGGTCGCCGCGGTCGGTATTCTGCGCGATCTTCACCAGCGCCAGCACAGCCAAAACGGCGTAAAATACCAGCGCACACAGCAATACGAACTGCATGACGGTGAGGACCGCCCCTGCATCGGTGACGGCCAGCAGACAGCAGCCCACGACCAGTCCCAAAGCCAACAAGATGGCGACTGCGATCGCCGCTCCTTTCAATACTCTCATCTTTGACCTCCTGTATATTCTATCAAATCGAGTTTCGGTTCCATTGCGCTCCGCTTCAAGCTCCTTCCCTGCACATTCTCTCCTTTCATTCACCTCCCGCGCCATGTTGTTTTTTTGCATTCTAACACAAAACCCTGCGCCCGTCTATATCCGTTCCCCATCCTGTCCCTTTTTTTGCCCGGTTTGTCGTTCTGCAAGGGCGCAGGGCAGAAATACAGGGCGCCGGGCAACGGGGCGCGGCGGCTGCCGCGCGCCCCTTCCCGCAAAAAGCGGACACCGCGGCTATGGAACGCCCGCCATTTTTGCGGAACGCGGGAGGCTTGTTTCATGCGTTTTTCATATGAAACGGCGATCTGTTCGACACAGAGTACTGTATCTTCCCCGCAGAACGCAAAAGAGCCGCCCTTTTGCTGCAAAAGGGCGGCTCTTTTGAAAACCGTTCAAAAAAATATCGGTCAGCCGTTTATAATCAGCCCGGCGATAAACATCTGTACAAACATCAGCAATCCGATGATGGACACGATCAAACCGACTTTGGCAAAGGCCGTGCCGCGCGCCTCTTTGCCCGCGCGCAGCCCGATGGCGGACAGCACGATGGCGAGGCACTGAAAAATAGCCATCGGCAAAAACAGGAACAAACAGGAATACAGCAGATCCAGCGTGTGCGCGAACTGCACGCCGATGGACCATACGGGGATCATATCCACGACGGACAGCACAAAGCCGCCGATGCCGATGCCGTTGAGCGGGCGCTCATCGACCGGCCGGCCGTATGCGCTGTAATAGTACGGAGATGCAGGCGGGACCGAAGATTTTGCAGGGGCCGGCCGCGGAGCCGCTTGCTTGGCGGGGACGGGCTTTTGTTCGGCCGGGGCCGCCGGCACTGCGCCGACCGTTTCCGGCACGCCGGGCGCCAGCTGCGGGGCGCTCTCTCTGCCTGCGCACTCCTCGCACAGCGTGGCCTCCCCTTCGATCCATTTTCCACAACGTTTGCAATACATACGATTTTCCCTCCTTGTCTTTATTGTAACATAAAAAGGGGCGGCGCGTCAAGTCTGCAAACGATAAATATTCGCCGGGCAAAGAGGGCGGATATTTATTTTCGGGCGGTGGCCCTCGTATTACCGGCGGGGCACAAGCTGCACTTACAGACGAAGGTGCCTATCGATTGTTCCCTGCTGCCCGGCTGCGGGCCTTTTTCTGTGCCTGACGCACCTTCCCCTATGCCTTTGCCCCTGTGTTATTTTGTCCCTCCCTTCTTTACTCCCTGTTTACTTTTGGGACCTGATTCTTCCTTCTAATTTTTTGCCTTGTGTTTGCTTCTCTTTTTATTCACCGGCAAAATATTTTTTGCCGCCGCGGGTTTTCTGATATAAAAAAACGGCCCCTTGCGGGGCCGAGAAGGAGTAACCGATCCACAAAAACATCAAGACAGCATGCCCACCAACTGCGGCGCACACAAGCAGAGCACCGCCGCGCCGAGGAGCAGTCCGCAAAAGGCAAACCCGTTCAGCCGGCGCGCGCCCGCGCGGCCGACGCCCACGCCGCACAGCACGGTGCCCGCCGCCGCCAAAACGAGCGCGGCGATGCGCAGCACCAAGAGCGCGACGACTGCCTGCCCCGCCCAAAAAACAGCCGACAATGCGGCCGCCGCGGCGAGCGCGAACATACACCCCGCAATGCCGATGCCGTTGCAGCGGCTGCCTTGTTCCGCCTGCCCCGCCTCGGCGCGCTGTTCTGTACGGATACCGCTGTGCATAACTCCCCCCTTGCGTTCTACTGCCGGTTCCCGCCGCCCCGTTATAAGGGGCAAAAGCGGCACATCTTGTATTTACGAAAACCATTATACCACAATTTGACCGAAAGGTCAACTGTTTGCAAAAATTTGCCGCAATCGGATGCGCCCTATCTGCGCGGGCAGAATCGGCCGCGGTTTTCCTCAAAAAACTCGAAGTAGGCGCGCGGGCCCTCCAGCTCCCACCACGGGCGGACGGTGACCGGGCAGGCATCGAGGTCATACAGCTTTCCGCCGCGCAGCGCGAGCAAAAAGGGTGAATGGGTCGCAATGACAAACTGGCAGCCGCCATAGCGGGCCATCTCCTCCAACAGTCCCTTCAACTTGCGCTGCATGGAGGGAGAGAGGCTGTTTTCCGGCTCGTCGAGCAGGTACAGCCTGCCCTCTTTCAGCGCATGTTCAAAAAAGCGGAGCGCCGTTTCCCCGTTGCTGCGCAGGCGCACTTCCCGCCCCGCCGCGGCGTGCGCGAACCTGCGCCGGGAGCGCTGCCGCGCCAACAGCTGCGCGCGGACCGCCTCATAATCTTCCAGCCCCGCAAAGCGGACCGTTTCGCCGTATTTGAGGGCGGCATACTCCTCCCTCGCCCGCTCGGTATCCGCCGCGACCCGTTCATTGCTTCCGCGCGCGGCGAGCATATACTCGAACACGTCGTCGCTGGCGATGAGCCGGCTGCCCTCCGGAAGGGAGAGGGGCTCCCCTTCCTCATCCAGCCCGAAGCGGACGCGGCAGGCCGCCGCGTAGGGCGCAAACAGCTCCCCGCCGTTGTGCGGGGCCTGCCGCGCGAGGGAGAGCTTTTCGGCAAGGACATGGAGCAGCGTGCTCTTTCCGCTGCCGTTGCCGCCCGCAAGGATGGTGACCGCCTCAAAATCCAGTTCGCGCAGGCCGCGTTCGGGAAAGAGCATGCAGGGATAGCCGTTTTCCAGATAGCCGAACGGGCCGCCGTTTTCCGCCCGCCGCCGCTGCGCCAGGCGATACTCCTGCTCGCTGTCCGGCAGGATCAGCTTTTCGAGAAAGACCATCGCTCCCCTCCTCCTTTTTCTCCACTATAACACAAAAAACAGGCACCCATATGCCTGTTTTTAAAAATACTTTCCATTTTTTTAATTTTTTTGAACTTTTTCCCAACCGCCCGGCGAGCGCCCGACCCGAACGGACAGCGTGACAGACTGCACGGAAAGCGCGCCTCCTCATTGCCGCACGAGGCGCTTGCACGTCCATGCTTCCACATCCACCCGCACGACGGCGGTCAGGGACAGCGGCCGGGGCAGAAAGCTCTCGTCGGGGAAGGACTCGTCCGTATAGTGCGCCATGAGCACGCGCAGACCGTGCAGCCGTGCAGCCGCCTCCTCGACGATGCGCGCAGTCCCAAAGCCGCACACGCTCTCGTAGTCGGCGGTGTACCCGCAGGGGGCGATGCCCTTGTTGAAGACGCGCAGCATCCGCGCCGCCGAAAAGCCGACCCGCCCGTCCGCGCGCAGCAGATCGAGCTTGGTCCCCTCTAAGGCGCAGTGAAAATACAGAACGAGCCGCCCGTTCTCCTCTTCCGCGCCGAAGTTGAGAGGCACGCAGTAGGGCGCACCCTCCCCGTGCAGGGCGAGGGTCAAAAACGGACAGCCGAGCAGCACTGCCAGCTTCTCCTGCGGGTCGGTCACTTCCCGTTCCCTTTTGCGCATACTCTCCTCCTTTGGCCGCCGCGGCGGCATCCTCCGCATTTTCTGCCGGGGGCGCGGCGGAACGCCGCGCCCCCTCATTGTTCCGTTCGTCTCCGCAGCCGGCTCACTTTGCGCGCAGCTGCGCCAACGCCCGTTTGAGGCGGGAGAGGACTTCTTCCGCCTCCTCTTCCGTGTTTTCTCTGCCGAAGGAGAATCGCACCCCCGAGCGGGCGAGGGTATCCGGCCGGCCCATCGCCCGGAGTACGAGCGACGGCTCGGGCGAGCCGGACGAACAGGCCGAACCGCCCGATGCGGCGACGCCGAGGCGGTCGAGCAGCGCCAGCAATGCGGGGCCGTCTGCACCCGCAAAGGTAAAGTTGGCGAGCGAATACAGGCGCCCGCCCGCCGCAAGCGAAGAGCAGGGAGTGCGGGGGCCGTTTAATTGCGCCCCTTCGATCTCATGCAACGCGCGGCGGACAAAATTTTCGCACAGTGCAGCCATGCGCGCCTGCGCTTCGGGCAGCTGCGCCCGCGCGATGGTGAGCGCCTCCGCCATGCCGACGATGCCGGGCACATTGACGGTGCCGCCGCGCAGGCCGCGCTCCTGTTCGCCCCCCGCCACGAGGGGCGCAATGCGCACCCCCTCGCGCACATACAGCGCGCCCACTCCTTTCGGCCCGTAAAATTTATGGGAGGAGATGCTCAGCAGATCGACGGGCGGCGCATTCACATCCAAAACATAGGCCCCCGCCGCCTGCACTGCGTCGCAGAAGAGTAGCACGCCCCGCTCGCGGCAGAGGCGGGAAATCTCGGCGAGCGGCTGCACGGCGCCCGTCTCGTTGTTGACCGCCATGACGGCGGCGAGAACGGTATCCCCGCGCAGCAGTCCCGCAAAGGCGGCGAGGTCGAGCACGCCGTCCGCCCCGACGGGCGCCGCGGAGACTGCAAACCCTTCCTGTGCGAGCAGCCGCGCGGCCGCACGCACGGCGGGATGTTCGACGGCGGAGATGATGACGTGCCTGCCCCGCCCGGCATTGGCGTGCACCGCACCGCGCAGCGCCCAGTTATCCGCCTCGGTCCCGCCGGAGGTGAAATAGATCTCCTGCGGCTTGGCGCCGAGCAGGGAAGCGACGGCATCGCGCGCGGCATCCACAGCGGCGACCGCCCGCCTCCCGAAGGCGTGCAGCGAATGGGCGTTGCCGAAATGATCGGTAAAGCAGGGCAACATCTTTTGCAGCACGCGCGCGTCGACGGGCGTCGTTGCGGCGTGATCCAAATAAATGCGCTGCATGCCGCCCCTCACGCGGAATGGCGGCACTTGCAGATGCCCTCGGTGCCGTAGTCATCGATCATCGTCTGCAGCGTCATCGAGTCGAGCACGGCGTTGATGCCGTCGTACAGTTTGCGCCAGACGTCGCCTGTGGCGCAGTTGGGGCAGCAGAAGGAGATACAGTCGACGATCTCCATGTTGTCCTCGAGGGCGCGGGCGATATCGCCGATGGTAATCTCCTTGGGCGGGCGGGTCAGCTTATAGCCGCCCGATACGCCGCGCTCTGCCGCGACGATGCCCTTGCCCGCGAGCATACGCATGATCTTTTCGATGTACTTGCCGGAGACCGCGATCTCCTTTTCCAGCGCGGAGGCGCTGACGCAGCGCTCGGGATAATGGAGCGCGAGGATGTAACAGGCCTTCAGCCCGTACTGCGATTTGGATGAAAGGCGCATTCGGACCCTCCTTCGGGCGCGGCAGGCGCCCCTAAATGCTACTTTTTTAGTTGCATTTATTATAGCGCGGAGACAGCGCATTCGTCAACCGTTTTGCTCCCATTTGAAAAAAACGCCGTAAAAAAATTCCGCGCCCTGCCGGAGCAGAACACGGAAAAAAGAAGGAGTATCTGTCAAGTTTATCCCTATGAGCGAGTCCAATCGGAAAAGATGCAGCCGCAGTAGTTTTGCCGGTACAGGCCGTATTGCCTTGCCAGCTCTGTCGAGCGCAAATATCCGTTTTGCTTTTTAAAATCGGCATACAGCCAGCGCACGCCGGTCTGTGCCGCGATCTGTTCGCCCAGCGCGTTGAGCCGAGCGGCATCCTTGTGCGGGCTGACCGAAAGCGTCGTCCCGAACCAGCCGAAGCCCTCCTCTTTCGCCCTGCGCGCCGTGTAAGACAGGCGCAGCGCAAAGCAGCGCGTACAGCGGGCCCCGCCTTCCGGCTCGGCCTCACGCCCCTTTGCAACGGCGAAAAACTCCTGCGGATCATACGGACAGTCGATCGAATCGGCCCACCCCGTCTCTTGCAGGAAGCGCATCTGTTCGGCCTTGCGCTTTTCGTATTCGGCGGCATCGGTGATGTTCGGATTGTAGTAGAGCACCGTGACGCGGAACACGTCTTTGAGCGCTTCAAGGCAGCGCGTCGAACAGGGACCGCAGCAGCTGTGCAGGAGCAGGCGCTCTCCGCGCGGGACCGTTTGCAGGATCTCCAGCATACGCAAATGGAAATTCACCCTGTTCATGGAAGTATTATAGCATACTTTTTCAAAAAAGAAAAGTATTTACACAACAAAATTTGAATACTTCTGCAAATCTTGTAAAAATTTGTCGCATATGTCACGCTTTTCCGCCCCGCTCTGCCGGGAAAAGGCGCGCGGGAGGCCCCGCGCGCCGTAAACGGCGGCTTACTTTCCGCTGTCGCCGTAGTTGGAAAGCACCCGGGCAGAGGGGTCGGACACCTTGCAGCCCTCCCAATGAGGGTTGGGCATCCAAAAGGCTTTGACCATCTTCGCCTGGCCGGGATAATATTTTTCAAAAATTTCACGGTAGAGCAGGCTCTCTTTTGTAAAGGGCCTCGCGTGATAGGCATACTTTTTGGCGATCTGCTTCCAATCGCTGCCGTACTTCTCCTCGGCATACTCTTTGAGGTCGTCCACCATCGAGTGACCGACCGCGTCCGAAAAGGCGGCCTTCTCCCGCCAGAGGATGCTCTCGGGCAGCAGGTCCCCTTCAAACGCCTTGCGCAGCAGGTACTTGCCCTTGCCGTACACGTTGAGCTTGCGGGCGGGATCGACGTGCATGACGTAGCGCACGAAATCGAGATCGCCGAAGGGGACGCGCGCCTCCATGCTGTGCACGGATATGCAGCGGTCGGCACGCAGCACGTCGTACATGTGCAGCTCGCGCACGCGCTTTTGCGACTCCTTTTGGAATGCGGCGGCATCGGGCGCAAAATCGGTGTACTTGTAGCCGAACAGCTCGTCGGAGATCTCGCCGGTGAGCAGCACGCGCACGTCGGAGATGGCATGGATCTTCTGGCAGAGCAGATACATGCCCATGGAGGCGCGGATGGTGGTGATATCGAAGGTGCCGAGGGCGGCGATGACCGATTCGAGCGCGGCGATGACGTCCTCGCGGGTGATGATGACCTCGGTATGCACCGAGCCGATGTGGTCGGCGACGATGCGCGCGTATTTGAGGTCGATGGCGTCCTTGTCCATGCCGATGGCGAATGTCTTGATGGGGCGGCCGAGCTGGCGCGCCGCGATGGCGCAGACGAGGGAGGAATCCAGCCCGCCCGAGAGGAGGAATCCGACGGGCGCGTCCGCATCCAGCCGCTTGCGCACCCCCTCGGTCAGTTTGATGCGGATATTGCGGCAGACGGTATCGACGTCGTCGGGGAGATATTCCTCCGCCGCGGCGATGTCGGTATAGCGGTAAAATCGCCCCTTATAATAGTAGTGTCCGGGCGGGAAGGGGCAGATCTCCCCCTCTGCCAATCCGACGAGGTTTTTGGGTTCGCTGGCAAAGAGGATCGCACCGTCGGCGAGGTACCCGTAATAGAGGGGGCGGATGCCGATGGGGTCGCGCGCGGCGATGTACTCGTCCTTCTGCCCGTCGTAGAGCACGAGGGCAAACTCGGCGTCGAGCATGGAGAACATCTTGGTCCCGTACTCGCGGTAAAGGGGGAGCAGGATCTCGCAGTCGCTGTCCGACGCGAAGGTATAGCCGAGCTCCTCGAGACGGCGCTTGAGGGGACGGAAACCGTAGATCTCGCCGTTGCAGACAAGCTTATCCTTGCCCATGGAAAAGGGCTGCATGCCCGCCGCGTTCAGGCCCATGATGGCCAGGCGGTGGAAGGCCATGTAACCGGACGGGGTGCGCTCGATGCGGCTCATATCCGGCCCGCGCGAGACGGTGCGATAAAAGCCGTCGAGCATCTTTTTATAGTCGACTTCCTTGGTCGTACAGCAGAAAATGGAACACATGATTCGCCTCCGAACGTAAAAATGGGCGGCTCTCTTTCTTTTCGCGGAGAAAAGAAAAAGAGCCGCCTCTCATCCCCGCCTCTCCGGGGCGAAAAGTGCGACTTTCCGCGGTGCCACCCGAATTTGCCCCGCCCTTGCGGCAAGGCCTCTCTCCCTTCCTGTAAAGGGATGCGCTGTAACGGGCGGACCCGTCGGAAGCTACTGGGGCCAAAACCCGTTCGCCGCCGCCGCTCGCGGGCGTTCTTCGCGCAAGCAGAAGGGCGGGCTTTCAGCTGCCCCCGCTCTCTGTGCCTTCCTCTCTCGCGTTACTCTTCCCGGTCATTGCGATTCACTGCCGCTATTGTAGCATACGGCGGCGGCGATGTCAATCCTTCGGGCAAAAGTAAAACTATCGGCCTTTTGGAAGGGAGGTATTCGTTTTGATTATACCTCCCCGGCGGGCAACGGCTTCAGACGGCGTACTCGTAGACGTAATCGTCCATCACATAGCCGCCGCCGATATCGGTGACGGTGCCGTCGGTGCGGATAAAGCCGAATTTTTCGTACGCGCGCACCGCGCGGGCGTTGCCCTTATTGACGGTGAGGTACACGGCGCGCAGCCCCATCCGCCTCGCCGCTCCGGCGACCTCGGCGAGCACTTCCTGCCCTATGCCGCGGCCGCGCTCCGCATCCGCCAAATAGAGCTTGGACAGGAACAGCTTTTCCTTCTCCGGGCGGAGCGCACAATAGCCGATGCGCGCCCCCTCCCGCACGATAAAAAAGTAGATGTAATTGTCCGAGCGGATCTGCTCCGCGATGGCGGACTCGCTCTGAAATTTTTCCGTCATATAGTCGACCTGCGCCGCGCCCAGCAGCCCGTCGTATGCGGAGTGCCAAAGTGCGGCGATATACCGCGCGAGCTCGGCGCGCTCTTCCGGGCGAACAAGTTCCAACATCCTTTCCTGCATCATTCCGTTCCTCTCTCGCAAGATTCTTTCCTTTTTATTATAATGCGGCCGCGGGAAAATGTCAATGAAAGCGATGCCTTACCCCCGATTCGGAAAAGCGACCCTTTCCGACAAGAGCTCCCCTCCCTTGCGCGCATTTTCCCCTCCGCAGCGCCATACAGTAAGAACAGACCATTGAGGCGTGCCGGATGCGGCGCGCAGAGGAGAGATCATGCAGGAATGGATCGGTGAATGGATCGGCAAACCGCTGCTCACCCGCGGCGGCGAGCGGATCGGCTACATCCGCAGCGTACAGACAGACCGCGCCCTGACGCGCGTGCGCAATTTGGAATGCTGCGACGAGGAGGAGGGAGAGTTTTTGCTGCCCGTTTCGGCGGTGGAACACTTCGGCAAGGACGCGGCGATCGTCCGCACCCTCGCCCCGCCCTGCAAGGAATGCGTGAGTGCCCCTTTCGGCATGGCGGTGTATTCGCGCGCAGGCGAACTGCTCGGCCGCATCGACGATTTCGGGAAAGAGGGCGCCCGGCTGACCTCGCTGCTGCTGACGGGCGGGCTGTGCGTGCCCGTCGGGCAGGTACTGAGCGTGGCGGACGCGGCGATCGTCGATTTGACGGGCGAAGTGACCAGACGTCCGCGCATCCTCCGCCGCCCCGCCGCCGATGCGGAAGCGGCCGATGCGGAAGCGGCCGACGGGAAAAAGGCCTCCGCACAGGAAAGCGGCGCCCTCCCGCACGAACAGACGGCCAAGAGGAGCGAGCGCGCCCGGGAGCGGCGGGCGGAACGGCCGGCGGGCAGGCTTGCGGGCAGCGCGCTCCTGACGGGCAAGACGCTGCCGAGCGACCTGCTGGACGCGCGCGGCAACCTGCTCGCCCCGCGCGGAACGGTGGTGGACGCAGCCGTCATCCGCCGCGCATTGCAGCACAACAAATTGTTCGCTTTGACCCAACTGGTCTGTTCGCAGATGCAGCCTCATTCCTAAAAAGCGGAGGCGCGCCCCTTGCAGGGCGCGCCTCCGCTTCCCGTATGCGGCCGAAAAAGGATGCCGCAGCCCGCAAAGAGCGCAGTTACATTTTGTATTTTGCCATCATTTTCAAAAGGGCGGCAAGGATATCGTTGAGGGTCTCCGCCTCTGCCGAAGTCAAAGTGCCCTTGGCGCGGTATACGGTGAGCAGTTCCTCCGTCTTCTGCGCCTCCAATCGATCCCCGGCGCTCAGCGGCAGGTCGCGCAGACGCTCGAGCGTGGAAAAGATATGTCCCAGCCGCACGTCCTTTTCCACCACGACGGGGCGCGCGGGCTCCTCCGCAAAGCAGCGCACCATGGCCGGCATGGGCGCGCGGGGGGCCGGCGGCAAGGGATGCGCTCCGGACTGCGCCCCTTCCGCCATGCCGAATGCAGCCTGCCCCCGCGGCGGAGTCGTATCCGCCCCGGGGACCGCTTCCGTCCGCATACGGAAAGAGCTCCCTCGATCGGGCGCGCCCGAAGCCGCTCCTTCGGGCGGCACTGACCCTGCCGCTCCCATGGATGCGCCGCACGGGCAGCCCTGATCCGCCCGGACGGCCGCGCCCTCTCCTGCGGGGAGGGCGCGGCGCGCAGCTCCCTCCTCCCGGCGGACATCCGCCGCGCGGCCCTTTGTTTTTTCCCCCTCCGGCCGAACCGACCTGCGGCCCCGCCGAGCCTCCCCGCTCCGGCGGACGGGCAAAAAGAGGGGCGCGGCAAGGAGATAAGAAGCGAGAACGGCGAGGAGCAATACCCCCAGCGCAGGGCGTAGGGGCGCTCCGCCGAACAGCAGCAGGGCGAGCGCGGCGCCGAAAGCGAACAGGCGCACGGGGCGCAGCGCGCGCAAGAAAGGCGCGCGCATCTGCGGCAGGAAAGAGCCGAATACGGACAGGACCAGCGCCGCGACGGCCGGCAGTGCCAGGAGCGGCAAAAGCACGGCATCGACGAGGGCGGCTTCCCCCGCATCCTCGGCGAGGGACAGGATCGTTTCAAACAGATCGAGGGACATGGACAGCCTCCGCGGAAAGTTCCGGGATCCGGAAGAGGATCCCGCTTCCCGCCCAGTATAGACTGCCGCGCGCCGCAAAAAAGGACAAGATTTGCCGAAAAAACAGGAAGAGGCGCGATTTCCGCACCCCTTCAGCCCTCAGCGCACGCGGACGCAGTAGCCGCGCAAAATATTGACCAGATAGGCCGATACGCGCCGCACCCCCGGCCACTGCGACGCCGCCGCGACATAGATATCCACCTGCGCCGCGTAATCCTGCTTCAACTGTTCTTCGGAATGGGAAGAATACTTATAATCGACCACGACCGCCTCTTCCCCCTGCACGGCGAGCAGGTCGATGACGCCCTGCACGAGGACGGTATCCTCCGATGCGCCGGGATACAGGCGCGAGGCGGGCAATCCCAGCAGAAAGG
This sequence comes from uncultured Clostridia bacterium, assembly GCA_904419945.1. GTDB lineage: Bacteria > Bacillota > Clostridia > Christensenellales > Borkfalkiaceae > Borkfalkia. The sequence goes on from CAJFTM010000004.1 coordinate 93,305, forward strand.
GCTGCTCTCGCCGCAGCGCGGCGCCGCGCAGCGACGCAAAGACGGGCATCGCCAGGATGGAAGCGAGGCGGGCATCGTCGAGCAGGGCCGCCTGTTCGGGCGGCAGCTGCGCGCGCACCCGCGCGATCTCCTCCGCCGGCGGAGCGGAAAAATCAACGTTTTCCAAAAAGGCATGGTAGGCGGTCCCGGTGGCGGCATCGGCAGGGGAAGTATAGAACTCCTCTGCGGCTCGCCTATCGGCATCCGTCTCCCCTTCGGCGGCCGGCACGGCGGCTGCGCCCTCCCTGCGCTCGCGCAGCAGCTGCGAGGGGGAGGTCTTGACGGGCAGGCCGAGCGCCGCGGCATGCGGGTACGGCGCACGATACATCGCGCGCACAGCGTCGCGCGCGGCTTCATCCGCCTCGCCCGCCGTGAGCACGCGCTCTGCCGGAGGCTCGAGCCGGCCGCCGAAGACGGGCGCATAGCAGTCGCGGAAGGCGGTGAGATCGACAAAATCGGCAAAACAGGAGGCCTCTGCCGCCCGCTCGGGCGAGAAGGGCTTTTCCTCCGAAAAAACGAGGTGCAGCGCGCTCTTGGCGCGGGTAAGCGCGACGTACAGCAGGCGCATCTCGTCGGCGGCGCGGCGGCGGACGAGGCGGCCGTGCACGACCGTGCGAAGAATGGTCTCCGAGCGGGTGCGAGCCTCGAAATCGTAGGCGTTGGGCGCAAAGCCCCACTCGTCGTCAAAGAGGACGCCGCGCAGATCCTTGTCGGAAAAGCGCGCATTCATGCCCGCGACGATGACGACGGGGAACTCCAGCCCCTTGGCGGCGTGCATGGTCATCACGCGGACGGCGTTGCCGCCGCCGCTCTCCGAAAAGCCGACGCGATAGCCTCCGCTTTTGAGCTTGTCCAAAAAGGCGGATACGGACAGCTGCCCGCACTCCTCGATCAGGCGGCGGACGCGGCGCACCCGCTCCGCCCCACACGGGCGCGCGAGGAGATCCGCCTCCATGCCCGTTTCGGCGAGCAGGGCCGCGAGCACCTCGGCCGCGCCCTTGACCTGCATGCGCAGCCGCAGCGACGCCGCGCGGGCAAAAAAGGCGCGCAGCTTGGCGGCGAGCGCATCCGTCCCCTCCGCGGCGTACCGCTCGCAGGCGAGATAAAAGGGCTCGTCCTTGCCGCCCGGGCGTTTGCCGGCGAGGCGGATGCGGGCCAGCTCTTCGTCGGTGACGCCGCCCGCCGCGCTCTTGAGGGAGGCGGCGAGGGGGATATCCTGCGCGCCGTTGTCCAAAAACTGCAGCAGCGCGATCATCGTTTTGACCTCGGGATAGTCGCAGATATTGACCTCTGCCGCGGCGGCGACGGGGATGCCGCGGCGCACCAGCTCCGCGACGATGCGCCCCGCTCGGCCGGTCATGCTGCGGGTGAGCACCACGATGTCGCCGAAATCGGTGCGCGCCTCCCCTCCCGCGGCGGGGTCATGGCGGGCGCCGCCCGCCTCCTGCAGGATGATGTCCGCGATCAGCGCGCCCTCGGCAAATTCTTCGTCCTCGGCGGGACCGAGGTTGGCGGCGACCGAATAGACGTCCCGCTGCGCGCGCTCCTTTTCCTCCGCTTCGGGGACGAATTCGATGCGCACCCTCCCCCCTTCCTGCGCGGGCGAACCCGCCGCCATCACGGAGGTCCCGGCGTAATCGACGGAGCAGCTCTCGCGCGTCATGACTCCCGAAAACAGGCGGTTGACCGCCTCGAGCACGGCAGTGCAGCTGCGGAAATTGCCGTTGAGGGTAAGCGCCCGCCCCTCCCCGCGCAGCAGCTCGTACTTTTCGGAAAAGAAGGCGGGGCTGCAGCCGCGGAAGCCGTAGATGGACTGCTTCGCGTCCCCGACCATGAACACGTTTTCCCCCGCGACGAGGGAGAGGATGCGCTCCTGCGCGGGATTGACGTCCTGATATTCGTCTACAAACACGTGCGTATAACGCCCGCGCACCTCTGCCCCGACGCGCGGGATCTCGAGCAGCGCGAGGCACTTGTGCTCGAGGTCGGAAAAATCCAGCCCGCCCGCGCGCCGCTTGAGGGCGGCATACTCCGCGTCGTAGGCGAGCACCGCTTCGGCGAGGCCCGCCGCGATCTCCCCCGAGGAAAGGAACGCCGCGAGCTCCTCCTCCCGCGGGCGGAAGGCCGCGAGCATCTTTTTCAGCCCGTCCACCTCCTCCTTGAGGGATGCCATCCTTTCGTCCAGCGCGAGCGCCTCCTCGCTGCCGGCGGCCTTGAGCTTGGTGTTGGGCGGCTTGGACATGAGCTTGAGCCCTTCAAAGAGCTTGGCCGCGGCAAAGACGTCCTCTGCGGCGAGCACCTCTTCGGCGAGGGCGCGGCGGCCCTCGAGAAAGGCGACGTGCTTTTCGGTAAACAGCCCCGCGCGCAGAAAGGGTTCGCACGCGGCGGAGAGCGCAATGCACTTTCCGCGCAGCCGCTCCGCCGCCGCGCGCACGGGCGCGAGCGCCTCGGCAGCGAGCGCATCAAAGGCGGATTCGGTATACTTTGCGGCGATGCCGCCGAGAAAATCGGTGTAGTCCGCGCGCGAGATCACCTTTTCGTGCGCCTTGCGCACCACCTCCCGCAGGCGGCCGAAACCGCGGCTGCCCGCAAAGGCGCGGCAGAGGGAGGCAAAGCGGGGAGAATCCTGCTCGAGCAGCGCGTCAAAGGCGCGGGCGACGGCGCGCTCGCGCAGTTTATCTGCCTCCGTTTCCTCCAGTACGCGGAAGTTGCCGTCGATGCCCGCCTCGTAAAAATAGCGGCGGATGACGTTGACGCAGAAGGCGTGCAGCGTGCACACGTCTGCCGAGGGCACTTCGGACAGCTGTGCCTTCAGCCGGGCGCGCACGGCCGGATCCGGCTCGGCATTGATGCGCGCAGAGAGGGCGGCGCGCAGCCGCTCCTTCATTTCGCCGGCCGCAAGGTTGGTGAATGTGACCGCGAGCACGGAGGAGACGTCCGCCTTCCCCGACAGGATGAGGGCGATCATCTTTTCGATCATGACGAAGGTCTTGCCGCTGCCCGCCGAGGCGGACACGAGCACCTCGCCGGCGGCGTCAATGGCGGCCTGCTGTTCGGGCGTGGGTGTGCGCGTACTCATTCTCCTCTCCTCCTGCGTACGATCCCGGCGACCTCTTCCGCCGTGACCTTCTTTTCGCTGCGGGCGCCGTCGGCGGGGTCATACCCGCAGAGGGCGCCGTACGGGCAGTAGACGCATGCCCCCTCGTACGGCGAGGGCGCGATGCAGCCGGCGTCCGTTTCGCGGACACAATTTTCGGAGACGAGGGTGGCGTACTCCAAAAAATCGGAAAACTGTTCGGGCGGCAGGCAGTTTTTGGTCTTGCGGCCGCGGTAATAGGCGTCGATGAAGCGGCTCTTTTGGCCCTCCTCGACGGCGCTGTCGTTCATGCGGATGACCTCGTCCTCCCCCAGCGTGAACCCCTGCATGCGGTAGGGTTCCTCCCCCTCCGCGTGAAAGGGCGCTCCGGCGGGGAAATAATAGGCGCCCGCCGCCCGCCCCCCCGCGGACGACGCGGAGAGATACAGCTCGAGCTGCAGTTTGCGCCCGGTATAATAGGGCTCGATGCTGACGTCAAAGGCGCCCGTCTTATAGTCGACGACGCGGGTATACTCCCCGCTGCGGTCGACGCGGTCGATCTTCCCCGCGACGGTGAGCATGCGCCCGCCCGCGCGCAGGCGGATGCCGGGGAAGGGGGATGACGGGTAACCGAACGTCTGCTCGGCTGCGGCGACCGTAAAGGAGGAACCGCGCAGCTGACCGAACACGTTTTTCCCCACGAGGAGCGCCTCCGCCGCCAGGGCGGACGCGGCGTAATCCCCCTCGCCCGTATCGGCGAGGTAGCAGAAAGGCGGCTCGCGCAGCATGGCCTGCGCCTCCTGCGCGAGGAAGGCAGCACACGCGTCCTCATCGGCGAGCGACGGCATTTTTTCCGCCAGACGGCGCAGCAATTCGTGCACAAAGTTGCCCGTATCGGTGACGCGCACGCTCGCCTCCTCCCTCTCGGCGAGCGCAAGGCCGCGCTCGGCAAAGTTGCGGTAAGGGCAGAGGAAATACCCCTCGATGAGGGTGGGCGAGACGGTATTTTTGCCGCGCAGCACAGCCTGCGCCGCGGCGGGCACAAAATCCTGCCGTGCCGGCGGATCGAAGAGCCGCGCGGGGGCCTCTCCCCGCTCTTTTAATGCGGCGTACAGCCCGGTATGCGCGGAAAAATCGGCGCGGCCGCGGCGGAAAGCATCCGCGCGGACGTACAGCTCGCGCGCGGCGGGCAGCGGCGCGCTCGCCACGGCGGCGAGATAGCGGCGGTAGCCGGCCGGGTCGGCGCTCTCCGCGCGCTCGAGCGCGGCGCGGGTGAGAACGGGCAGCGGCCTGCCGTGCAGCGCGCGAAAGAGGGCGCGCACCGTATCGAACACGCCGCTCGGGCGGCACTCTTCCCCGCCTGCAGAGCGCGGATAAGTCAGGTACAGCCGCTCGGAAAAAGAGCAGAGCGCGAGGGCGACATTTTCGCGCACGCGCGCGTTGACTTCGCGGATCTTGGGGCTGATCTCCACCGCGAGCGAACGGAGGCGGTCGATATCGCGGTCAGTGATGAGGGCGGTATCCGCCCCGCCCGCGGGGACTTCGTCCGTCATTCCCGCCGCAAACACGACCTTGGCGGAAGGGCGGCGGCTGTGCGAGATGTCCCCCACGAACACGGCGTCGAGATACTGGGGAATGAGGGAAAGGCGCAGCCCCTTGAACCCCTCGCCCAGCAGCGCCGCAAATTCTTCGGCGCGCAGCTTGGTCTCGGCGGCGAGCTGCGCGGCCTCGTCCAATACGCGGCAGACGCTCTCGTACCCGCGGGAGAAAAAGGCCGCCTCCGCGCGCAGCCCCTCCCCTTCGAGCGCGGAAGCGATCTCTGCCTGCCGGGCCTCACAGCCGAAAGAATCGAGCAGGCGTCGGCACAGGCGGCAGTAGGCCCCGCCCGTCATGGATGCGGACGCGCCCTCGAACGAGCAGAGCAGTTTGTCGCGCAGGGCGCCGAGCACGAGGGGCTGTTCGGCGCTGTCCTTGATCGGCCGGCGCGCGCCGCCGCGGTAATTTGCATATTTGGCGAGATAATTGCGGTACAGCTCGCAGGAGCGGCGATCTTCCCCGAAAAACGGATTGCCGACAAAGGCGTCCGTATCGGCTGGATCCATCCCCTCCGACAGCAGCGCCAGCCAGCAGAGCAGAAAGTCGGCCAGGGGATGCTCCGCCGCCGTGCGCTCCAATTCGGCATAATACGGGATGCCGTACTCGCCGAACGCCTTTTCCAACGGCAGCGCACAGCCGGCGACATCCGGCAAAAAGAGGGCGATGTCTGCATATCGCGCGCCGCGGTGCACTTCGCTGCGGATGGCTGCGGCGATATAGGCAAACTCATCGTCGCGGTCGGCCGCCTCAAAGATATGCACGCGCGAAGTTTCGACGGGCGAGGGACAGACGGGATCGAACAGGCAGCGGCGCAGCGCCTCCGCCTCCGGCCGCAGCGAAGAGGGCAGGGCGCGGCGCACGCAGGACGCGCCCGCGCGCGCGCAGTACTTTTCGAACGCGGCGACCGCCTCGTTGGTGTACAGTTCCTCCTCCCCGCCGATCAAAACTCCCGTGACCGAACGGGCGCCGCGGCAGCAAGCCGCAATGCCCTCCGCCGCCTGCCGCGTAAAGGCGGAAAAGCCCGCAAAATAGATGTCTGCCCCCGCGATGTCTGCGCGCGCGAGCGCCTCCGGCAGCAGCCCGAGCACGCCGCTCTCGTCGAGGTAACCCTGATCGAGAAAGGCGAGGTAATCGCGGTAGACGAGGGCGATGTCCGCCAGCTTGTTCGCGAGCATGGGCTCCGCTTCGGCGCGGGCATCCTCGAGCATTTCGGGCGTGACGAGGGCAGCGCGCAGCTGGGCGATGGTCTCGTACAGCCGCACCGCGCAGCCCGCGGGGTTTTTGCCGAAGCAGCGCAGTGCGGCCGCGTTTTTCGCGGCGATGGCGCCCACTACCATCACCGAACCTTGCTTGGAAAGGACCTTTTTACCCCCCTTCTCCCCCAAAAAGCGGGCAAAGGAGGTGACGGCGACGTCAAACACGGCGCCGCCCGCCGCCACGGCGCGCTCCGCCTCGAGCGTGAGGCGGTCTTCACAGAAAATGATGGCGCGCCCGCCGCGCGGCACACCGCTCAAAAAGCGGAGCAGCGCGTCCACATCGGGCGCGATATAAATGTCGACCTGCATAATTCCCCTTCCTCGCCGCGCAAAGCGCGGCACCCCTGTTGCGATACATATTTTTTCTCAGTATACCATATTTCTGCCCTTTTTTTAAGCGATTTTCACACGTTTTATTTGTACAAAGGGCGCGAAGTGTGCTATACTGTTGGGTAGCAAACGCAAAAAATTTTTCGAGGTCTGCATGAAAAAGAAACTGACCGCCGCGGCGCTCGCCGCCGGGCTCCTCCTTTTAACGGGGTGTGCCGCACAGACGGTGACCCCCTTTACCGCCTATTGGCAGCAAAACACCTCCGTCTACGACCGCTCTTTTTACGAAACGCTGCATTACTCCGTCTCCTTTGACCGAAGCGAAAATTTCAGGAGCGGCTTTATCTTTGAACCGGGCGAAGGCTGTTCGTACACCGTTACGACGGAGGCCGTGCCCGCCTGGAGCGGCCGCTCGCAGCTGTACCGCCTGACCTCCTCCCTCACGCTGGAAGGATCCTATATCTACGTGGACCCGGACACGAACGAAGAGAGCGAGATCGTCGCTTTCGGCGGCGAGAGCGGCAACGAACCTGCCGTCATCGAGCGCACCGTGCTCTTCTGTTCCCCCTTCGGCGATAACCTCGAACCCGTCCGCAGCGAGAGCACCGTCTATTCCTATACCCCGGTCGAACAGGACAGCCGCGAAGTCGCCGTGTACAGCTACTCCTATTCCGTTTCCTATACAGAGGACGGCGACGAGGCGTCCGTGACGTATACCGACCACTTTGCAGGGCTGACCGAGGCGGAGAGCGCGATCAACGAAAACACCCGCAAAGTCTCCGTGTTCGCGGAAGAGATCCTGCCCGAAGGGGAAGTATCCGTCAGCGGCATCCAAAGCCGCTACACCGGCATCGACGAGGCGCAGCTGCTCTTTGCGGGCCGCGGCCTCTCCTATTCTTCGGGGAGCGCCCTGCCGCTGACCGTTGTCAGCGGCGGAAGCGCGTACACCGTATCCATGAGCGGCACCGCCGCGAGCGTGTCCTGCGCGGGCGAAACGAGCTTTGTACTGGACGGCGAAAGGATGGAGGACGGGGCGGTGGAAGCCGTCATCGTCTCTGCGCGGCTGGCGCACGGCGGCACGGACACCGGCCCTTTGCAGACAGCCGTCTACGCCCTGCCCGCCCAGACGGATGCGGACGGCAACGCGCAGGGGAACCTCTACTTCGCGCTGCCGCTGGAAGTGCGCCAGGCTTTCGGCTTTGCGGGTACTGCGGCGGAGATCGTCTATTCGCTGGAAGAGGCCTCGCACGCCCTTCCCGCTGCGGCTGCGGACGGGGAGTAACGCCCGGAGCTCTCCCATCAAAGACGAGCGGCGCGGAAATCCGCGCCGCTATTTTTTAAATCCTCGGCAAAAAAAGGGGGCGCCGCGCATTGCGCGCGGCGCCCCCCTCTTTTTCATCCTATGTGTTTTTACCGCCGCAAAAAATTTTTATTCGGACCTCTTTTCCGCGCCGGCCTTGTTTTCCGCATCCGCCCGACCGGCGGGTTTTTTCTGCTCCTCCGACTTCTTTTCCGCCTCTGCTTTTTTGGCGAGCTCGCTCTTTTTGTGCTCTTCCTCGACGGCGGCGCGCACGGTCGTCTCCATCTTCGCGCCGACGAGCGTCATGACGATGACGACGGCATATACGGCGATCTTTGCGATCAGCAGCAGGAAGTCCACCCAATTCAAAAAGGTGAGATACCCGATGGACGAAGCGAACACGTTGATATTGGTCAAGACCGAGACCAATGCGTCGATCGCCAAAAAGATGAGCGTAACGATAAAGCACTGCTTTGCCGTACGGCGCAGCTCCTCATCCTCGCTCTTGACGATGACATACCCGCCCGCGACCGCAAACGCCAGGATGCCGACATAGCCGCATACCCAGATGAGCACTTTTTTCCAACTGTTGGACCAAATTTCTTTCATAAATTCCTCCCTTCGGATCCGGATCCTGCCTCTATTATATAAGATGCCGCAGCGATTTGTCAACCGTCAAACAAAAAATGTCGAAAAAAGGGAAAAAACGGGTCCATTGGGGTCCGGCAAAGCGCGGAGCGGGATCACTCCTCCTGCGGCGGCAGCGTAAGGCGGTACAGTTCGCTCTTGGAAATGCCGCGGTCCCTGGCGGCCGCTTTGAGCGCCTCTTTACGGGAAAGGCCCTCCTCCATATAGCGGGCGACGTGTTCCTCCGGCGGGAGGGCGTTGAGCGGATTTTCGCGCGCGGGCGCGCCCCCGACGAGCAGCACGTACTCCCCCCGCTTTTCGCCGGGGAGCCCGGAAGCGAGGGAAAAATGCTCGACGCTTTCGTGCAGCTTCGTGATCTCGCGCACGGCACAAGCCGGGCGGTCGCCAAAAGCGCCGAAGAGAAGGGCGACGTCGCCGTCCACGTCCTGCGGGGCGCTGTAAAAGAGGAGCGTGCCCTCAAAACCGGCATATTTTTGCAAAAGGGCGCGCTTTTCCCCCGCCTTTCCGCGCAAAAATCCGAGAAAAGCAAACCGCTCTGCCGAAAAGCCGGATAAGACCAGCGCCGCGACAAAGGCGCACGCACCGGGAGCGAGGGTATAGGCGATGCCTGCCTCGCGCAGCGCCTGCACAAGGATGTTGCCCGGATCGGACACGACGGGCGTACCGGCATCGGTGACGACGGCGACCTCCTTTCCCTCCCGCGCGAGGCCGATCAGCTTTTGCGCGGCGGCGCGCTCGTTGAACTTATGGCAGGCGACGAGCGGTTTTTTGATTTCGAAATGGTTGAGGAGCCGCAGCGTATGGCGGGTATCCTCGCAGAAAATGACGTCCGCCGCGCGCAGCGTTTCCAGCGCGCGCAGCGTGATATCGCCCAGATTGCCGATGGGCGTCGCCACAAACGTGACCATAGGGACCTCCGTAAGAAATAGCTCGGAGGATTTGTTTTGAACTGACAAAACAAACCCTTCCGATTTTTGAGGGCTCAGCCCTCTTTGCGGCATATTTTAAGAGCACACCTTTCATAAATGCCGCAAATTCACCCGCTGAGGTCGCAAGTATGCGACAAATGGGGTGCGCTTTGCCAAAAATGTGATTTTGGCACGCGCAAAGGGTTTTTGCTCGGAGAATTTGTTTTGTGCCGACAAAGCAAACCCTTCCGATTTTTGAGGGGAAACCCGAACCACTCAAAAGGCGTCGCCGCGCTCGTTATTCGCCGCGGGCAGCACTTCGATTCCCTCCTTGCCGCCCTTGACCCCTTCGACCAAAAACAGATAGGGCTTTGCGCCCGGGCGGCCGCTGACCAATTGCAGCCTTTTCGGCTCGATCGAGCGCGTTTTCATGCCGAAGAGCACCTCCGCAAGGCGGTCGGCGCGGTGCACGAGAGCGAACCGGCCGCCGAACTTTAAGATGCGGCGCGCGCTGTCCAGCAATTCGGAAAGGGTGAGCGCGATCTCCTTGCGGCAGACCGCCTTTTGGGGATCGGCTTTATCGAACCCGCCCCGCTCATAGGGCGGGTTGCACAGCGCGAGGGAAAACGCCTCGTTATACGCGGGGGCGATGTCCTGCACCCGCGCGCAGACGGCGCGCGCCTTTTCCTCCAGCCGATTGCGAGCGATGGTCCGCCCGCTCATCTGCGAGAGGGCGGGCTGCATCTCGAACAGGGTGACCGAGCGCACCGACTGCGGATGCAGCGCCAAAAAATGCAGCCCCACGACGCCGCTGCCCGCACACAGGTCGGCGACGGCGTCCCCCGCCTTGGCGCGCGCAAAGCGGGAGAGGAGCAGCGAGTCGCTCGTAAAGCGATAATACCGTTCGTTTTGAATGATCTCCAGTCCGCCCTCGAGCCGTTCGACCGATTCACCCTCCTGCAGCATAGGCCCCTCCTTTTGCATTAGAATAACACAAGAGCGCAAAAATTTCAACCGTTCGCAAAGGGAGCGCCGAAATTGTGCGCCCAAAAGTTGACAGCGGCGTCCCTTTCTGATTATAATGAAAGAAAAAAGAAGAGAACAGGAGGATAACACCATGGATTGTTCGGAAGCGCTCCGCGCGCGCCGCAGCGTGCGCAAATTCAAAGAGGGCGTCAAGATCCCGTCCGAGCACCTGAAACTGCTGCTGGAAGCCGCGATGTGCGCGCCCAGCGCGGTCAACAGCCGCCCGTGGGAGTTCTTTTATTGCAGAGAGCGAGGAAGCGAAAGCCTCTCTGATGGCGGCCCATCCCGCCAGCCGCATGCTGGCGACGGCCTCCCTCGCCATCGTCGTATGCGGGAGGCCGGACCTGCAGCCCAACTTTGAATTTTGGCCGCAGGACTGCGCCGCAGCGACGGAAAACATCCTGTTACAGGCGACGGCCCTCGGTTACGGCAGCTGCTGGTGCGGCTGCTACCCTGCCCAGCCGCGCACGGATGCGGTGCGCAAGGCGCTCGGCACGAACGGCGTGCCCGTATCCATCATAGCGATCGGCGTGCCGGACGAACAGCCCGCCATGAAGGGGTACTTTGACCCCGACCGCGTGCGCTTTATGCGCTGATCGAAGCGGTTTTTTGCTGAAACTATAAAGGAAAACAGAGGGGGAGCGGGCCCGTAACCGCGTTCCGGAAAATAAAAGGCGTTTTTGTGATAATCGAGCACGCCCGCGCGTTTGAGGCGGGAAAGCACGGCGGAGAGGGCGCTGCGGTCGCAGCCGAGGTAATCGGCGAGGCCGGCGCGGTCAAAGGGGATCCGGAAGCGGTCCTTCCTCGCCCGGCGCCGCTCGGCGGAGAGATAGGAGAGCACCTTATCCGATAGGGAGCGGCGGGACAGGTGCTCGATGCGCTCGGTCAAAAATACATTTTTGCGCGCGAACACCCGCAGCGCGTTGGCGGCGACGCGCGGATCGCCGGAGATGATGCGCTCTGCCTCCAGCCAAAGGACGCGGGTGTGCTCTGCCGCCGCCACGCTGACCGAAGCGGGCAGACCGCCGAACGCGAACGCCTCGGCAAACAAGTCCCCCGCCGTGAGCCGCGCGACCGTGACGGGGTTGCCGCCCGCATCCTCGCGCACCACGTCCGCCGTGCCCGCCTCGATCAGGCCGAAGCGCGCACACGCCTGCCCAGCGCGCAGCAATATCTCGCCGCGGGCATACTCCCGCCCGATCGGACGCAGGGCGGCGAGCGCCGCCTCGGCATCCTCGACCCCCGCAAAGAGGGGCGCGCGCAGCGCCGCGGCGAGCGAGGACGGCGCGCTCCCCGCGGTCTTTTCTCCCTTTGACAATTTCATTCCTCCCGTTTTGTTGTAACGACAACCGACTTTTTGCAAAAATTATACTATACTGTGTGCGAAAGCGCAACCCGAATGCGTGTCACGGAGGAAATTATTATGAAACGGAAAATCATCCGGATCGACGAAGAAAAATGCAACGGCTGCGGGCTGTGCGCGGCTGCCTGCCACGAGGGCGCCATCGGCATGATCGGCGGCAAAGCCAAACTGCTGCGCGAGGACTACTGCGACGGGCTGGGCGATTGCCTGCCCGCCTGCCCGACGGGGGCCATCACCTTTGAAGAGCGGCAAGCCCCCGCCTATGACGAAGCCGCCGTACAGGCGGCAAAGCGCGCCAAAGCCGCCGCGGCGGGAGCGGAAGGGCCGGCCCCCGCGGCAAAGCCGCTGCCCTGCGGCTGCCCCGGCACCGCCGCGGGCGCGCTGCACAGAGCGCCCGCGGCGGAAACCGACCGCCCGAGCAGTGCATCGGCCGATCCTGCCGATACGGGCAGCGAGCTCGTACAGTGGCCGGTGCAGATCAAGCTTGTGCCCGAGCGCGCTCCCTTTTTTGACGGGGCCCACCTGCTCGTCGCGGCAGACTGCACCGCCTTTGCCTGCGGCGACTTCCACCGCCGCTTCATCCGCCGGCGGGTGACGCTGATCGGCTGCCCCAAATTGGACGAGGGGGATTACGCAGAAAAACTGACGCGCATCCTCGCCGCCAACGATATCCGCAGCCTGACCGTCGTGCGCATGGAAGTGCCCTGCTGCGGCGGCATCGAGAGCGCGGCAAAGCGCGCGCTGCAGGCGAGCGGCAAATTCATCCCCTGGCAGGTCTACACCCTCTCCCGCGACGGGCGCATCCTTGAAGACTGAGCGCTGCCCTTTTGAACCGAGGAGCGGCCCGAACGGGCACGGCTATTCCCGGACAGAGCAGCAAAAAAGTCCCCTTTCGGGACTTTTTTGCTTTTGCGGGCGACCGCATCTACACAGAAGTTTTTTCCGCTGAGAACAGCTCCTTCTCCTTTAACTTTTGGGAAAAGACGAACTCGAAGAGATCGAACGTCCCCCTCTTGAGCAGGCTGCGCTCGCATACGACGGCGCTGCCGACATCGCTGAACACGAGCAGATAGCAAAACTTCGATTTATACACGCGGCGCACCCGCGCGAGGGGACGCTCCTTTTTGATCTCCTTGCCGGGCAGATACTGCACGACGGTCAGTTTCCCCGCATCCGCATCGACAATGACGCGCAGCTCCAGCTTCCCCTTCTGCCTTTTGACGGGGAGAAAATACAGCGCGGCGGCGAGCCCGGCGAGCACGGCCGCGCTGATGAGCGGCAGCAGGAAGCCGCGCACCCCGCTCTGGATGCCGGCGACGACGGCGACGGCGGCAGTCAGCAGCGCGAGCGCCGCCAGCCAGAGCGCATAGTAACGCCGCCGCAGCCGTTCAATGCCGCGCGCAATGGTATCGGAAACTGCCCCGTAAAACTCGATCATGGCACTACTCTACCATGTTCGCCCGGAAAAGTAAAGCGATTTTTGCCGCCGGCACGGGCCCTGCCCCGCAAAGTTCTGCCGGGCGGGCCTCAGGCGCGCGCTTCCCGCGCCGCCGCGGGAAAGGCGCGCACCTCTGCCTCGGCCACCACGCCGCCCGGGCCGCCGTACACGGTACAATACACCTCGCGCAGGCAGAGGGTATCTGCATCCAGCCCCAGTGCCTCCGCCTTGGCGCGCGCATCCTCGGCCGCCTGCTGCAGCGCCTGACGGCGCAGGGCGGCCTCGTCCTTACTCCGATAGGACACCCCGCCGAAATGCGTCACGCCGGCTCCGGCGAGCGCTTCGCGCGCCGCTTCGACCTCCGCCGCCCTCTCGGCGGTCAGGCACAGGCTGCGCACCGCCGTATACCCGGTGCCGGGCGCGGGAAAGGCGCACACGTCCGTTTCCGCCGCGCTGCCGTACGGGGCGAATGCCTCTTTGGCGGCCGATGCGAGCTGCTCACTGCGGCGCAGCGCCTCCGCCATATCCCCGCCGGCCGCCTCGACCGAGACGTACAGCTGGACGGAATCTGCCTCCGCTTCGATGCGTGCCCGGCCGGTTACGCTGCCGAAGGCGCTCCCGCCGTTTGCCGTGCCCCTGCCGCGCGGAGACGAGCCGTTTTCCGCGCGCTCCGCCCCGGCAGGGGAAGCTCCACCGGCCGCGCCCTCCTCTTTGGGCGCGTGCCCTTCTTCGGGCGCGCCTTCCCGTTCGTCCGCGCTCACCTCTGCTTCGCACGACAGAGAGAGGGACGCGGGGCGGATAGCCCCGGGCGCCCGCACGAACGCCTGGCCGGATGCCGAAACGCCGCACTCTACACAGCCGGCGCCGCCCTCCGCAGCCGCGCTGCCGCTGACCTCGCCCGCGCACTCGGCGCACTCCGCCGCCGAAACCCGAGCGGGACTCGGCAAGGCGGGTACGGCTGCCCAAACCGCCGCAAGGCACGCCGCCCCGCACACGAGCGGCGACACGCGCCGCACCCAAACTGTCAACATCTTCCAAAACCTCCTGCGGAAATTTTCTCTTAATTTGTTCCCTTTTCCCTTTTTTATGCGCCGCAGGAAAAATTTTCTTGTTCCGGTGTTTGACAAACGCGCACGCATCTGCTATGATAATGCCAACGCTATACAAAACTTGCATGTGCCGCCCGCCGGGGCGGGCATGCTCGGAGTCAATGACCAGCCGCAGGCTTTTATGGTTGGTTTGTTGGCTCCTTTTTTTGTGAAGGGCGCATTTCCCCTGCCGCAAGGGCGCGGGACAGCTGCGCCGCCTGAAAGGAACGCGCACTGCCGCAAGGCCGAACGCGGGGCGCCCTTCCTCTGCGGATACCGCGCGGCGCGCGGGGAAGCTCGACCGAAGGAGGCACAAACTCATGTTCAAAAAGATCCTGCACTACTTTACCCCCGGCGAATGGCTGCTGTGGCTGGGCTCGCTCGCCCTCATCTCCCTTTCCTTCGCCCTGTTCGACCGCGAAAACATCCTCACCCTCGCCGCGTCGCTGGTGGGGGCGACTTCGCTCATCTTCTGCGCCAAGGGCAACCCGCTCGGGCAGGTGCTGATGCTCGCCTTCAGCGTGCTGTACGGCATCATTTCCTACACTTTCGCCTACTACGGAGAGATGATCACCTATCTCGGCATGACCGCGCCGATGGCAGTGTTTGCCCTCGTCGCGTGGCTGCGCCACCCCTACAAGGGACAGCGCGCGCAGGTAGCCGTAGGCAAGCTGAAAAAGGGCGAATGGCTCTGGATGCTGCTCGCCGCGGCGGCGATCACGGCGGCGTTCTGGTTTATTCTCGAAGCTTTCCACACCGCCAACCTCGTGCCGAGCACCGTTTCGGTGACGACCAGCTTCCTCGCCGTGTACCTGACATTCCGCCGCAGCCCCTACTTTGCGCTCGCCTACGCCGCCAACGACGTCGTGCTCATCGTTTTGTGGGTGCTGGCGACGCTCGAGGACGCCGCCTATCTGTCCGTCGCGGTGTGCTTCGCGCTGTTCCTCGTCAACGACCTGTACGGCTTTTGGAATTGGATGCGGATGCGCCGCGCCCAGCAGCCGGCGCCCGCCGGCCGCGCCCCCGCGGCGGACCCGACGGAACAGTGAGGATCCCGCGCGCCCCCGCGGCGGGCCCGGCGCAAAAAAGTGAACACCGCGACCGCGCCGAAGAGGGTAACGACCGCGCAGAAGGGCGGCGGCTCCTTGCGGAGCCGCCGCCCTTCTTATCGAAAAAACTCATCTGTTTTATAGTCTGCCATGCCTCTGTTTTTATAGTCTGCCGACCCTTTTGCGGCCAGGCCCTTTTTTACAGCCTGCCGTCGCCGCGGATGTTGCGGCGGATGTCCTGCCAGGAGACGAAGAAGGCGGCGACGAGGTAAACGGCGAACACCGCGAACACGAGGGCGGAGATGGCCGCCAGCTGCCCGTATAATTGCAGCGACGTGAGCGGGACGACGCTTTCCTCGCCCATCAGCTGCAGGGCGGCCGTCAGCGGCAGATTGATCAGCAGCGCCACCGCGAAGGGGGCGAGGAAGAAGAACGCCAGCTGCGCGAAGAGGGAGCGCTGCATCCGCCCTTCCGACGCGCCCAGCCGCCACAGGACGCGGTAGCGGGGCTTGTCCTCGGCGACGAGGGAGAGGGATTTGAGGGCGAGGACGGCGACGGCGAGCAGGATGAACACGCCCGTCACGAACAGATCGCCCAATAAGATCAGGCCGATCGAACCGATCTCGTCCAACCGCTCGTATTCGCGCACGGTATAGCGGATGCCGTGCTCCGCGAGCTCCTCGACCATGCCGCGCGCGTCGTATTTTTCGTCCTTCAACTTCACGGCGAACCACGGCGCGTTGAGGTCCTTATCCTCCGGGTCGAGCTGCGCGATCTGCGCGTCGGGCAGGACCGTCCAATAATCAATCACGAACCCGGTCGACAGCATATTGGAGGGGCAGGTCAGCTCGCCGACGACGCCCTCCTCCCCGCCCGCGGCGGGGGTTAAGATAAATTCGCCCGTATCCGAATCGTCCGTACAGAAGAGCCTGCCGCCGTTGAGGGCGGGCGGCTCGTAGCCGAGCATGGCGCACAGGTGCGCGAAATCGCTCTCCGCGATGATGTATTTGGTGGCGGTCACCCATTCGTCCTCCGCCTCGTCGGGGACGTTGTACAGGTCGTACAGGCAGTAGTCCTCGATCTCGGCATATTTTTCAATGACCTGCAAGCCCTCCTCATACGACGCCTCCTCGCCGCCGTTGTCAGAGATGTCGTAGCGGTAGAACCACGTCATCTGCGCGTCGATGTCCGAAGCCATCGTCAAAAAGACGTTGGGCCCGACGATGGCGACGGCGAGCAGGATGGCGAGCAGGCCGATCATGACCGAGCTCGTGCTCAGCCGCGCGGAGACGTGGCGCAGCGTAACTCTGCCGAGCCCCTTCGCGCGGCAGCAGCTGCGCCGCAGCAGAAGCCACGTCCCGCCGTGGATGGCGCCGAGGGGCATCACGAAGACGGAGACGAGCATCACGGAGACGGAGACGATCATCTCGTCGAAGTGGTCGAAAAAGTCTCCGCGCTGCATCCAGGTGAGGAAGGTGCCGCCCGCCCAGAAGAAGGCGGCGACGGAGACGACTAAAAGCACCGCCCACAGCAGGGGCAGGCGCGCCTTCTTTTCCACCCTGTTTTCCCCCGCGAGCAGCACGGAGATCTTGGCAAAGCGCAGGTAGCCGAGGGAGGCCGCCGAGGAGAGCAGGAACACGCCCGCGATCATGAGGAGCGTCAGGCCAGACCCCGCCCAGGTGCAGCCGCCGGGGTCGTACGACCACTCGATAAAGCCGGCAAAGGCCTCGATCAGCCCGTAGTACAGCCCGATCCCGAGCAGCGAGCCCGCAGCGAGGGAGACGAGGAAGGTGATCGCCGTTTCCCCCGCGAACAGGGAAAGGATATTCCCGCGCGAGAGGCCGAGGGTAAGATACAGCCCGAACTCCTTTTTGCGGCGGCGGAGCAGGAAGGTCGTCGCATAGGCGAGCACGAACGCCATGATCGCGGCGAGCACGGCGCTGAGCGCGACGAGCAGCGGGCGGACGAAGTCGGCGTACTGCTCCTGCAGGACGGTGACGACGTCGCTGAAGATCATGTTGTTGACGGCAAAGACGGTCGCGACGGTCAGCATGACGGTGATGAAATAGATCAGGTAACTGCTTGCCTGCCGCCGCACGTTGCGCACCGCGAGCTTAAAGAGCATCGCCTTCACCCCCCAGAGAAGCGACCGTCGTGAGGATCTCCCCCGCGAAGGCGGCGCGGTCCCGCTCGCCGCGGCAAAGCTCGGTGTAGATCTGCCCGTCCTGCAAGAAGAAGACGCGGTCGGCGTACGAGCCGACGGCGGCGTCGTGCGTGACCATGAGGATGGTCGAGCCGAGCCTCTCGTTCATCATGCGGAAGATCTGCATCAGGCTGCGCGAATTTTTGGAGTCGAGCGCGCCCGTCGGCTCGTCGGCGAGGATGAGGGCGGGGGAGGCGATGACCGCCCGCGCGCAGGCGGCGCGCTGCCGCTGCCCGCCCGAGAGCTCGTAGGGGAATTTGTCCAGCTGGTCCGCAACGCCCAGCGCCTCGCTCACCCGCTCCAGCTCGCGGCGGGTCTTTTCCGCGGGCGTGCGGCGCAGGTTGAGCGGGAGCACGATGTTCTCGCGCACGGTGAGGGTGTCGAGCAGGTTGTATTCCTG
>CAJFTM010000004.1:111046-121455 GCA_904419945.1 uncultured Clostridia bacterium
CTCGCGCATCCCGGACAGGGGCAGCCCTTCGACGGCGATCTCGCCCCCGCTGAGCGGCTCGATGGTGGCGATGACGTTGAGCAGCGTGCTCTTGCCCGAGCCGGACGCGCCCATCACCGCGAGAAATTCCCCCTTCTGCACCGAAAAGGATACCCCCGCCAGCGCGCGCGTCACCGCGCTGCCGCTGCCGAAGTATTTGACCGCGTTGGTCACCTTCAAAATTTCCTGCATGGCATATTTCCTCCTTATACCTTCATTATAGCACGGGCGGGCGCAAGATCGTCTAACACAACCTTACGCCCGCCTTACAGTTTTGTAAGAAAAGCCCCGCCGCCCGACAAACGGACAAAAGGTGCGGCAAAAAATGCGGGGACCCGCCCCGCCGCAAAAGGGCCGCCGCTATTGCGGGAATGTGAAGGTAAAGCGGGTGAACTGCCCCTCCCGCGAGGCCGCCGCGACGCGGATGCCGAGGCCGGCGCACGTTTCGCGGACGAGGTACAAGCCCATGCCCGTGCCGCCGCCCGCGCGCCGGCCGGCGCTTCCAACGAATCCGCGGCTGAACAGGCGGGGCAGCTCGTGCGCGGGTATGCCGGGGCCGTCGTCCTCCACGGTGAGCGCGTTGCCCTCCGCCGCAATGCGCACTCTGCCGCCGCGGCAGTATTTGGCGCAGTTGACGAGCAGCTGCTTGATGACGAACACGGCCGCACCGCGGTCGGTAGAAACTTCGGCGTCACCCTCTACCTCCACGCGCACGCCCGCTGCGAGCAGCAGTTCCATCTCCCCCTGGACCGCCTCGTCCGCCGCCTCCCTCAGGCGAAAGCGGGAGATGCGGCGCGCCGCGCCCGGGTCGCGCAGGCGGGCATAATAGAGAATGCTCTCGGCGAGGTTGTCCGCGCGGCGCAGCTGGGTGCGCAGTCTGTGCGCATCCCCGCCGTTGGCGAGGATGAGGGATGCGGCGGTGAGCGGCGTCTTGAGTTCGTGCACCCACTTTTCCACATAGTCGCCGTATTCATCGCGGGCGCGGATGGCGGACTCGGCGGCGCCGACGGCCGAGCGGGAGACCTCCTTCATGACCGCGTAGTACTCCTCTTCCACCGCATCCGCGGGCGGTTCGAGCACTTCGCCGAGCAGATAACTCTCCTCCCCCATCTCCTCGGCGGCGCGCCGCAAACGCTGCAGACGGCGGCGGGCGCGCAGGTACTGCCACAGCCACAGGACGGCTGCGCCGAGGGCGAGAATGCCGTCGGAAAGGGCAATAAAGGCGGGCGGAACGGCGAACAGGGCGGCAAGCCAGCTCCATGCGGCGGCGCCGAGGACGAGGATGCACGCGGGAACGAGCTTCGAGCGCAAAAAACGGGCGGTACTCATAGCCGGTACCCCACGCCGCGCACCGTCTGAACGGCGCCCTCCGCACCGATCGAGCGCAGTTTTTCGCGCAGGCGGTTGATATTGACGTACAGCGTGTTCTCGTCTACATAGCAGCTGTCCGACCACAGTTCTTCCATCAGCATCTGTTTGGAGCACAGCCGCTTTTGCAGCAGGCAGTGCAAAATGCGCTGCTCCGTTTTGGTGAGCGTGACGGACTTTTCGCCGTGCCAGAGGGTAAAGGCGTCCTCGTCCAGCGTCAGCCCCTCTGCGGAGAGCACGCGCTTTTCGGGGCGGAGCAGCCGCGCGATGCGCGCGAGGAGCACCGCGGCGTTGTAGGGCTTTTTGATATAGTCGTCGCCGCCCGCGGCAAAGCCGGCCAGCTCGTCGGCGGCGGTGTCCCGCGCGGTCAAAAAGATGACGGGCGCGGAGGACTTCTCCTTCCATTTCCGGCACAGCTCGAAGCCGCTCTCGCCGGGGAGATTGACGTCGATCAGGGCGAGTTCGCAGGGCGGAGCCTGCACCGGCAGGTAGCCGTTGCCCCGCAGGAGAGCGGACAATTCCTCGCGGATGCTCTCGTCGTCCTCTACGATCCAGATGCGCTGCATAGTTGTTTTCCTCCCTGTTATGCCTCCACTATACCACACGCCGGCGCAAAAGTAAATACTTCCGCCCGAATTTGCGGAAGATCGGAAGAGGACGGCGCCCCGCCCGCACGGACCTTTTTCCGCATGCGATTGACGGGCGCGCAGAGATATGGTACAATCGAGATACTCTACAGGAGAAGTGAACAAAATGCATTTCATATACGAATATGCTTCGCCGCCGGGCGGCATCACGCTCGCGGGCGACGGGCAGAGCGCGCACGCGGCGGCCGTGCAGTACGAATAGGTCTGCCACTCCCTTCATCCTTCTATAGAGGTTTACTCTTTTTTGTTCGTAAAAATTTTTTGCCAAGTATTGCGCGCGAGCGAAAGGCATGGTATAATGGTAAAAAACCATTCCGTGAAACTTTGTGCAAATGTGACAATACTCCACCTTTGCGGAGACAGTGAACGGAGGTTTGGGCAACTCTTTGACAGTAAAACGGCCTGTGCGCGGTAAACACCTGCACTAGGGACAACTATATTCGGGAGGCAAACATGAATATCGACGAGATCAGGGCACGCACCGCCAAGAAGATGCAGGAGATGCAAAAGCGCGCGGAAGAAGCGGCAGAAAAAATAAAAATTGCCGACGCGGACGAAGAAAAGCGCAAAGCCGAAGAGGAAGAGAGCGCCCGCAGAGCGGCAGAGCTGAACGAGGCGAACCTGCAGCGTCAGCGCGAGGTGCTCGCACAGATGATGGGTGAAGAGTTTGCAAAACAGTCTGCTGCCATGCAGGAGCAGGTCTCCGAAGAGATCAAAAGGCAGGCGGAGGCCGTAGCTGCGCAAGCGCAGCAAGACGTGCTTGGAGCGCTGTACGGCGGCGACCTCTCCATGCTTTCCGCCGCCCTCGATACCTATGCGATGATGGGAGGAGAGGACGACGAAGAAGAGGAAGAGGCGGAGCTGACGCCCGCACAGTTTTACGAATATACGGAGGAGAAGATGCGGGAGGTAGACGCCCTCGAAGAACCGCAGCCCGCCGAATATGGCGCGCTCCCCTCTCGCTGGGAGAAGTTCTGCATCCTTCTTTCCGGCATCATCTCCACCGTCAACGGCCACAGCCTCGACAAATTAGACGTAGAAGAGCACATCCCGCTATACGAGCAGCAAATAGCAAATCTTATGCGGAACAGCTGGGGCATCTGCGGGAGGGAAGAGCTTTTGGATACTCTGCTGTACCTCTCCCGCGGCGGCTACCGCGCCCGCTTTGCGGCATACGCCGAGGCTGCCTCCCCGGAAGAGCTGTTTAACGAAGAAACCGACGAGGAAGACAAGGAAGGCATCCGGCGCGGCTGGGCATTCGTACAACACTTTAAAGACAAATATGACGCCGACTTTTTGCTTGGCTGGGATATCGGCCGCGCGGCAATGATTACCCGATGGGGTTATTTTGTGGGCTGGCTGACTAAAGCAGAGACTCTGCAGTTGCTTTCTGACATGGGGCAAGTGGCGGCAGGCGGCCTCGACAGCTGGCGCGAATTTGCCCGCTCGTACCTGTTCGGCGGCGCTTTTTGGAAGGAAGTATGCGCCGCCTATGACGGAGCAAGCTACCTCGGAACATTGGCAGACGCGGTAAAGACGCTGCTCGGCAAAGGCAACGACGGACAATGGCGCTGCTCACCTTGGGCAAAGGCGTAAAAGTGCGCCGCGCATCCATATCGGCCGGCCGAAACATACGCCATCCGCGAAAAAGCCGCCCTTCAAAAGAGGGCGGCTTTCCTAATTAAATACGATTTTTACGATTTCTTTCCTTTGCGGAGCGCAAGCACGAATCCGGCTATGCTCAACAGCGCGATGACACCCATGACGACAGAGAATGTTATGATAAGCGTTCGGATCGTCTGCGCATCGCCGTCGAGCTGTGTCTGCTGATCGCCGACCAGCTCCTGCAGCTCGTCGATCAGGCCCTGCAGATCTTCGACCGTTCCTTGCTGATCACCCAGCTGGCTGCTCAGATCGGCCACGGCGTTCTGCAGCTCGTCGATCAGGCCCTGCAGATCCTCGACCGTTCCTTGCTGATCGCCCAGCTGGCCGTTCAGATCGGCCACGGCGTTCTGCAGCTGTTCGATCGCATCCCAAATGGCCTCGTCCGCCTCTTGGTAAGCGCTTTCGAGCGCATCGATGCTCTCCTGCAGGGCCGCCTGCGCGTCGCCAAGCAAATCTTCCATCCCGCCGATCGCGCCTTCCAGGCCGGCGATATCCGCGTTGATCCGTTCGTCCGCCGCCTGATACGCCGCCGTCAGATCGCTGATCGCCTGCGTGAGCGCAGCGGCGTCGGCCTTTTCTGCGACTGCCTCTTCCAGCGCTGCGATCGAGCCTTCCAGATCTTCGACCGCCGCGTCGAGGTTTTCCTGCACGGCCGTTATGGCGCTGTCGAGCGCCTCGTCGGCCGCGCGCAGCACATCTTCCAACGCACTCAGGTCGCCGGCGATCTCTCCGGCAAGCGCGCTGTCCGCCGCCTTGTAGGCGTCGATCAGGTATGTGAGCGCCGCGGCGAGGTCTTCGGCATCTGCGCCGGCCAGCGCCTCGTTGACCGCCGCGACGGCTTCCGCGAGGTCGGCCGCGACGGCGTCGATATCGGTGCCGAGATCGCGCTCCTGCACGGCATAGAGGTAGATGACTTCGCCGTGATGGCTGCCGAGCCCGCCCGAAATAATCCGGCCGCCGTCGTAGACGATCTGCGTTCCGTTTTCGTGGATCGTCCAGCCGCCGATATAGCCCGCCTGCGCCGTTACGGTGTTCAGCGTTAAATCTTCGCCCATGTCAAGCGTTACGCTCGTCTCCGTGCCGTCCAGCCCCACATAGATTACGGTGTAGATGGCCTGAACAACTTCGACCTCGCCGTCTGCGCTCAGCTGCACGGCATAGGCGCCATCGTCGGCAAAGAAGTAGGTTGCAGGGTCTGCGGTGTTATAGGAGGAGTAGCCCGAAGTGAACTCGGTCATAGATCTGCCCTGCTGGTCGATAATGCCTATATTCGCGCCGTTTGTAAACGCACCCGTAACAACGATTCGATTGCCTATCGTTCTGTTTATCTCCAGATCGTTTGCAATACTGCCTGCGGTGTTGCCCGTTATCACGGGGAAGCCGCTCATTTCAATGGCGCCTGCGGCATACAGGCCGCCACCGTAATAGTTTTCGTTTACGGAATTGTTTATGATTTTACCGCTCGTCATAGCAAATTCGCTGCCATGCGCAGTATAGACGCCTCCGCCGCCGTTTTCGGCAGAATTTTCATAAATCGTGCCGCCTTCTAAAGTGAGGCTGTCGCCGTCGAGATAAATGCCGCCGCCGCTTTCCGCCGAGTTGCCATAAATTGAACCGCCGCTTATCGTTGCGGCTGAAGACATAATGTATACTCCGCCGCCGTCTTCTGTGGCGGTGTTTTCATAGATTTCGCCGCCCTCGATCATTATGGCGCTCTCATCATAAACAAAGATACCGCCGCCATTTTCAGTGGCGGTATTTTCATAAATTTTGCCGCCGTTTATGTAAATTTCGCTGCAATAGTTAGCATATAGGCCGCCGCCGTCCTCTGTGGCGGTGTTTTCATAGATTTCGCCGCCGATTATATCGGCCTTTGCATAATCAACGACTATGCCGCCGCCTTTTTCAGTCGCTTGGTTGCTGTAAATCGCAGCGTCTGCGCTTATGGCAAGCGTATAGTCATTATCGCCGTATTCCCAGTCCCCAAGGAAATAGATCCCGCCGCCGCTTACGCCTGCGGTGTTGTTGTTAATGCTGCCGCCGCTGATTGCAATATCTGCTGCAAAAGCATATATGCCGCCGCCGTAATCGACATTATTATTCGATATAGAGCCGCCGACGATTGTAGCAACGCCGTTGCCTTCGCTAAGCCCGCCATAAACAGCTATACCGCCGCCGGAAGAGGCACTGTTGCCGGATATTTCGCCGCCGTTTATTTCAAACGCGCCGTCGATAAGTACGCCGCCGCCTGTATAGTAGGCACTGTTGCCCGAAAGAGCGCCGCCTTCCAGAACAAATTTACCGTTTGCTCCCACGTACACACCGCCGCCGGAATCATATGCTTCATTGCCCGCAATCGTTCCGCCATACAGAGTGAATGTAGCATAGTTGGCAACGACTACGCCGCCGCCTGTACTGCTTGCATAGTTGCCGGCAATGGTACCTCCATACATATGAACGGCGGTGGGAGTTGCAGACAAACCGTTCAGATATATGCCGCCGCCTTGTCCGGTATCGCCGCCGGTGATAACGCCGCCCTCGATCGCCTGCGCACCCGCGGTATCCGCCGTTACGCCGGCAAAGTTATAGAAGCCGGTACTTTCGTCGACGGTATAGTAGTGTGTGCTCTGTGTGCCGTTGCAGTCGCAAAGGGTAACGTCGGCGCCGCTCTGCACGGTGATGACAGAGCCTTCGCCCGTGCCCGTCAGCATATGGCCGTTCAGGCAGAGGGTAACTGTGCCGCTCACCCTTATATTGCCCGTTACGTCGGTCTCTAAATAATAGTTCCCGTCGCCGCTGATCTGCGAAACGTCGCTCACCGCCGTCCAGCCGCTGTGGTCGGTATGCTCCTCTTCCGCCGCGGCCGCCGGCGTCTTCGGCAATAAAAGCAGTATGCCGAAGGCAACGCAAAGCGCAAAGGCGAGTGCAAGCACTGCCGCAAGCAGCGTGCGCCTGTTTTGGGTAGCGTTCATAAATTTCCCTCCTTATTTTGCAGGTTGTTGGATTTTATGCACGAAAAAAAGCGTGCCTTCAACCGAAGACACGCCCTGCATTGTATCTCCGATTGCTGCGACACAACTTCCGCGAAGAATGGGAAAAAGGAGGTACAACATGCCTAGTTTGTACCACTCTTCGCAAATATACAGTTGTGTCGCCCCTACAGTATAGCACATGCGGGATGGTTTTGCAAGGGGCAGCTTGCAATTTACATGAAAATAAAGAAGAGCGCCCCAATTAAGGGACGCCCGCAAAGTATGTATCCCTTAATTGTTTGCGCTCAAATTTTCCATACAACAGGAAAGAAAGGGTACACCAATGCCAATGTGTAACCTGTTGTATGGGTATTCAATTTGAGCGCACATCCATTATACCATAAACCGACCCGCCTTGCAAGAGTGAAACTGAAAAAATCGGGAACAAATCAATTACAACGGATCGGTGCTCCCCACTGCAAGGGCATAAAAGGCTCCTCCATCCACGGATTACCCCCCCCCTCTCGTAGCGCAAAGATTCATCCGCCTTACTAAAAGGCAAAGCGGCGGGCGCTTCGTGTTGAAGCACCCGCCGCTATAATTTAAATCAATTTATAATTTTCGTCATCCACAACCAATTTTTTTACTGGGGTCAGCTCATTATTTGAATCCAATACAGGCATCCCGTCGCCTTTACATCCATTAATTATGTTATGTATAGGGATCTTTAATGTGATTGCTACATTTTCATCAGAAAAGCTATCTGACACAATGACAAACCTATATTCTTCTTCGTGTTGCCACTTCTTAAATTTAGTAAAAGTACATTCTATTATAGACTTTATATTGCTATAAGAGAATGTTTTAGTTGGACTTGTATAATAAGGTCTATCATCTGCATACTGTACTCTTCCCATTATGCATAACCCATCTATGTTCAAATTAATTAATTCTGAAACAATCTCATGTTTAGAATACTCGAAGCAGTACCCTTTGTGATATTCTCCGTAGTAAGACCACATTAGAATATTTTTGGGATCTTGTATTGTGCATAAAACTCGAAATTTATTAGATACGGATTTACGATTGGGTAAAACATAAGAGCAATCAAACGGATCATTAAAACAACTTGGATTAAGAAAAGAGACGTATCCATCGTTTATACCATATTTATTCTCTTTGACCTTCCTTGTTGAGTAATATTTATATAGTTTGCCTGATGTGTCGTGGACAACAAATGCGTTGATTTTAATATCTTCCAAAAACAAATCAAATTGTTTGTTGTCTTTAATAAATTTATTGGGAAATAGAATAGCTTCGTTTAAGGCAATGTTATATTGCTCATCAAATTCATCGCTTAATTCGTAAACAAGACCGTTATTAAACTTATTTCTATTTCGACTGAATTGAGGTTTTTGATAATATATTAAGATATTGCTATTTAAATTAAAATTGCCTAAATCGATAGTTGGTTTACCGAAAACGGAAATATAAAATCGTTCTTGGCCTTTTCTAGCCAATAAACAATTACTTCCTTTTACATCTTCTAAAAAAGTGTATTCTTCATATACCCTCAAGAAGATGATTTTTGCTACGCTGTAGCGATATAAATCTAAATCTTTTTTCTCAATAATAATCATATGCATCCCGCCTTAATTTTTACTTAAAGTATACAATAAAGGCGAATCCGTCTCCTAATGGAAACGGGTTCGCCTTTAACTTGTTTGGTGACCCCACCGGGGGCTTGCAGCTTCGCTGCAAAGCGCTGCGCGCACGAACAGCCCGCGCTTCGCGCGGCCGGCTCGAATCCGTCGCCATCGCAAAACGGAAGCGAGAAAGGTTTTACTTTCTCGCTTCCGTTTGGTGACCCGTATGTTAATTATCCGAACACCTTATCTATATTTAAAAGCGGGTTTGGATTTGTAATCAGCCTATAAATTATGCGGCTGTTATGTCCGTAAATGATTTGGTATCTTGTTTATAGCAAATTGCCTAGCTCTTAGATTAATTTGTTTGTAATTTTAGATTTATCTTAATTTTTTCTGATAGTCTCAAAAACATTGTTCTGAAAGATACAATACAAGAACAAAAAAAATTAAAGAAGTATTGATTTTAATATTTTTTTGTGATACTATATAATCATTAATATAATCACAAATAAAAGGGAGGAAAAAGATGCAATTAAAACGGGAAGGCGCTTTTAGAGTGGTTTGTAATATCAGAACACCTCTTATAGATAGCGAAAACGCCGAAAAAGTTGGGACAGGCATATTTATAAGTAAAGACTTGCGTGCAATTCTTGTTACTGCCGCCCATATCGCCAATGAAACTAATGATAGAACCTATATAGTTTTCTGTGATTCTGAAAATAACTCATCCAAAAAAGAACTAAAAAGCCTTAATGAATCTGTTGTGTGGCATTATCATCCAACCGCAGATATCTGTTATATGGAGCTTGATGTATCAAAAAATATGGATTTATTATCAAATCGTTGTTTACCATTCGAAAATATTGATTTATCCGGTAAACTACCATCAAGAGATACTGAATTAACTTGTGTGGGCTTTCCTAAAGGTTTAGGAGCAAACGGCGCGAAATATAGTCCTTTCACATTCCGCTCATTTGTTTCTTCAGGGCTTGTATCTTTAATAAGGGAAGATACAAAAACGGAAAGTGAGTTCTTTTGCCTCGAAAATCCATCTGTTGGAGGATATAGTGGCGGCCCGGTGTTTGATATGGGTTATCAAACTATAGGTACACTAATAGCAAATCATGGAGATACAAAATTATATGGAATTATGCATGGAACCATATCTGATGTCACAGGAGGTAAAATCGCTGCTGTGACTCCAATATATTTTTTAAAAGATATATTATAACTTTCAATGGACAATAAATTTAAATATCATTGAAATTATCCATAGCAACTTTTTATCATCTGCATAATACATAACTTTATTAAAATATAATTATTTGACATCTATTACATTATTGGAATTAAAAAAGTGTTGAAACCAAAAAAGAGGGTAGAGAACAATACTCTACCCTCTTTACCGTTGTTCAGGTTTATAATATTCGGTTCAACCTTTCTGGTTTTATAAATAATATCTTCTTATCCAGATATTCACCTTTGACTGCGAATTCTTCGTATTACCGTCTGAGCGGTGTAGTCCCTATGGTTTCAACAGGACGTCTTTCTATCTATTTCATATTCAGTTGTCGTTTTTGTTCCTTCCATTCTTCAAACTCTCTTTGCCCCTCCTCAGTTTCAAAGAGTGCCTGAATGGCAGGTAATATCGCTCTTGCAAGCGCATTGATTTCATAATCCGGTATTCCCGTAGTGTTTCGTTTTCTTCTCGCCATTCCCCGTTGTTATGTAGTCTGTTCGATAACTTTCCTCCTTTTAAGCGTTTATTAAGTTTTAAGTCAGCAGTAAAAATATAATTGCAAAGGTCTGTGCGAGCAGAAGTATAGGCGTAGCCCAGAACATAAACTTGTGGAAGCCGTGTTCTAACTTTATTTCGCTGCGCTCGCGCTCGATTTCCTTCGCCGTGGATTTAAGTTGCTCTCTGACCTCTGCCAGCGTTTCGTCCACTTGTTTAAGCGCATAACTCTTTGCCTCATTTACTGAACGAGTTATCTCGCTTTTTATTGTCTGGCTTACTTCCGCTTTGAACTGCCGCTCGTCCTGCGTTATCCCTCGCATTTCCCGAACTG